>CAYLRT010000090.1:4820-11896 GCA_964385885.1 uncultured Anaerolineales bacterium | reverse complement strand
AGACAACGTGTTGTCCATAGACAACGTACAGTATGGAGGGAATAACTATGACCAAGACGTATCGCGTAGGCGTGATCGGATTCGCCCACATGCATGTCAACAGCTTGATCGATGCCTTCGACGCACTGCCCAACGTTAGGTGGGTCGCCTGTGCCGACACAGTGCCCGACATCCCCTCACAGTCCACAGAACCCGCGACGCGCGTCGCCAACCTGAGGCGGGCTCTCGAAGAGACGGGAATCCCAAGGGCTTACGACGACTACCACGAGATGCTCGAGAGAGAGTCGATGGACGTCGTCATCTTCTGTCCCGAGAACGCGCGCCACGCGGAGGTGGCAGAGGCCATCGCGGCTCACGGTATACACATGGTGACTGAAAAGCCCATGGCAGCCAACCTGTCGCAAGCGCTGCGCATGGCCCGCGCGGCCCGCGCCCACAACGTCGAGCTCATGGTAAACTGGCCCACGACATGGCGGCCCGCCATCCGCAAGATGAAAGCCCTGCTCGACGAAGGCATCATCGGCGACATCCTTGAGGTCAAGTGGCGCAACGGTGCCTCGATGGGGCCACTGGCTTACGGACAACAGATCACAGATGCCGAGAAGGGCGCTGAGTGGTGGCATCAAACAGCGCCAGGAGGTGGCGCTCTGCTCGATTACTGCTGTTATGGCGCGTGCTTAGCACGTTGGTTCATCGGTGAGCCTGCGACAGCCGCGCTCGGCATGCGGGCAAACCTGGCCTCTCATTACGGAGATGCCGATGACAATGCTGTCATCACCGTGCGCTTTCCACGCGCTTTGGCCATCCTGGAGGGTAGCTGGACCACCTGGCACATCGGCGTGCCGACCGGCCCCATCGTCTACGGCACCCACGGAACCCTGGTGATCAACACCCGCACGGGTGAGCACGACAGACATCAGACGGTCGTGGAAGTCTACACTTCACGCGGCTACGGCCCACCCGATGCCGTCTATGAGGGCGACCCCTTACCTGAGGATCAAGACACCCCTGCCAAGGCCTTCATCCACCACCTGGAGACCGGAGCTCCGCTCCACCCCACGCTTCAGTTGCAGCACAACCTCGAGGCCATGGCCATTCTGGATGCCGGTATACGGTCGGCACAGAGCGGTAAATTGGAACTGGTGAATGACGCTACGTGGTGCATAGGGTAAACCCGCGTTGGTCCCAAACCGCCAAGATTGGAGACAATGATGGTCACGTTTCCCAAGCTTACAGAGAGTCGACGACTGGAGCGTCTTATCCCCCCAGAGGGGCACCTCCATATGGTTTTGGATACCGATACCTTCAACGAGGTCGATGACCAGTTCGCTGTGGTCTACGCCCTGCTCTCGCCGGAGAAGATCACTGTCGAAGCGCTATACGCGGCGCCGTTTCACAACAGCCGTTCCAGTGGCCCCGCCGACGGCATGGAGAGGAGCTACCAGGAGATCCTGCGACTGTTAGACCGCCTGAGCATAGCACCAGACGGGCTCGTGTTTCGGGGCTCGAAGCGCTACCTTGGGGACGCCTCAAAGCCCGTCGAAAGCGACGCCGCTCATGATCTGATCCACAAGGCCATGGCTCGCACCCCAGATGAGGCACCGCTCTACGTGGTAGCAATCGGGGCCATCACAAATGTCGCCTCCGCCATCCTCATGGAGCCCCGTATCATCGAACGTATCGTCGTGGTCTGGCTTGGCGGTCATGCGCTTCACTGGCCAGATACCAGAGAGTTCAACCTATGGCAGGACCCTGCGGCGGCTCGGGTCATCCTTGATTCTGGCGTACCTCTGGTCCAAATCCCCGTGATGGGCGTGTGTTCCCACCTCCACACCACCATCCCCGAGCTCGAACGCTACGTCGCGGGCCGTGGGGCCATCGGCGACTATCTTGCGGAGACGGTCAAGAGCTATCATGCAGACCACTTCGCATGGTCCAAGGTTATATGGGACATCTCGACGATCGCCTTTCTGCTCAACGAGACATGGACACCGACCCATCTGGTCCACAGCCCCATTCTGACCGACCAGGGCACCTGGAGCTTCGACAGAAGCCGCCACCTGATCCGCAGCGCGTTCCATGTGCATCGGGATCCGATCTTCCGCGATCTATTCACGAAACTTGCACAACACGCCCAGCAACAGCCATGAGAACGGTTGCGTAGAGGCTAGGGGGAGTCTATCAAGGAGCAGCCCATGACCAAACCCAGCGCCATGACGCTCAGGAGCTATGCAGAGCTCTACCGCGATGCACTCTTGAAGGACGTTATCCCTTTCTGGATGCGCCATTCGCCAGACTATGCACACGGTGGTTATTTCACCTGCCTCGAACGAGACGGTACAGTCTTTGATACGGACAAGTTCATATGGTTGCAGGCGCGTCAGGTATGGATGTTCTCCATGCTTTACAACCGACTGGAAACCCAAGAGGAATGGCTGAGTATGGCATCGCTAGGGGCAGACTTCCTGCGAGAGCACGGCATGGACGCCGATGGGAACTGGTACTTCGCTCTGACGCAGGAGGGAGCGCCCCTCGTCCAGCCCTACAACATCTTCTCCGACTGCTTTGCGGCAATGGCCTTTGGCCAGTACAGCCTGGCAGCCGACGATGATCAGGCGGCGACGCTCGCTGTGCGCACCTATCACAACATACTCAGGCGGCAAGACAACCCCAAGGGCATCTACAACAAGCGGGTCCCGGGTACTCGTCCCCTCAAAGGGTTTGCCCTGCCTATGATCCTCACTAACCTCACGCTGGAACTGGAGAGCCTGCTGCCAGATCATCTCGTCAGCCAGCAGGTGGAGCGATGTGTAGATGAGGTGATGGGTTGCTTCCTCGACCACGAACGGGGGCTCATCTTTGAATACGTAGCCCCCGACGGTAGCCATGTCGACTGCTTCGATGGCCGTCTGCTCATCCCCGGCCACGGCCTGGAGGCCATGGCCTTCGTGATCGACGTCGCCCGGCGTACCGGGGATGCTGAACTGACTTCACAAGCCACGCAGGCCATCCTCCGCACTCTAGACTACGCATGGGACACCGACTACGGAGGCCTCTACTACTTCATGGACGCCCATGGCCATCCCCCTCAGCAGCTCGAGTGGAGCCAAAAGCTGTGGTGGGTTCATCTTGAAGCCCTGGTAGCCCTGATCCTTGCCTACCGCGAGACTAAGTGTGACACCTGCTGGGATTGGTTCCGGCGCATTCACGACTATGCGTGGCCACGCTTCGCTGATCCAGAGTTCGGAGAATGGTACGGGTACCTGACGCGACAGGGCAGTGTGCTCATGCCGCTCAAGGGTGGCAAGTGGAAAGGCTGCTTCCACGTGCCACGCGCGCTCTATCGGTGTTGGCAGGAATTGGCAGCGGAGGCGGACGATGCCAGATAGGACCCAAAACAGACACACCGACGTGGATTCAGCATTGGTGGCAGAGATCGCAGAAGCTCTCCAACAGTTGGGGGTGCGCCCGGGAGGCGTGCTCTTGGTTCACAGCTCGCTCAGCTCGCTGGGCTACGTACCTGGAGGCCCCGAGACGGTGATTCAGGCACTGCTGAAAGCTTTAGGCCCAGGGGGCACGCTCCTCATGCCAGCCCTAAGCTATCTCTATGTGACGCCGAAGCGCCCCCTCTTCGACGTACGTACGACCCCCTCCAACGTTGGCGCCATCCCCGAGGCCTTCCGACTGCGGCGGGGCACATACCGCAGCATCCACCCCACCCACTCGGTGTGTGCATTGGGACCGCTAACCAAGCATCTGCTCGAGCATCACAAAGAGGACGACACACCCTGTGGTCCCCATTCGCCCTTCAGCCTGCTACCCGAGGTGCAAGGGCAGATCCTGATGCTGGGTTGCGGGCTGCGTCCCAACACCTCAATGCATGGCATCGAAGAACGTGTCGTTCCTCCCTACCTCTTCGCGCCCCCCACCACCTACGTGATCAC
This sequence comes from uncultured Anaerolineales bacterium, assembly GCA_964385885.1. Classification (GTDB taxonomy): domain Bacteria; phylum Chloroflexota; class Anaerolineae; order B4-G1; family SLSP01; genus PWVB01. Next base: position 7,952 of record CAYLRT010000090.1, on the reverse strand, counting down.
CGATTACCATGGAGTTACGTATGAGAAGACCTATACCCCGCACAGCTTCCAGGGCTGGGAGCAACGCTATGATCGCGTCGCTGCGTTGCTCTCCCCTCCCGCCTTGCGGACGGGACACGTACTCCAAGCAACCTGTCACCTGCTGGAGGCCGAGGCCCTCTGGGAAAGGGCGCTGTCTGCGTTGCAACGGAACCCCCTAGCCTTCGTAGAGCCGCTTCAATCTGCAACTTGACCGGCTGGCTTGAAGGCAGAAAGTCTGTATCCTAGACCCGCAAATTTACCCAACTGGAGGCAAAAGACTCATGAGCGAATCTGTCAAATTGGCCATGATCGGCTGCGGCGGGATGGCCCGCCATCACTTGCGGACGATCCTGCAGCAGAGAGATACAACAGAGGTCGCGGTACTGTGCGAACCCTCCCCGACCGCTCTGGCAGAGACGGTGAAAGTCTTTGAAGAGGCCGGGGTCACACCGCCCCCGAACGAACCGGACCTGGACAAGCTCCTGGCCACATATGATGTAGACGCGGCCTTCATCGTCACCCCGCATGTCTATCACCACGATCAGGCCAAGCAATGTATGGAGGCCGGGCTCGACGTGCTCCTCGAAAAGCCCATGGTGATGAACGCCGAGGAAGCCCGCAGTCTTATCGATGTCCGCGATCGCACCGGCCGGTTGCTGGCCGTCGCGTTCAACGGCAGTCTGTCGCCGGAGATCCGTGAGGCCGTACGACTGCTGAGATCGGGGAAACTGGGGCAATTGCTGAGCATCAGCGCCACCATCTGGCAGAGTTGGGGCCCCAACACAGCAGGTAAGTGGCGCCAGGATCCAGCGATCTCGGGAGGCGGCTTCATGTTTGACACCGGAGCCCACATGCTCAACACCGTCGCCGATCTGGCAGGAGAGGACTTCGTGGAGGTGGCAGCCTGGACCGACAACTTCGGGAGGCCTGTGGAGACGATGGCCGTGGTGATTGCGAAGCTGGCCTCTGGCGCGTTGGTGACGCTCCACGGATGTGGCGAGACCGTGCGTAGCTGCAGTTCAGACATCCGCGTCTTCTGCAGCGATGGAATCCTGAGGACAGGAGCCTGGGGAGGCTTCCTCGAGGTTCAGTGGCAGGGGGAACCTGATTTTACGCCGGTGACTGTGCCGCCTTCGCTAGGTGCCTGGCAGCAATTCCTGGCAGTACGCCGAGGTTTGTTCCCCAACCCCTGTCCCCCCGAAGTAGGGCTCCGCATGGCTCGCCTCTATGACGCCATCAAAGAGTCAGCTGCTTTGGGCGGCAGACCCGTTGCATGCCAGTAAGTATCCAATCTTTCATCCAGGAGGAAAAACATGGCAGAGAACAGTGAACAGAAGCAAGCCCTCATTGTGTGGGGAGGGTGGATGGGACATGAGCCAGACAAATGCGCCGCAATCTTCGCGCCTTATCTGGAATCCCAGGGATACCAGGTAACCGTGGCCACGACACTCGACATCTATCTTGACCACGACTTCATGCACGCGCTGGACCTAATCGTGCCCATCTGGACCATGGGGACGATCACCAACGAACAGGAAAGCGGCCTGCTCAGCGCCGTGGAGAGTGGTGTGGGCATCGCGGGCTGGCATGGGGGCATGGGAGACTCCTTCCGCAACAACGTGAACTACCAGTTCATGGTGGGGGGGCAATGGGTGGCCCACCCAGGCGGGGTCATTGATTATGATGTCAACATCACACGCCCCGACGATCCTATCGTCGCCGGCCTCAGCGACTTCCACATGCATTCCGAGCAGTATTACATGCACGTGGACCCCTCCAATGAGGTGCTGGCGACCACCACATTTGGCGGTGAATACTGTCCGTGGATTGAGGGCGTGGTCATGCCTGTGGTGTGGAAACGCATGTATGGCAAGGGTCGGGTCTTCTACACATCGCTTGGTCACGTAGCCAGCGATTTCGACGTGCCAGAGGCCCGCGCCATCGTAGAACGCGGTATGTTGTGGGCCAGCAAGTAAAGGCACCGACATCATGGAGGCAAGCATGGAAAAGACCAGGATTGGGATCGTGGGCTGCGGAAACATCAGCAGCATTTACCTGAAGAACTGTCAGCAGATGTTCGACATCCTGGAGGTCGTAGCCTGCGCCGACCTCATCCCAGAACGCGCACAGGCCCAGGCTGACGCCTACGGCGTCCCTCGCGCCTGCAGTGTGAAAGAGTTGCTGGCTGACCCAGAGATCCAAATTGTCGTCAATCTCACCATTCCCCAAGCCCACTTCGACGTAGCCATGCAGGCTATTGAGGCCGGGAAATCGGTGCACAACGAGAAGCCCCTTGCGCTTACCAGGGAACAAGGGAAAGCCCTGCTCAAAGCTGCCCAGCAACGGGGTGTGCGTGTCGGGTGTGCCCCAGATACGTTCCTGGGGGGCGGCCATCAGACCTGTCGCAAGCTGATCGACGATGGATGGATCGGGGAACCCATCGCAGCCACCGCATTCATGCTCTGCCACGGCCACGAGAGTTGGCACCCAAGTCCAGCCTTCTACTATCAAGTAGGAGGAGGTCCCATGTTCGACATGGGCCCCTACTACCTGACTGCTCTCATCAATCTGATGGGGCCAATCGAGCGAGTCAGTGGAGAGGCACGGGCTACCTTCCCGGAGCGCACGATCACCAGTCAGCCCCTCTATGGAACTGTGGTCGAAGTAGAAACCCCCACCCATATAGCAAGTACGTTCCGCTTCGCCAACGGTGCGATCGGGACCATGATCACCAGCTTCGATGTATGGCATCACAATCTACCCCGCATCGAGATCTACGGTACGGAAGGCACCCTGGTCGTACCGGACCCCAACGGGTTCGGCGGGCCTGTACGCATCCGCCGTGCAGGAGATGACGACTGGCATCTGGTGCCGCTGAGCCACGGATATGTTGAGAACAGCCGGGGCATTGGCGTCGCTGACATGGCCTACGCCCTGCGATCTGGCCGCCCCCACCGCACCAGCGGTGAGCTCGCCTACCACGTTCTCGACGTCATGCAGGCAACACTTGATGCTCCCTCGTCGGGGACCTATGTGCACACGCAGAGCACGTGTGAACGGCCAGCCCCTCTTCCCATGGGCCTGCGGCCCGGGACACTCGATCCGTAATCA
>CAYLRT010000090.1:0-4720 GCA_964385885.1 uncultured Anaerolineales bacterium | reverse complement strand
CGTCACCGTAGCTGTTGGCGTTGGCGTGGCTGTTGCAGTTGGAGTCATCGTCGGGGATGGCGTTGCAGTCGATGTCGGTGTGAGCGTTGGCTTAGGCGTAAGCGTGGGAGTCAAGGTCGGCGTCGCCGTCCAGGTGGGGGAGGCTGTTGGTGTAGGCGAAGGCGTGGCAGTCGGCAGATCGCCTACACGGTCTAGTGTGACACGCACCCTCGCGTAGCCCGAGGCCTCGAAGTACAACACGGTCACCTGGTGGGTGCCATGTCGCAAGAGGACATCAACGGTGTGCACCTTGTCACCGGGGCTGATATACCAGGCGTCGATGACCGTATGCCCGTCGAGGAGCACCCTGACGCCATCATCAGCCTGGGCGGCAATACGGTAGATGCCATCTTCCAGCGTGAAGGCCCGCTCCCAGCGGATCGAGAACTCGTCATGCGGCAGCCCCACAGCTGGCGATGCCTCGCCCCAGTCGAAGTCGATCCCTGGGTCATCCCGCAGCATCCGTGGGTCCCCCGAAAGATCGCGTCCCATGAAGTATGAGCCCTTCCAGTGGGAAAAGACTTCCGGCAGCCTTTCCCAGGTAAGATGAATCAGAGCCTCTCCCGACTGCTCATAGTACTCCAAGCGGAGGTCATGCGAGCCTGCCGCCAACGTGACATCAGCCGTAAGTTCGCGCGCGGCGCCGCTCTGCCAGGCGTCCAGCACCAACAGATCATCGACCCACAGCCTCACACCATCGTCGACCACCACGCGGAAGCGATAGGTGCCTGTCTCGAAAGCCAGTTGACGAGTCCAGCGCGCAGAGAACCCATCCGCCGGGAGATCAGGAGCAGGTGCCCCGTTGCCCCAATCAAACGCGATCTCGGGGTCGGCGCGAGTTACCAGCGGTATCCCTGTTAGAGTACGGTTAGGCCAATAAGCCCCTTTCCACCCGCGATATGTACCAAGGGCCTCCCAGGCCAATTCGATGGTGGCATCCCCCCCTGCATCGTAGTAATCCAGTTGAAGCGTGTGCCACCCCGCAGGCAACCCAATGTCCCCGCTGACAACCCGGGCCGCACCGTTCTCCCAGGCATCGATCACGATCTGACCGTCCACATACAGACGCGCACCGTCATCGACCAGCACAGAGAACCGATAACGACCCGCCTCAAAACGGACCGTTCGGGACCAACGGACCGAGAACTTGTCCGCTGGCAGACCCGAGGCCGGCGCGCTCTTTCCCCACAGGAAAGCAATGCGAGGATCGTTGCGAACGAGTGCCGGCTCTCCTTGAAGGTGCAAGTTGGCGAAATATTCACCCCGCCACTGCAGGCCAGCCTCAACGCGTTCCCACCAGATCTTCACATGCGCATCCCCTGCCGCCTCATAATAGGTGACAGTCACCGTGTGCTCCCCTTCAGAGACAGTCCAGTCAGCCACATAGGTCACCTGTTGGGCCGGATGCCAGGCGTCAATGAGCAGTTTGTCGTCCAGTCGCACCTGGACCCCATCGTCGGCCACCGCAAAGAAACGGTAGGCTCCTCCCTCAAACACCATCGCGCGCGTCCAGCGGACAGAGAATCCATCGTTCAACAGGCTTGGCGCAGGGGCACCTCTTCCCCAATCGAAAGCGATCTCAACATCGTCACGCTCAAACGCAGGGCGGCCAGTGAGGGCCAGATTGTTGAAATACTCGCCGTGCCACGCGTCAGGTATAGAGGTAGGCGTCGGTATAGGAGTGAGCGTCGGTGTTGGGGGCACCAGCGTAGAACTCGGCGATGGCACGGGGGTGGGCGCGGCAGACATGAGTGCGTAGCGTCCCACGGCAACGGCTTGACTGCTCTCCCCCATCGCCTCAATCCGCACTTCAGGATACGCCGTCCATGGCCTCACAACCGGCACGCTGAGTGTGTGCGAGAAGTGCCCCGCACTGTCTGCGGTGACGGTCCCCACGCTCACTCGCATGCTACCGTCGTCAACCGAGGGCTTGAGGTATAGCTTGATTGACTCACCCGGCGCCCATCCATTCCCCATCACCCGGAAAAGCTCTCCCACTCTCCCCTGCTGGGGTTGTACCGTGATCACAGGTACTGGGGGCAAGGGCGTCGGGGACAGCGTCGCAAACCCATGCAACACCACCCGCGTCAGGGCGAGACCAGCCAGCACAGCACCGACAGCCACGGAGAGCAGGAATACCACGGCAATGCCACGCGCCACAAGCGACCATGACAACCCGCGCGAAAACCTGCCCAGCATGATTTCCCTCCTCGCTCTGCCCTCTATGCAGAGGACGTTAACCCTCGGTCCCTGGTTCCAGGATACGGCTGGGGTTTCATCAGAACCTATTTAGCCAAGAGCCCCTGTTCGAAGGTAAGGGGAGTAGTCAGGTCAACGCTATGACCGCGGCCAGGAGAATTTGAGCCAGATGATAGGTGACAATCACCGCAACATGAAGCACATGGGAACGGCGCACAAAACGATCCCAGGCCAGCATCAGATCGGAGACATAAAAGAGGGTAACGCCAGCTGAGGCAGCCAGACAGGCCTGGAGAGTCCAGTCGGCACGCCACCAGCTTGCCCAACCGCTGAACAGCGTCAGGCTCAGGACTGCGCCATAGACCAACACCGGCCCCCGAAGAGCCTGTTGGCCAGACTCTGCCAGCGCAACCCACACGCGTCGCAGAACCCCGCTCGTCAGCGGGACGATAAGCAGCAGCAACCACGCACTGGCTGGGGCTGGCCAGCAAGGGTTGAGCCCCGCGATGAAACACAGTTGGGCCACCAGGAAGCTGCCCAGCCCAGGGATGAACCACCGCTCATCGGGTAACATGAGAAAGACATCGCCCGCCAGGGAGAGGCTGAAAGCGGCCAGGAAGAATCCCTGGTACCAAGAGCCGCCATCCTGCACAATCTGAACACCAGCACCGATGATCACCAGAATCATCGTCAGCGGTTTGAAGATATACTCAAGCCACCGTACGCGCCTGGCAACTGCCAGCCAGTCTACCACGCCGGCAAACAACGCTGCTCCCCACCATAGCCACGACAAGGTTACCTCCCACTCTACTGCCCCTATTCCGCCCGTGAACGCTCCGGGCCCCCCCGTCAATCATCTTTGTCGACAAAAGGATAGCCATCATACGTTCGTCCGCAAGCCATCGCCCAGGCGCCAGCTTCGGGAATCGCTCAGCAAACGAGATTTGCCCGATTGACCATCCAGCCTAGAATCACGAGGAGACGGCGTGCAGGGGCTCGACCGGAATTCCCCGCTAACCCCGAGGCTGTCAGCCTGAGGCCGGATTGCCAGCCGGGTCCTTTCGCGCTCCAGGATCTGCGTAATGACACTGAGGAGGCTGAACTATGAGTAGCAACACCGAACAGACAGGTAAACTGGATCACGGACGATCGGCCCGTATCGACAGGGCCCTGAAGAAGTACGTGGATGCTGGCAAGATCGCGGGCGTGCTTGGCATGGTGGCGCACCGTGGAGAGATTGTCTATTCACAATGCTATGGCATGCAGAACATCGAGGCCAAACGCCCCATGGCTGATGACACCATCTTCCGCATCTACTCTATGAGCAAGCCCATTACCAGTGTCGCGGTCCTCATGCTCTACGAAGAGGGATGTTTCCACCTGACTGATCCCATTTCTCGTTTCATCCCAGCTTTTCGAGACATGTACGTCCTGAAGAGGTCCACCTCCGAGGACATGGAACTTTCCAAGGCTCAGACGGAGATAACCATCTGGCACCTGCTAACCCATACCGCTGGGCTCAGCTATGGCTTCGATGCTGAGGACCCATTGGACAAACTGTATCAGGACCGCCTCTGGGCTCATATCCAGCAACATCCCGAGACTACCCTGGCGGAGGTTATCGGGTTGCTCGCCACACTCCCCCTGGCCCACGAACCTGGCACAGCTTGGCGCTACAGCATGGCCACGGATGTCCTTGGCTATCTGGTCCAGGTCGTCTCAGGGCGACCATTCGATGTCTTTCTTAAGGAGCGTATCTTTGACCCACTGGGCATGACCGACACCGATTTCTACGCGCCACCCGAGAAACACGAGCGGTTGGCTGCCGTCTACGGTCCAGGCGAGGATGGGAAGTTAAGAGTCGTCGGTGACCCGGTCACGGGCAGATTCACCCAACCCACCAAGTGCCCAATGGGAGGCGGAGGACTCGTCTCGACGGCCTCTGACTACATGAAATTCTCCCAGATGCTACTGAACATGGGCGAGCTGGAGGGATGCCGGTTGTTGGGGCGCAAGACGGTTGAGCTGATGACACAGGATCATCTCGGTCCTGAGCTCAGCCTGCCTGATAGCCCAGGTCATGGGTTCGGGCTGGGGGTAAGCGTACTCACGGACCTGGCGAGAACCCGCACCCTGGGATCCGTCGGTAGCTACGGCTGGGGTGGTGCCGCCAACACTAATTTCTGGATCGACCCACATGAGCAGTTGATTGGATTGCTCATGCTTCAGTTCATGCCGAGTGGCACATATCCCATTGTTCCCGATTTCCGTGTTGCGGTGTACCAGGCACTGCTATAGAGCTCAGAGTGTTCCAACCGATGACGGCCGCACATGCTGTTGTTGGATATCCCATGGCGTAGAGCCAAGTGCCACCGCTGCCGGGCACCGGACAGTGAGATAACCTGAAAACGTAGATGGGTAGGCGTGCAGTCTCACAGCCGACCGAAATGGATTATAATGGATTCACCGATGTACGGCTCAC
>CAYLRT010000089.1:9893-11940 GCA_964385885.1 uncultured Anaerolineales bacterium | reverse complement strand
CGTCGCCACCCAGACGAAGCCCCAGCGGCGCATAAGCTGAAACGCTTCCACGTCCCAGGCAGCCTGCTCCTCCTCGGTGTTATCATCGGCGAACTCGAAGCCCGGTGGTGTGCCTCCCAGCCCCTCACTGCTCGCCCAGCCAAACTCCGTCACACACAACGGGGTGTTACGCTCCGCCTCAAGGATCATGTCATGGTAGGACCACAGAGTGCTCTTGAAGGACCATGAGTGATGCGGGGAGTCGAAGGGACCTCTGAAGGTGGCGGTGGGGTCGTTGTACCCCTCGTCCCAGGCCACATCCGGCGGCATGTTGTATCCGTTGTGGTGCACCCCTACGCAGTCAGCGTAGTTGAGAAAGCCCGCATCGATCATCTGTTGGAAGTAGACGAAGTCATCGATGACGGTGTACCGCTCCGGGTTATCTGGATCGGTCGCCACGACACCGGTGGGAGAGAGCGCGCCGCTGATGACGATGATATCAGGGTCCCGGCTCTTGATCGCCTGGTACGTCAACCGCAGCATCTCCACATAGCGCTGGGCGTTCACACCTTCGGCCGTGTCCCACTCCCGATCGAGGTTCTGTTCGTTCCACACCTCGATGGCGTGGATCCGCCCCTTGTAGCGATCCACAAGCTGCCCCACAAACTCCACATAGAGCGTGAGATCGTCGGGAGGGGCCGCCTCAGGGTTGGCATCGACGTACGTGCGCGACCAACTTGGTGCCCCCACCACGCTCATCAGGACCTTCAGGTTACGCTCCGCGGCGGCATCCACCATCGCATCGTAGCCGCTCCAGTCCATCTGCCCGGGAGCTGTGGAGAAATGATCCCATCGCACCTGCTGCTTCACCCAGGTGAGCCCCAACTGGTCCTTCACCTGATCCATCGTGTAGTACGGCATGCTGATGCCGTGCGCCGCGATGCCGTAGCCAAAATCCCCCCATGGCAACGGGTCCAGGGTTGTTCCACCTCCCTGGTCGGGTGTCGGGGTCGGCAGGACGAGGGTCGCCGGTGGCGTGGCGCTCCCCACAGCCTCAGCCGTCGGTGTGGCCGTAGACGCCACCTGAGCCTGACCCTGGGGGGGTGTGCCTTCTGGCGCGGGCTTCCCGATCGGGACCTGGAAGACCCCCGCGACACATACCGCCCCCAGTACTAACAGGAGCGCCCAGACAACCCCAGCCACGACCAATGATCGGCCCCGCAGCCGGGAAAACAGATCCTGCACATGTTGCAAGAACGGACTTTGCATGACAATGACACCTCCGACACCAACCGGGGTAAATTGCTCTATCTAGCGGTAGGATACGCCGCGCGCCTGAGGTCACCCCCAGCCCAAATCGTCGGCAGACCGACGCGATCCCCGGCTCGCCCCTGGAGAAGGTGCATCCCCGCCCTCAGCGGGCTGGGCCTCCCCCTCCTCATCATCGGGAGGGCCCTCCGCCATCATGCGCCTCTCCACCGAATTCGAGAGGGCCGTAGCTGCGGCCGCCTGGGTCACAGGGGTGTTGGGGACCTGCGCCACCAGATCGGGGACCAGGTCAGCCAGGTCGTCATCGGTGGCCCCCTCCATACGGCGAGCGATCAACTCCTTGTAGGGGGCACTGCCGTACAGGCCGTCGGCATCCTCAAGCCGCCCCGACTCCTTGAGGAACCTGGCGGTTTCGGCCAGATCTTCTCCATCTACCTGCTTGGCCACCTCTCGCAGGGCCGTCTCATGATGACGGGAACTGTGCACCAGGGCAGCCGCCGTGATCAACCTCTCGACGTCAGTGTTGCCACAGCGCGGACAGGGAGGGGCAGGCTCATCGAAGCTCCGTGCCAGGTGGCTGAAACGCCCGTGACATTGACGGCAATAGTACTCGTAGATTGGCATAGTCCCTACCAGCATCAGCCCAGTCTGCTATCTCATAGTAGACAGGCTCCCGCTTCGTCACGGGAGCCCTACCGCCTGGCGCAAGTATACCCGGCCCTCTGCCTCAGACAAGATCCCTCCCGGAAGAAGAACTATGGTAACGATTCTTCGACGCGGGCTTGTTCAGCCCATGGAG
>CAYLRT010000089.1:0-9793 GCA_964385885.1 uncultured Anaerolineales bacterium | reverse complement strand
TAGGCGCCTGGGAAGGCGCGCCTGTCCGGACACAGCCTGGAGAGGCTGTCCCACATCTGCTTGTGCCACTGTTGGATGCGCAGTCCGGAGAGGTGTGCGGTATGTAGGACAGGCTTTTGCGGCTCCGAAGCAGCGCCTTGGAAGGCGTGCCTGTTCCCAACCTTTGCCCTTTTTTCTGACTAAAAGATACAGTACCCCAGCAGCCTCAAAGCTCGGTCACATAGCCCAGGCTCACCGCTTGAGACACAGCCGCCGCACGCGTGTGGACCCCGAGCTTGTCAAAGATCGCTCGCAGGTGCCGTTTGACCGTATTGGGAGAGATCACCAGCGCCTCACCGATCTCCTTGTTCGTCAATCCGCGGGCCAGCAATTGCAGCACCTCGATCTCCCTGGCCGTCAGAGGACCGGCGGGCAGGCGATCGGTGCGTACTGTAGCCAGGGCCTCCGCCACCGCTCTCAGAAAAGCGCGCCGGTCAAAGCTCTGCTTCTCCAGGCACATAGCAACCTGGTACTGATCATAGAGTCGCTGCACATCCTCAGGGGTGAGCACGCCGCTGACGACCACCGCCGCGACCCCCTTCTCCCGGGCGACGTCGAGCAGATGGTACCCTGCGCGATCCACAGGAGCGCCCGAACGCCAGAGGTGCCCCGAAAGGGAGAGGTCGACGACCGCCACCTGAAAGGGCTCGCGTCGCAGGTAGCCCATAGCCTCGCCGGGGCCGGTGCAGACCCGCACGCTGTACCCGGCCTCGCTCAGCAGTTCCTGCAGGATATCACGCCAGCCGGCGTCATCCTCCACGACCAGGACAGCGCCACCTTTTCCTGGCTTCCCCGCCACGCCCGCGCTGCCCTGTCCAACCGCTTTCGATGGTCTGACCTGGGATGGTTCAGAGGGCGCAGGGGGCACGGCCGCCAGGGCCTTGCGGACCAGGGCATGGAAACGAGCGCGCTCGAACTGGGCCTTCTCCAGGCAACTGAAGGCCCCATACTCCGTCAGTGCACGGACCGCCAGGTCCACCGTAGCATAGCCGCTCAACAGGATAGCCTTGCAGCCGGGATCGTGCCGCTGGATAGCCGCCAACACGTCGAGGCCCTCATGGTTGAGCGCGGCCTGCTCGGTGAGCGCCAGATCCACCACCGCCAGGCGATGCGCGTGTGCCCGGACACACTGGATCGCCGCCTCAGCGGTCGCCGCACTGTCGATGACCAGGCCATGGTCGGTCAGCAGTTCCGCGATGATCTGTCGCCACGCCGGGTCATCCTCGACCACAAGCGCGCGTCCCACCTCCGACTTACGCGGGGTCATCGTGCCTCGTCGCTCCTGGCAATCTCAACCGGAACCTGGTGCCCCCCTCCTGGGCTTGCTCGACCGTCACCGAGCCGCCGAGCCGCATTAAGAGCGTGCGCACCCACCACAGCCCAAATCCAAGGCCGCGGCCATCCCGTGCCGCCGCGCTCGCGCCAAACTCAAAGGCCCGCTCCCCCAATGACGGCGGGATCCCAGGTCCCTCATCCACAACGGAGAGCTCTACCCAGTCACCCATCGCCTGACCGGAGAGGGTCACCGTCCCTTCCCCCTGCATCGCCGAGGCCGCATTCTCCAACAGATTGGTGAAGATGAAGGTAAGCCCCCAATCGGTTGCCACAACGGGCGGCAGGGCATCCAACCCTTCACAGACCACTTCCACCCCCTCTGGGAGCTGCGCTTCGGCGATGGCTCCCGTGGCACAGCGGGCTACATCCACCGGTCCGGGCACGATGGGCCGCAGGTGAGACAGGCTGTCGCGCACCGAGGCCATGGCCTCCCGTGCGCTGCGCTCGATCTCGCGCAGGTTGTCCGCCAGGTAGAGGTCTCTGGCCAATGTCGCAGCGCATTTGTCCTGGATCCCCTGGACGCGCACCGGGATCGTCCCCACTTTGTTGTTCAGGTGATGAAGCACGTTGGCCGCCACATCCCCCACAGCGGCGAAGGTCTCCGCCACGGCATGGCGCTCCTGGGCCAGCCGCAGCGCTTCCTGGCGCTCCTCATTCTGGAGGGCAAGGGCGGCGTAGTGGGCGAGACAGGCCAGCACCTTCCGATCCCAATCCGACTCCGTAAACGCGCCAGGTTCATCCTTGACCCCGTAGACGCTCAGCGCCCCGAGGGCCTCACCGTCCTCACGCGACAGGATCGGCACGACCAACGCGCGGGTCCAACCCTGCAAGCGGGCCAGGTCCCGCCGATGGAAGCGGGGGTCCTCACGTACATCCTCCGAGGTCACGACGGTACGGTCCAACACAGCCTGCCCGGCCAGACTGTTGTGGAGCGGCAGACGCCGGCCTCGCTCAAACCCCTCCGTCGCTGCCTGAAGGACCAGGGTCTCCCCCTCCAACGTCCACAGGCCAGCCGCGGGCGCATTCAGCAGGTTCGTCGCCTGCACGACCAGGTGTTGCAGGAGCTGCGCGCACGGCTCGACCAGCAGCAAACGCGTCAGCTCGAACAGTGCATCCAGGAGACGCGCCTCCTGGATCGCGATCACGGCCTGGGTGGCCAGCGATTGCAGCAGATGCCGGTCGTGCTCATCGAAGGCGCCGATCTCTGGGCTCTCCAGGTTCAAGACCCCCTCCAGCCGCCCACGGGAGCCAATCAGGGGCACAGCAACTTCGGAGCGCATACGCAGATCCTCGTCCAGAGGATGGTAGAGACGCACCCATGGCGCTGCATCCAGATCATGGATACAAAGCGGCTCCTTATGGACCGCCACCCATCCCATGATGCTGCTGGCGTCCACCGGCAGCGCCTCGAGATGTGGACGACCGACCGTCCCGGCCACCGCGCGCGTCACCAACTGCGCGCCGCTCTCGTCCACCAGTCGGAAGATCCCATGATGGGCCCCGGTGACCTCCAGCGCCATGCGCAGGATCGCCTCCAGCGTCTCATCCAGACCCAGCCGCGACGAGATCAGCATGCCGGCCCGCCAGAGTCGGTTCACCGTCTCCTCTGCCCGCGTCAGCTCCTGATGCACATCCGCCAGCCGCCGCGCCTGATAGATCGCCATCGCGGCGTGATTCGCCAGGCTCTCGATCGCCAGCAGGGTCAGGGCATCCCTCTCCCAGAGGTCACGACGGTATACGCACAGCACCCCCATGGGCTGGGAGGCCACCACCAGCGGGAAGCAGGCCGCGGAGCGATAGCCGGACGCGACCATCGCATCGTCGAGGGCGACCTCCGGATGTTCCGTCGAAAACACCCACTGCTGTTCGCGGATCGCCTTCAACGCCAGGGCGTCCGGGCCAGGCTTGGGGGCCTGTGGCAGCGCGCCATCCCCTCCCGCTATCACCGGCGGTGCCGCCAACGGCGGAACACGGACCGGGTCGTAGCGATGGAGAAGGACAAGGCAGCCCGGCACAACCCGCGCCACGCTCTGGGCCACCCGCTGCAGCAGGGGCTCCACCCCTGCTGCGCCTTGAGGCGTGAGACGGTTCACCCAGGCACTGATCTCGTTCAGATCCTGCAGCACGCGGTGCCATTGGGGGGCATCACGCCCGGTGATCGTTTCCTGTGACGACACACCCTTCCTCGGTTGCATCAATGATCCTTTGCGGAGACGTCCGGTCAGGACGGTTCCCCGGGCCTCTCAACAGCCCTATAAAGGAGAACATGATCTGCCAAAAACAGTATACCACACCAGAAGGAATGGAGGAGACGTCGCAGGCGATTATCCGAGCAAGGGTGAGACAACTACTTCGCGGAACAAACTCCGCGCAGCGGACAGGATGCACAGACTCCGCCCGCTACCGTGTCCGCGTGGGTCAAACGCCCCATCCGCTCCAGGTCGTCCAACATCTGGAGCACAAGCCCTTCGCTCGTGTCCAACTGCCGGGCCAATTCCGCCGGCGTATATCCCCGACCCTCCCGGATGAGTTCGAGCAGATCTCGCAGCATTTGAACCTCCAGCAAGACAGGCGGGGTAGCCGCAGCACCCCCGCCTGTTCGACCTGTTGTAGGGCTTCACGAGCCTGAGGCAAAGATCCCCACCTCAGGGTGACGTTCCCCGTACTTTTCCGCCAGCGCCTTGACAATTTCACACCGCGCTTTCCCCTGCCTGGTCATCTTCTTGATCAGTTCGTAAGCCCCAAAAGCAGGAGAGGTGGAAATCTCGGAGACAAAGGTAGATGCCCCTTCCAGCCAGATCAAGAGCGCAAAGACTTCATCCAGCTCTTGAACGGTCGCGCCGGCAGCATACGCCTTGATCAACTCGCGCGTCGCCTGGCGCATCCGGCCTGCACCGACGCCCACACCAAAGGCGATGAGATACAGGTTCTTTGGATCGATGGCCGCTCCCTCGCGCCGGTAGATGCGCGACCAGACCTTGACCATCTGGTCAGCGATGAAGGGGTCCACCTCTTTGAATTTGAGGATCCCCAGCGGTTGCAGGGGCGGCGCAGGGGACTCGTCCGGTTTCCGGTCGCGGGCTTTGTAGAAGAAAACGTGGTATTCGTCGTCGCCATCCTGCACCGCCGCGTGCTCAAAGCCCATCTCGCCCAGCACCGCGTAAAGCGGCACCGGTTCGAATCTTTGAACGACGTGCAGACCTTGACCTACGCTGAGGCCGGCCGCTTCTTTCTGGATCGCGGGCAAAAAGTTGCCGCGCAGCTCGCGCACATCGATTGTTTTGAACTCATCCTTCTTGTCCATCCATTCGGGCAATGTCATATCCGTCCTTCTTGACTCTAGATTTGCCAGACCTCCCGCAGACTGAGCGAACAGCCGCCGCCGAGCCTGCGGCAGGGCATTAGAGACCCATGGTTTCCGCTTATCCCAATCCCAGCAGCCGTCCGCCTTGATACACGATCGTCGCCACGACCCAGCCCAGAACTGTCAGATAGGCGGCGTTGAACAGCGCCCACCTGGCCCCATACTCCTGAATCTGGGCCGCCAGGGCAACCATGCAGGGGACATAGAGCAGGACGAAAAGGCAGAACGCCACGGCCTGCAAGGGAGTAAAAGCGTTCTGCAGGGCCGCGAGCAACGCTGCGTCTTCCTCTTCCTCCTCTGCTTCCTCCCCCATCAGATTCACGCCGGGGAGGATGCTGAGGGCCGCCTTGACCGTGCCCACGGTGGCGTCCCAGAAACCGACCGCGATCTCGCCCAAGTCCTGGAAAAAGGTCGTTGGTTCGCCCCCTTCCTCTGCCTCGGCCCCGCCCACATAGATCTGACTCATCGTGCTGACCACGACCTCTTTGGCCACAAAGCCCGTGACCAGCGAGCCAGCCGCTTCCCACTCGCCAAAGCCCGCCGGGGCCAGGATGGGCGCAATCAGCGTGCTAGCCTTGCCGAACAAACTGTCCTTCGGATCCTCGACCCCCCAGGGGATGTTCATCAGGAACCACAGAACAATCGAGACCGCCATGATGATCGTCGCTGCTTTGCGCACAAAGAGAGAGGTCCTCTCCCACATGTGGATCAGAATCCCCTTCAGCGTTGGGATACGGTAGGGCGGCAGTTCCATCACAAAGGGCGAGGGCGGTTTGTCTTTGAAGAGCGTACGCTTCATCACAACGCCGGTCAGGACGGCAAAGAAGATGCCAACAATGTACATGGCAAAGACGAACCGTCCAGGATTGGAGGGGAAGAAAGCGGCGGCAAAGAGCACATAGACCGGCAGCCGTGCCCCGCAGCTCATCAGCGGCACCAGAAAACCCGTCAACTTGCGGTCGTCTTCGTTTCCCAGAACTCGCGTGGCATACACTGCCGGCACGGTGCAGCCAAAGCCGAGGAGCATCGGCAGGAAAGACTTGCCGTGCAGCCCCAGAGCGTGCATCAGCCGGTCCATCACAAAAGCAGCACGAGCCATATAGCCCGAATCCTCCAGCAGGGCCAGGGAAAAGTAAAGGGACATCAGCACCGGCACGAATACCAGCACCCCGCCCACCCCGGCGATGATTCCATCCACCAGCAGCGATTCGACCCACGTGCCGCCCAGGCCCAGCAGGTTGAGGATGGCGACCGTCCAGTTGGTGAGCGGCCCGCCGATGACCCCGTCTACCCAATCCAGGTAGGGAGCCGGGACCTCGGCCGTCATCTTGAAGACGACCCACATAGCAGCCAGAAAGATGGGGATCCCCAACACCCGGTGGGTGACGATCTTGTCGATCTTGTCCGAAAGGAGCAGCCGCTCTTCCGTAGGACGTTGGACCACCTCTTTGACCAGGCCGCTGAGAAACCCATAGCGCCGGTCGGCAAGGATGATGTCCACATCGTCGCCGTAGACCTCCCGCAGATGGGCCGCACTGCGGCGAGCCTGATCCAGAACGGCGTCCCCGCCCTCCACGGCCTTCACCCGGGCGACGATTTCCCGGTCGTCCTCCAGCAACTTCAGCGCCAGCCAACGGGAGGGATAGTGTTCGTTCAGCGTCGCTATCTTTTCGATGAGCGTCTGTAGACGGGCGATCTCCTCCTCGACTTCGCGCCCGTAATCCACCAAAAGACCCCGTCGGCTATAAGCCAAGTCATGGGCTGTCACCTCAAGCCTCCTTTCCCCTTTTCTGCTGTGCGGATGGCGGTGTCCAACAGTTCGCTGATGCCCTCCCCCTTGTTGGCGACGGTGCGCACCACCGGGGTCCCGTTCAGTCCCTGGCTTAGCGCGTCTGTATCAATACGCAGCCCCCGCGAGTCAGCCACGTCGCTCATGTTGAGAGCAATCACCAGCGGTGCGCCCAATTCCAAGATCTGGATCGCCAGGTAGAGATTGCGTTCCAGGTTGGCGGCGTCCACCACGTCAATGACCACGTCGGGCTTCTCCTCGATGACATAGTCGCGGGCAATGACTTCCTCCAGCGAGTATGCGGTCAGGCTGTAGGTTCCGGGCAGGTCTACCACCCGGATCTCGCGTCCACCGTGGGTACAGACCCCTTCTTTCTTTTCCACCGTTTTGCCCGGCCAGTTCCCCACGTGCTGGCGGGCGCCCGTCAGAGCATTGAAGACGGTGCTCTTGCCGGCGTTGGGATTGCCGGCCAGGGCGATGGTGAGTGAATCTCTAGCCATTCCTACTCCTCCTGCAATGATGATGATACAAGTTCGACCTGAATCTTGTGGGCCATACCGCGCCCCAGGGCCAGCCGGGTGTCGTTTTTGACAGCGACGATGAGGGGACCGTAAGCATCGGCCTGCATGACCCGCAGAACAGTGCCCGGCGTCAACCCCAGGTCAGCCAGCCGCTTGCGGACCGTGTGCCCACCCCGTATGACGATCATCCTCACCCTTTCGCCAGGCGACACCATAGTCAAGGGCATCATTCCTCCTCCCCTCCGCTGACTTCGACAGTGATCTCACGGGCTTCGCTCTTGCGCAGACTGAGGCTGTAGCCTTTGAGCTCGAACTCGATAGGATCGCCCAGTGGAGCCACACGTACCACCTTGACTTTGCTACCGGGCACCAGCCCCATGTCCATCATCCTCCGCTTGGCCGGCCCCTTGCCGCCCACACGGACGACGACGCCCTGCTGTCCGGGGGACAATTTGTCCAGAGAGACTTGCTTAATTGACGTTTGCGCCTGCATCTCTTGCTCCTTTTCTGGGATCGGTTGTGTCGGTGTTGTCGCTGTGGCCCCGGTGTCAACCTGCACCGCTTCCGCCAGCGCCCTCGCTAATGAGATTGTCTTATTGCCAAGTTGCACCAGTAAACTGTCGTCCGTGGCGGCCATTACTGCCAGCGCCGCCCCCGGACGTACCCCATGCTCGGACAAAAAGGCGAGGGTGGTTTCCTCCTCCACGTCGCAGCGCACCACATGCCCCCGCTGTCCGGTTGAAAGGGCCGCCAGCGAAACGGGGGGGCGTGCGGCAACCCTGCCATCGGCAAGGGGGATCGGCTCCCCACGCGGGTTGACCTGTGGGTGGCCCAGGAACAGGTCGAGCTGATCGGCCAGCAGATCGGGAGTGGCATGCTCCAATTCGCAGGCAATCTCGTGGGCCTGGTCGTACTCGAAACCCAATTTCCCCACCAGAAATACCTCCCACAGCCGATGGCAGCGCAGGATACGATACGCCAGTCGTTCCCCTTCCGGCGTAAGCGACACGCCCTTGTATGGCCGGTAAAGCGCCAGCCCCTGCTCTTGCAACTTGCGGCACATCTCGTTGGTAGAGGCAGGGGAGATGCCGAGTGCCATAGCCAACTGGGAGAGGGGCACCGGCTCACCGTCCGTTCGCAGCCGGGAAATGGTGATCAGGTACATCTGTACGCTTTCGCTCAGTGGCGTTGTTGCCAGAGACATTATTACGTTCACCATAACATTTGGGTGTGTAATCTTCAGGCGCACCTTAATATTAGCACACAACTACCAGCTTGTCAAGATTCACTCTGAGTGAAGGGCTCATTCTAGGATGGGGCAAATTGGTATAGGCTCTCGACCACAAGTCGTTGAAACGAGCCGAGCCGGTCATCAGCACCATGCGGCTGAGGAGCAGGTTCTCGGCCCCCTGGCGACTCCACCTGCCAATCGGCTACCCCTCGTCGCGCATGTGCCGGTAGTGCATCCGGTCGCGGTTGTTGCGGAAGTAGCCTGCGGCGGCGTGATTCGCCAGGCTCTCGATCGCCAACAGGGTCAGGGCACCCCTCTCCCAGAGGTCACGACTGTATACGCACAGCACCCCATGGGTTGGGAGGCCACCACCAGCGGGAATACGACAACAAAGTAGGTATCTTGGGGCGAAACTCGATTGGCGCTTGTGCTCTCAATCCATGCCAGTCGGGACCTCCGCAAAATGCGATCGCCTGTGGCCATTGACTTGGATGGTCAATTGACCTATGACTTCTCCTGTAGTACTGTTACTATGTATTGAGATCGGGAGTTGAAGTACGCTCGTTTCATCTGGCCCTCCGGCTCAACTTTTCCGTTGGGCATCTGATGCAGAACATTGGAAGGGGGTTGAAACAGATATGTCCCAATCGAACGCGCTCGAGCGCAGAGTGAGTAGGCTCGAACTGGTGGCCATGGATACTATGAAGGCCTCCGTTGTTGACTTCTTCCGCCGAGTACCGTCGGGGCAGAAGTCAAGACCGCGATGGGTACCCGAGATGTATCCCACGGGGAGTGAGAAGGAACTCTATCCTGAGTTTGCCCATATTCTGCTTTCGTGTCCTGGTGTGATGGTTCCGGCGCTGCTAGGGCTCTTTCGGACTCCTGTAGCCCAACGGCTTCTGCAAGCCCCCCTGACTGGTAGTTGGCGAGCGTACCGCCTGTCTACCGTCCGGCTTGAGAAGGGAGTGCGGTGGACAGGGCCGATCTGTTTCCCTGGTGCAGCGGGTTACGGCGCAATTGCTGACGTTGGGTTCTTTCTGAATCCATCTTATGACGGTGCCGACGGCAAGCAAGTGCGAGCTGATAAGATCCTGTACTTCGAGATCAAGTCGGCAGACCATCACTCGCATAAGGCTTCGCAGTTGCAGGCCCATCTCGAGGCTTTGGAGAGGGAGACGCCGCCTGGCGTCGGTTTCTTGGCTGCTGTTGGAGGAAGAAGGACCTCTCTAGATCATCCTCGATGGCTTGGTCATGTCACTCTAGATAGTTTCTTGCGGGGCATGTATCAAGCTGCTGTTGCCGAACTGGCGAACAGCCGCCTCGCTGCTGAGATTGAGGAGCTGCGTGTTCGCAGGTGCAGTTAAGTGCGTTGGCGAGGGAACTGGCTGAAAGGGATGAAGGACAGTATGCCCGACAGCGCCCGCGGCCGACCTGCCTATCGGCCGGCGCCTTAACCCGACCGTCAGGCACCACTTTCCTGGTTGGAAATGGGCTTGGCTTTCAATGGAGGTCGC
>CAYLRT010000088.1:0-12223 GCA_964385885.1 uncultured Anaerolineales bacterium | reverse complement strand
CAATCACCACAATGGCGATCAACACCAGGATCAGGGCGTACTCAACCAGCCCCTGGCCCTCCTCACGCGGTAGATACAGCATCTCACACCTCCTAAATTTGCACATCTGAAAAACTTCCCCGATCTAGCTATATTCTATCCAAACTCAGACGAAAACACAATAGGAAATTGGTACTATTCTAACCAGATCGTGGCGATTTTCCCGGGATGGGAAAGCGCTATACTATCCCTCAACAGCCTATGGACAGACCAAGCGGCGTAGACGACAGCACGAGAAAGCGGTTATACCTGGCTTCCAGCTCACCCAGACGGCGACAGATGATCCGCTGGTTGGGCGTCCCCGTGGAGACCCTGACGGTGGAAGTAGACGAGCGAGCGTTGCCCCACGAAACGCCTCCGGCGCTGGCCGCCCGACTGGCCCAGGCCAAAGCCCGCGAGGCGCGCCGTACCGTGGGAGGCGCGGCCTGGGTCTTGGCCGCCGACACGGTAGTGGATCTGGACGGCCAGGCGCTGGGCAAGCCTGCGCATGACGGTGAGGCCGCAGCAATGCTGCGAGAGCTGAGGGGCCGGGTCCACAAGGTGCACACGGGAGTCGCGCTGGCCTTTCCGAAGGGACTGATCCTCGTGCGTCGGGTCACAACCTTTGTCCGCATGCGCACCTACTCAGAGGAGGACCTGCGGGTCTACGTCGCCTCAGGAGACCCACGGGACAAGGCTGGGGCCTACGCTATTCAGCATCGCAGCTTCCAACCGGTCGAGGCGGTCGAGGTGTGCTATGCTAACGTGGTGGGACTGCCGCTGTGCGCCGTGGTCAGGTTGCTGCTGGAGGCAGGCTGGCCCCTGATTGTAGACGTACGTACGCTGTGCGCCCGTCACTTCGACTACACCTGTCCCAGACCCGATCCGGGTGAGGTCCTATGAGGATCAAACTTCTGGTTCATCTCATGGTGCTGAGTGTCCTGGCTGCGGGTTGCGCCACGCACACCGTACCCACTTCACCAGAGAATAGCCCGTCCCAGGCCCCCACCCGTGTGCTGGCTACCCCCACCCTCGACGTCCTCACACCCCAGCAGATCGGGAAGTCCTTCCTCGAGGCCTGGCAGATCTCAGATTACGCTAAGATGTACGCCCTTCTCACGCCTGAGCTGCGCCAGGGGCTGACCCTCGACGACTTCCAGGCTGCGTACACCGGGCCACTGCACACCACGACCACCATCAGCGTGACGATCGTGCCGCGCACGCTAAGCGTGGAGAGTGGAAGCGCCTGGATCGACTTCCAGGAGATCTGGCACACGGCACTCTTCGGCGACCTGCAGGCCAGTAACCGCCTGGACCTGCTGCGCAGCAACGATCAATGGTGGGTAGATTGGCATCTCGGGAGCGTCTGGCCTGACCTCTCCCAGGATAAGCGTTTCGTGATCGAGTACCAGATTCCGCCACGAGCTAACATTTACGATAGAGACGGCGCTGGCCTGGCCGTCCCGGCTACCATCGTGACGGTCGGCGTGGTGCCCGCCTGGATCGAAAACGAGAACCAAGTGCTGGACGCACTCGCCCAGGCACTGGAGATGAACCCTGAGGCGATCCGCCAGCGCTACGCCGGTCAGCCTGCCGAGTGGTTCATCCCCATCGGCGACCTGGACGGTGAGACGAGCCTGGCCTACGACGAGATGCTCAACCTGCCGGGCATCGAGCGAAGGGAGAAGCAGGGCCGCCTCTACCCCATGGATGGCGTTGGTGCACACGTGGTCGGCTGGGTCGCACCCATCCCCGCCGAGGAATCCGAGACCTATCACCGCCTTGGCTACCGGGGGGACGAACGCGTGGGCATTGCCGGGATTGAGGCCTGGGGCGAGCGCATCCTGGCTGGCCAGAACGGGGCGAGCCTCTACTTGATGGGCCCTGACGGCAGCTACCTGGGGCGCCTGGCCGAACGGCCGGCGTCGCGCGGCCGTGCTATCTACACCACCCTGGAGCGCGATCTGCAGGCCCTGGTGGAACAGGTGCTCGGCGCACGACGGGGCGCCGTGGTGGCCATCGACATCCACACCGGTGCGGTGCGAGCGCTGACCAGTGGGCCGACCTTCGACAACAACGTCTTCGTGCGCCCCACCGCTGAAGGGGAGCGCCAGGCCGTGCTCTACGATCCCAATCAACCGCTCCTGAACCGGGCCACCCTGGGCCAGTACCCTCCGGGGTCGGTCTTCAAGATCGTCACCATGGCGGCTGGCCTGGGACCTGGCAGCATGACAGCACAGACGCCCTTCCACTGCCCAGGCTATTGGGACGGCCTGGGGATCGCCAATCGGAAGTTCTGCTGGCTCAGATCCGGCCACGGCGACCTCAATCTCCAACAGGGATTGACAGCCTCCTGCAATGTGGTCTTCTACGAGGTGGGGGCGCGACTTCATGCCATCGATCCCACGATCCTGCCCACTTATGCTCGATCATTCGGGCTGGGTGCGGAGACCGGTCTGGAGGCGCTACCCGAGGCCACCGGCCTGGTCCCTGACCCGGATTGGAAGTGGGCAACGTATCAGGAACAGTGGAGCACAGGCGATACGGTCAACATGGCGATCGGCCAGGGGTTTCTGCTGGTGACCCCCGTGCAGATCGCGCGCATGATGGCAGCAATCGCCAACGGGGGGACCCTCTACCAGCCCTATCTGGTGGCGCGTATCGCCGGAGACGAACAACACCCGGAGCAAGTGACGCAGCCAAAGGTCGTCGGCCAGCTTCCCGTCTCTGCCGCGCATCTGGCGGTGATCCAGCAGGCGTTGCTGGATGTGACAAGTGACCCTGAGCTGGGCACAGCCACACACCGTTTTCGCGGGCTGGATATCCCCGTAGCAGGCAAGACAGGCTCTGCCGAGCCACCACAGGAGGGTGCCTTGCCTCATTCGTGGTTCGCGGGGTACTTCCCCGCCAACGACCCTGAACTAGCTGTGGTCGTGATCGTGGAGAACGCAGGGGAGGGCTCGACAGTGGCGGCGCCCATGTTCCGCCAGATTGTCGAGGGGTACTATGGGCTTCCGTTGACGCCTCTCCCCACGCCCTCACCCAGTCCATAGCACGTACTTGACCATTTTTGCACGACTTTGCACGCTTTACACCCTCGAGCATTGACCCGCGGCCCAAACCATGCTAAGGTAATAGTGTGAAACACGTCATGCTTAAGAAGCAGCGCCACAGGGAGATCCTCCAGTCACTGGAACGACAGGGGGCGGCCCGTGTGGTTGACTTGGCGCAGCTCCTGGGCGTCGACCCGGTGACTGTGCGACGTGACCTGGCGGAGCTGGAAGCTGCAGGCTGTCTGCAGCGTGTGCACGGTGGTGCTCTGGCGCGTGATCAGGCTCTAAGGTCGAACCCGCCCTCACCAATGGTACGCAGGATTGCGGAGACCACAGCGCGTACTATTGCCGATGGCAATGTGGTTTTCCTCGGGCCTGGCGCTATCACGGCCGAGGTCGTGACGTTTCTGCAGGGCCATCCTCCCATGACAGTGATCACCAACGCGCTGAACATCGCCTGGGCTGTGGCCCGTCAGGAGCGACATACACTGTACGTCGTGGGAGGGCAACTGGGAACCGCCTATGGGCTCTATCCAGAAACATTCGATGGGCTCCGCCGCTTGCGGCTGGACTACGTTGTGCTCGAGGCAGACCGTGTCGATGCCGAGCGCGGCATCACTGTAGCGGATCAGGAAGTCGCCACCATGGCCCGCAGGCTGTTCGCAATCGGCGCGCAACACGTCGTCCTCGTGCGGCCCACACATTTAGGGCGGACGGCGCCGCTTTTCGTGGCACCGGCTTCTGAGGCGGACATCTTGATCACAGGCCGAGAGGCCCGCAACGCGCCCCTTTGGGATCTCAGCGAGTTGGGCGCGCGGGTCATCCTGGCCTGAGCAACGAAGGGATTAGCTTGGCCCCAAGGCCAGGAGAGCATGAGCATGGTATCACATACACTGACGAGGAGTGAACTATGGCAAGCGTAACCTATAAACACGTGACCAAGCGGTTCGGCGATGTGGTGGCCGTCAATGATCTCAACATCGAGATCCAGGACAAGGAGTTCCTGGTCTTCGTCGGGCCCTCAGGCTGTGGCAAGACCACCAGCCTGCGCCTGCTGGCCGGGCTGGAGGAGATCGATGAGGGCGAGATCTACATCGGTGATCGGCTCGTCAACGATGTCCCTCCCAAGGACCGCGATATCGCCATGGTCTTCCAGTCATACGCCCTCTACCCCCACATGACGGTGTATGACAACATGGCCTTCGGGCTCAAGCTGCGCAAGGTGCCGAAGCAGGAAATCGATCGACGCGTGAAGGAAGCCGCCGCAATGCTGGGCATCGAGCACTTGCTGGACCGTAAGCCCAAACAGCTATCAGGTGGCCAGCGGCAGCGTGTTGCTGTGGGACGCGCCATTGTCCGTGAGCCCAACGTCTTCCTGATGGACGAGCCCCTCTCCAACCTGGATGCCAAGCTCCGTGTGCAGGCACGCGCAGAGCTATCTAAGTTGCACCAACGGCTGGGGACCACGTTCATCTACGTGACCCACGATCAGGTCGAGGCCATGACCATGGGGACGCGCATCGCTGTGTTGCGCGATGGTGTACTTCAGCAACTGGACACCCCGCAGCACCTCTATGACTACCCCAACAACCTCTTCGTGGCAGGCTTCATTGGGAGCCCGGCGATGAACTTCATCGACGCCACCCTGATTGAGGAGGACGGCAAGATGTACGCCGACTGCAGGGACTTCCGCGTCGAGATCCCCGCAGAGAAACAGCCACCATTGAGGTCCTACCTGGGCAAAGAGGTGATCTTGGGGGTGCGCCCTGAGCACATCCATGACCCAGAGTACACGCCGCCGGGAATCACTCCTGCGTTCGTGGAGGCCAAGATCGAAATCACCGAGCTGATGGGCAATGAGGTCAACGTCTTCTTCGCCACCGACCACACCAGCTTCATGGGTCGCTTCGATCCGCGCACCAAAGCGTCCACAGGTATGACCATGGCCGCAGCTTTCGACATGAGCCGCATGCATGTGTTCGACAAGGAGACCGAGAAGGCAATCCGGTAAGCTGAGCAACTAAGAGGAAATTCACAAGTTCAAATCAGAGGCAGGGCCTGTCGGGTATGCGGCAGGCCCTTATCTGTTGTGGTTATGCTCTCAATTTAGAACGCCCAATGGGAAACGCTCTGACCAGACTGGCGACATGGAAGCCAAGCGCTCCGCCAGAGGAACCTGGAGCCGGAGGTGCCGAAGCACGGCCCGGAGCAACTCATTAGCCGTCTCCAACCGCAAGAGAAATAGCTTCTCCTGAGCAGGCAGGGGCAAAGCGGCCGCCGCGACCACTCCCAGGGTAGCTACACCGTAATCCAACACATCTGGCATCAACGCAGGTGGCATCAACTCAGAGAAAGCCGCAATGTAACGGCGCAGATACCGTCCCACTTCGGTGATCAATTGCGGGGGTGGCTCTGGACGATCCGACCAGGGCCATAACGTCACTGTCGCTTCCAGAAACGGCGCATCCTTATGAAGGCTGACCAGACGGCATCGCGCCCGTCCCAGCAGCACGTGCCCCACGTCGTGGGGAAACAGTCGGCCTCCATCGATGAACTCCACCAACGTCCCGATGCTGGCCACTTCCGGCATTCCGGCCCTGCGTGCAGGAAGAGCCAGGGCCAGGCAATGCTCGCGGCGACAGACAGCGGACACCGCTGCGTGTCCAGCCTCTGACTCCTGGCTTATGGCCAACTGTCCCGGAAAGATCACTTCCGAGCCTGGCCACACCGGAACTCGTACAGTCTTCATGGGACTATTCTAGGACAGCTTTCACAGCCCACAAGTCCACGTCACCCACCATCAAACCCAACCTGACTTCAGAAAAGTTGACAACATGACGACATTGCGTATAATGTAGGCACCTGTGCCCCAGTGGCGGAATAGGCATACGCGGCAGGTTGAGGACCTGTGCCCTTTTGGGCGTGGAGGTTCAAGTCCTCTCTGGGGCACCAGGGACGAAGAACGGTCCGGGCAACCCGGACCGTTCTTATGTTTCCACCGCAGGCCAGAACCAGAGACCACTGCCTTGGCGCCAACGGCTGCTCGACTCACCCTCCCGGGTTACAGAACTCAGCCCCCATGATCGTTGCAGCGCGTGCAGCGAGTTGAACGTGACGACTCTCCCCGCTAAAGCGGGGAGCTTCTCAGGCTACGCACGCCCCACCGGGCCACGTTAGCGCCTGACCGCTAGACACAAGATAGTCTGAGCGGCATTCACGTCGCGGTCAGTCGTGTAGCCGCAGTGAGGACAACGATGTACTCCAACGCTCAAGTCCTTCTCGACCATCGCATGCACCGCCCCCGCCAGCGCCGTGCTGACGTTGTCGGGATTGACCGGATGGCCGGGACGGATGCAAAGATCGTACCTGTCAAAGCCATGCTCATGAGCGAGACGGATCAGCCCAGACACATCCAGATCCTTCAGCATTTTGGAGAACACCACCAGTTGCATCAAGCCACCCCCAGACGGTCAAGTCTCACGCAAAGGCGGCTTCAAGCCATAATACGCAGGCGATCCCAGGACACAGCAAGGTGCGGGGCCTCACCGGCGAAAAAGCGTGCCATGTCCTCAGCGATCGCCTCCACCTGGCGCAACCGTGCCTCCACAGTGTACCCCGCGATATGAGGCGTAAGGAAGACATTATCCATTGTGCGCAGCGGATCCCCAGGCGGCAGTGGTTCCTGATCAAAGACATCAATCACAGCGCGAATGCGCCCAGTGCGTAGCTCCTCTACCATGGCTGTCTGATCCACCACCCATGATCGCGCTGTGTTAATGAAGAGTGCGCCTTCACGCATGGCTTTGAAGTGTTCTGCGCCGATCATCCTATGTGTCTCCGGCGTAGTCGGCGCATGAACTGAGACAATGTCGCTGGTGGCAAACAGCTCCAGCAAGGAGACCTTCCGCACGCCCAGCGCCGCAGCCTCCTCCTCACCCAGATAGGGATCATAAACCATCACGTCACAATGGAATGGCCGCAGGAGCTCAATGACACGGCGCCCTACCATGCTGGCACTCACCAACCCCACCCGTTTGAAAAACAGCTCGTGGGAGGTGCCCTCGTTGCACCAACGCCAACCCCGTTCCTCCTTCATTACTTTTTCACAGCACGCGAGGTTGCGCTGCATGTGAAGCATGGCCCACAGCGTGTACTCAGCGACTGGATCCGCAATCACTGAAGCTGAACTCAGCACAATGATGCCTCGATCGTACCCCTCTTTGGGCATCAGGTGCTTGACGCTGCCCGCGGCGTGTCCAACGATGCGCAGCTTGGGGGCCTTTTCCAACAACTCTGACGTGAATGAGGGGCTGCCCCACGAGGTCACAACAGCCTCGGCGTCCGGAAGCAGGTTCGCCAGTTCTTCCTGCGTGTAGTCACGGTCCGAATCGTTCCAGATAACCTCTCCCAGGTCCTCCAATATCTCCCGGGCCCGCTCCGAAAGGATAACCTTTGCCAGTTTCACCGGGGGCAGAAAGAGAATCCGTCGCTCAGCCATGATGTATTGTGCGGGCAGACCTGACCAAGGGTCTACCGGGGCACGTCCTCCTTTCTCCAGGTTTTGCTCCGGTGACACTCAGACACATCGCCGGAGCGGCACAATGCACCAAGACATTGTACCCAGACCAGGGAGGCGTCACAAATTGACCGCACTGGGAACGCCCAAGCCGAGAGTCCAACCACGCAAAGAAACAGCCAGGGCGCTTTCCCAACCGTTTGGCGCCCTGGCTGCAAATCTGCGACCCACTCTCGTCACCAGCGGCGGAGGCCTGCCAAACCGTGGAATTCTCGCCGCAGTCGCTCCTCGGCCTCGCCGCGCACAAACTCCAATCGAGTCCCAAAGTCCATGGCCAGATCGACGATGATATCATGCAGACTAACCTTCTCCGGCTCACCGTCCACGCACATCAGACGTGCGCGTTCTTTGGTCTCGGCGACCCAGCCATCTGGACAGCGCCACACCTTCACATCCAGATTCCATGGCGCGACCAAGACGGAAAGCTGCCCCATCTGAAGCGCGTCCAACGTGGGATCAATCCCCCAAATCCCAGGCAGGTCACGGATCTTGTCGAGCAGGGCCTGTTCCTCAGCCCGTTCAGCGGCCTCAAGCGCGGGGGCCACCCGTTCCAGGACCTGCGAGGGGGAGGCATCGGGTGCCGGTAAAGCCCCCACATGAGCCACCACTCGCCGCCGCAGGTCACGGGAGAGGAACTGCTCGAAGAACTTGGTCTCCTCTTCAGGTCCAAGCAATACCAGGCGGCGGATGTCCCGTTGAACAACGACTCTCTCTACAATGCTGGCCAGCCGCTTGAAAAATCGATAGACCCAAGCCTGCATACGCTGCGCGAAACGATCAGCACGAGAGGTCGCACGGGCCCGCAGGAGGTTATCACGGAGCACCGGGATGTAAGCCTCCAATTCACCCCATTCATCTTGAGCCACCTCTGCAAAGAGATCGGTGATCTCCTGTATCTCCCCCAAATCGATCTCGAAGAAGCGCCAGCCACTGCGATGAAGACAGAGTGCCCCAGCACGCTCAAACTCGTCGAGGGCATACACGAGCGGGGCCACGTACGGTTCGCCCCACCGCGCCTCCACCCGCCCGTGGGCCAGATCGACGACGGGCAGATCCACCTGCAGATCGTAACGCTCAAGTACGTCTTCTGCCGCGAAGAGGACCAACGTACGCGCATGAGGACGCTCTTGCTCCAGCAGTTCCAATACGTTACGGCTCAAATCTGCAGGTAACGATAACTCGCGCAAGGCATTCTTGGCACGCACCAACCACGCCCGGTTGGCATTTTCAGGTTTTGCTGGGTTGACATCCACATAGAGCGACAGAACTGGCGCGGCGTGTGGTGCGATCTGCTCACGGATGTAGGCGATATCTCTTTCGGTCAACATAAAGACCTCCTCTCGAAAATCTCAGCTGTTAGTGGCATATACTTGACTCAGTGCAGTTTGCAGCCTCTTCATTCACAAACGTCTTCTTCCAGAATAGCAAGCTTTCCTTAGTGCCCCGTTAGAGGCACATTTAAAGAACATTAGAGACGGGCACAGGTCGGTTTGTTCCCCAATCTTCTGCTGTCATCGCGGTGCACGGACCGCGACTCCACCTGATCGGAGAGCGGATCATCTTGAGTTGGGGATCCCAGGCCTGCGCAAAGGGATCCTGTCTCATATCGCATCGCCGCAAAGGGAAATGCGTCCAACAGTCCATGTAACGGGAGGGACCCGCCAACCCAGGGTAGTAGAGATAGGTCGAGCTCTCCCCATGATGCACCCAGTCATAGCATCCAGTGAGGATTCCCTCCAGCCAACCATCACCTCAGGATTTGCACCAGATTGCTATAATCGTCCGTCCATACTTGGATCTCTGGATCATAGGCCGTCTGGAGGTCCGTGGTCCCCAGGGGAGCCTCCCTGAGCAAACTCCCCCCGGCTCTTGCCAGCACAATCCACCGTGAGGGATAGGTCACGACCCCATCGCCGCTATCCTCAACAATCACCCCCTCAAGCCCCAACTCTCGAGCAATCGCCGCCACCACTGGAGGCAGATTAAGATTCGCAGTGCTCACATTGACCGCCAGCACGCCGTCCCGAGCCAGATGGGCAAGATACACCTGGAACGCTTCGAGGGTCAACATGTGGACTGGGGGAGCATCGCCTGAGAAGACATCCAACACCAGTAGATCGTAAGCCTGAGATCCGCCAGCAGCTAGCTCCTCTTGAAGCGCCAGTCGGGCGTCACCGGTAATTACCTCCGTGGTCGCCAAAGACCCCGACAGATAATCAAAATATCCTCCTTCCCCCAGCGCAAACCGGATGACCGCCGGGTCGATTTCATAGAACCGAAAGACATCCCCCGGCCGACCGTAAGCAGCCAGTGTCCCGATACCAAGGCCCAGCACGCCCACGCGCCGGGGATCGTCTCCAGATGTCAGATCGTTCAGCGCCAACCCTACCCCACTGGACGGTCCGAAATAGCTGGTAGGTTGACGACGCAACGGCCCGCTGGCCGCCTGCACACCGTGGATCGTTGTTCCATGCACCAACCGGTACGCAGGCTGATGCGTCTCCCCAAGGGTCATCTCCTGAACCCGCAGGACACCGTAGAAGTCGCGAGCAGCCGCCAACGTCCGGTGATAGAATGCCTCCTTGGCAAGTTGTACAGCAATGCCCGCACGCAGGCTACCGAGGATCACCAACACCCCCAGGGCAAACCCCGCCCAGCCGGGACGCCCTCGACGGGCCCGGCGATCCAGAGCAATTGCAACCCCCACCAGAATCCACGCAGCAAGGATCCCTATAGGGAATTCCAGAGTCGCCTTGAACACGTACGGAGCAACGAAGTTCACAAAGAATCCCCCCAGAGCCCCACCGAGAGCCTGAAAGAGGTAGAAGGTCGTGAGTGCATGCGGCCCAGGCCGAAGCCGCGCCAGCTCCCCATGACAGGCCCAACAGCCCAGAAACACCATGAGCATGAGAGACAGGAGTTGGAGAGGGAGCGGAATGGCATTGCCACGGGTAAGCACTACGATCACGCCCTGAGTGGCGATGAAGAAAGCCAGGAGAGAGGCACGGACATATCCGTAACGACCGCTGAACACCAACACAAAGGTGAGCAAATAGAGCGCCAACGGCACCACCCACAGCAGCGGGACAGCAGCCACATTCTGTGACAGCTGGTTGGTGGCCCCTAGCAGAAGCGTCGTGCCGCATGCCGAAAGCCCTAGCCATAGGACGGGCTGCCACCAACGGACCGTATCACGCGCAGCTGTCGGTGACTCTTCCTCGGGGGATGTTTCGGTCCCCTTATCCCGGACCTTCCATATACTCACCATCAGGCTTGTCAGCAAAATGGCCCACAACACGTAGAGCGCCGTCCAGAGCCACCCTTGCGTGCGAAGTGACAAAGTCGGCTCGATCAGCAAGGGATATCCCAGCAAAGCCAGCAGCGAAGCCGCATTGGAGACCGCAAACAGGACGTACGGGGCACGCCGGGAGGCACGCAAAGCATACCAGGACTGCAGCAAAGGACTGGTCGCCGAAAGCACAAAGTAGGGCAAACCGATGCTGAAAGACAGAGCTGCTATCACTGAAACCGACGGATCTCCCCGTCCAGGGGCTCGTAGCTGAGGCGGCATGATGGGTGTTGGCCATCGCAGCATATGCCACCCAAGCAGGACCAAGGATAGCGCGAGCCATCCCATATGAATGCGAACCTGCCACCGGCGAGATAACCTCCGCGTCAGAAGGTGAGCGTAAGCATACCCAAACAGCAATAGGACCTGAAAGAAGAGCATGGAGACCGACCAGACCGCCGCCGCCCCCCCAAATTGAGGCAAGAGGACTTTGCCCATATGCGGCTGAACCAGAAAGAGCATAAAAGCCGCCACAAATACAGCCACCGCGTAGAGACCCACTATGACATCACCTTTACCGGATCCTTAAGTTTGAGCTGGAGACCGCGCCTATTCGACACGCACCTCGAGTGCACGCGTTCATGTTAGGTCTCAGGCTACCGCAAACAGGCAGTCCAGTCAACATCGGCGCACGCCATGTCTGGCCCGCGCGACCTTCACCTCCCGCGATTTTCTGTTCGGCTGTATACTCATGCTTGCCGGATCATTCATCAAGCAGGAGGGCAACATGGATATCGTCCGATTTGGTATCATTGGCATGGGCGGCATGGGGAACGGCCATGCCCGCAACATGCCGCATATCCCCGAGGCGGAACTCACCGCCGTGTGCGACATTGCACCAGAGGCACTAGCTGCGGCCACCGTCGCCTACAACGTGCCTGGATTTGCAAACCACATCGAACTCCTTGAGAGCGGGCTGGTAGATGCCGTCCTCATCGCGACACCCCACTACTTCCATCCTCCCATCGCGGTGGACGCAATGAAGCGTGGCATCCATGTGATCAGCGAGAAACCCATGGCCGTCACAGTTGCGGCGGCGGACTCGATGATCGAGACAGCTCAAAAGACCGGTGTGGTGTTTGCCGTCATGTTCCAACAGCGCACACTTCCCGTCTTCCAGGCGGCCAAACAGCTCATCGATGAAGGAAGATTGGGCCCCCTATACCGCACCCTGCTCGTCGACACCCATTTCCGCAGTCAGGCATACTACAACTCAGCCAGCTGGCG
>CAYLRT010000087.1:10998-12417 GCA_964385885.1 uncultured Anaerolineales bacterium | reverse complement strand
GCTCCCATGGCGTGTTCACGCACACCAAAATGCAGGTTCCGTCCTCCCGGTGTGTCCCGTTGGAAGTCTCCGTAGCCGGTGAGGTAGGTCTTGTTGGAGGGGGCCAAATCAGCCGATCCCCCCACTAACTCCGGAACCACCGACGCCAGGGACTGCAGGACCTGGCCAGAGGCGGCGCGTGTGGCCACGGGAGCGTCTCCAGTGTCAAAACGTGGTAATGCCATCTGCCAGTTGTCCGGTAGCTTACCCGCAAGCACTCGCTCGAGCTCCCGAGCCTCCTCCGGATGGTTCTGCTCATAGTGGGTCAGCATCTCGCGCCAAAGGGCCTCGGCGCGCTCACCCTGGGGCACGGCGATGCGATAGTGAGCCAAGACATCATCGGGGATCCAGAAGGGCTCCAGTGAGGGCCATCCCATGGCCTCCTTGGTCGCGCGGACCTCCGCCTCGCCCAGTGGGGCGCCATGCGCCTTGGCACTGTCCTGGAGATGGGGACTGCCGAAGGCGATATGGGTATGACATATGATGAGGTGAGGTTGCCCCGAGGTCTGCTTGGCTTTCTGGATGGCTGCGTCAATGGCGTCAATGTCGTGGCCATCGATCTCCTGCACGTGCCAGCCATAGGCTGCAAAGCGCTGCGCGACGTCCTCTGTGAAGGTCAGACTGGTGGATCCCTCGATGGATATCTGATTGTCGTCGTAGAGATAGACCAGGTGGTCCAGGCCCAGATGTCCGGCCAGCGATGCTGCTTCGTGTGAAATGCCTTCCATCATGTCCCCGTCTGAGACGATGGCATAGATCCAGCTGTCAAAGAGTGGGAACCCAGGGCGGTTGAATCGTGCCGCCAGATGGCGGGCGGCGATCGCCATTCCAACGCCTGTGGCGAAGCCCTGGCCCAGAGGTCCTGTTGTCATCTCGATTCCCAGTTCTGGGTCCCGTTCCGGATGTCCTGGGGTCTTGCTGCCCCACTGACGGAACTGCTTTAGGTCCTCCATAGTGAGGGGATAACCTGTCAGGTAGAGCAGACTGTATAGCAGCATCGAGCCATGACCGGCTGAGAGCACGAAACGATCACGGTTGGGCCATTGTGGATTCCTTGGATTGTGTTTGAGGTGTCGAGTCCACAGAACGTAGGCGACGTCGGCCATGCCCATGGGCATTCCGGGGTGGCCCGAATTGGCCTTCTGGACACCATCCATCGCCAGCACGCGTAGGGCGTTGATGCAACGTTGGTCAAGGTCTGATTTGGGCATAGGTGATTCCTCCTCATGACTGGTTGGTCTCTGACTGCTCAACAAGCATCCGCAATGCGATGGTGACGCGCCGCGGACGCTCCGTCAACAATCCAATCTCCTCCCAACGCCTGGCCAGGTTGGCGAGAGCGCGGTATGAGATGCTGTGGCCAAAGGCCTGGTGTAACTG
>CAYLRT010000087.1:5476-10898 GCA_964385885.1 uncultured Anaerolineales bacterium | reverse complement strand
GGGCAACCATCGCAAGCTCCTCGTCGCGCGTGTGAATCTCGCCGTCCAGCCGTGCCTGGCGGAGCCGCCACAGGATATCACGATATTGGGGGCCTGGCTTGATGCCCAGGCGTCGCAGGTCCTTGCCAGTGAGCTCCGGTTGGACGTGACGCCATTGTCCCGCATATTGGTCCAATGCCTCACGTGCTTGGGCGTTTTCAGTGGTCAACCAGCCAAGAGCCAGGGCAGGCATTGGGAAAGCATCCAGGCGGGCTACAACTTGACTGGGGCGCATGGATGTTGTCAGCTCCGATAGCATATCTACGACGGCACGGCGGGTGGCGTGCAGGGATGCCAGATCACGTGACAGGCGGAGCCGTTCCTTAACCTCGGCGAAAGCGTCATCATCGAGTCGGTACGTGAAGAGGGCCCAATACAGAAGTACACGGTCATCCGGATCATCCAACTCCCATTGTGTGGCCTGGAACTCGGTGCGCAACGCCTTGAAACGTTCCTCCAGCCACGCATCACAGTGTAGAGACGGATGGATCTCGCGCAAGGCCCCTAGTTGCTCCAGGCGTCTCAATGCGGCCTCTGGTTGTGCCTCACGAAAGATAAGGTCCAACTCATGTCGTATGCGCTCTCCACTGACTCTCTTCAGCAATGGTAGGGCTTCGGAGATCAGGGCCTCGCTGCGCTCATCAAGTCGGAAGCCCAGTCGCGCCTCGAAACGCGCCGCACGTAGAATGCGTGTGGGGTCGTCGACGAAACTCAGACTGTGCAGGACGCGAATGATGCCGTCCTCCAAGTCCGCGCGCCCTCCGTAGAAATCGAGCAGTTCGCCCCAGCGTTGAGGATCGAGACAGATGGCAAGGGTGTTGATGGTGAAGTCCCGCCGATGCAAATCTTGTTTGATGGAACTCTGCTCCACCAACGGCAATGCTGTGGGATGCTCGTAGAACTCGGTCCGAGCCGTCACCAGATCGATAAACTCCGGCAATTTCGTGTTCATGTCCGTGGAGGATACCTGTGTGCTCTGATCATCTGAGAACCTGTCCCACAGATCATCTGGGAGCAGCCATTTGGCGGTCCCAAAACGGCGATGGCTGCGCACCTGACCACCGTAACGCCTGGCCATCCTCTGGGCCAACTTGATAGCATTTCCCTCTACCACCAGATCGATATCGAAGACGGGTTGCCCCAGTAGCAGATCCCGCACGAGGCCCCCGACAAAGTAAAGCCGGTAACCCTGTTTCGCTGCTGCAGAGCCGATCTCTCGGATGAGCTTCAGCACTGGAGCGGGAATCGCCTGCTCCATCAGGTGAGCAATCCGTTTGCGATCTGCAGCCTGTGCTGAAGGCTTGAGGCGAATGAGGTCGGTGCGTGTGATAACGCCGACCAATTGGTCGCCAGAGACCACCGGGATCTGGCCCCATCCGGTCTGAATCATAAGGGTGCGCACGCGCTCGATGGAATCGTCTGGGTGTACTGCATGCGTGCCATGCTGCATGATCCGGCGGACGGGCTGATCCTTTAGGCCATGCTGTATGGCGCGATCGACCGCATTGCGTGTAACCAGGCCGATGACCTGTCCTGTTTCATCGATGACGGGGAAGCCCTCATGTCCGGTCTGCAGCATGCGCCGTGCCACATCTGCAACCGAGTTGGTCGGGCGGACCGTACGCACGCCGAACGACATGATGTCTCGTACTTTGATGCGTGGTCTTACGTACTTCGGAAGCAAGTCACGGAGTTCCTCCAGCGCCTCTTGGGCGGACCGCCCTTTGATCAGTGCCGCCGCGGCCCGATCATGGCCTCCGCCGCCGAAGTGTTCAGACACCTCGGCGACATTGAGATCGTCTGTAGTACTGCGCGCGACAAGTTGCACATTTTCACCCAATTGGACAAGGATGAACAGCGCGCTGGGTTCTACGAGTTCCCGTAGTTTGTGCGCCAGGGTGGAGATCTCCTCTTCAGTGTCAGGTGGTGACTCAGCCCAGCTCAGCGCAATGGGGTGCCCGTTGATCTCGACTATGTCAAGATGTTCACGAAGTCCTTCGTAGATCTGTTGCTGGGCAGGCGTGAGTGGGTGGTCGAGGAATT
Organism: uncultured Anaerolineales bacterium; assembly: GCA_964385885.1. Classification (GTDB taxonomy): domain Bacteria; phylum Chloroflexota; class Anaerolineae; order B4-G1; family SLSP01; genus PWVB01. The sequence continues at coordinate 8,816 of CAYLRT010000087.1, read as the reverse complement.
CCGTGGCCACTGCCAGGTCTGCACCCTGGTCGATCAGCCATGCGGCCGCTCTCAAGTCGCGGGGTGTCGTCGAAGTGTAGGTAAGATTCCCGGTATCTTCGTAAATACCTGCCAGCATCAGGGTTGCCTCTGCAGGCGAAATAGGAATCAGACGTGACGAGATAGCTTCTGCCAATAGCGTCGTTGCGGCTCCAACCTGGTCGCATTGAAAGCGCCAGTTCTGAGGTTTCGACTCGGGAGGGTGGTGGTGGTCAATCACAAGGACTTCCGCTATATCCTTCCCCATGCCGCGCACGAAGGAGAGCTTTTGTGTATCCACCAGAACGACCCGCTGCACGTGCTGCCCCCTGGGCAGAGTGTTGGGTTCGACGAGGGGCAGGCTCGGCCCGTAAAGCGAGAGGAACGCCCGGACATTGCGGTTGACACGCCGCGGCAGTACAGGGCTGGCAGTTGGATAGAGTTTGTGGGCTGCCACCAGGCTTGCCACAGCATCAAAGTCTGCATTCTCATGGGTCAGAATCAGTTGCATCTTTGTGTCCCTACCAGACCCGCGCGGAGCCAGAAGAACGCCCTCAGCCCTCGGACCATGACGATTATAGCAGGCTTGCCTGTTCTTGCACTCCTTTCCGCACGGTAGCGGTCCGGCGTCGGATGGCGAACATGAAGAGGCGGTCGAGACCATCTGCTGGTACGTCCCGTGGGGAACGGTCCAGTCCATCGCGGTGCCGATCCTGCATTTTCCGTGCCCTGAAGGCGCGACTCCTCTAGTGGTGTGATGTCGCCCTTGAGGGATCACGCGCAATCATCTTGCGCGGGAGACTCACTTGCCCCGTCGGGGCCCTGTTGTAGCATTGCTCACACAATGGGAGGGCATTGCGGCAAGACGGAGATCGCCTGTGAGACGTGTGCACCTGAGTCTGACATCAATGGAACGCGTATTTTTCATTCTAGCGGCGACCTTGTATGTCCTGGGACTCTTCGGAGCATTGGGCTTGCTGGATACTGGTCAAAGGACCGTCACGTGGTTATTGGCCTTTGGAGGTGGCGTTGCCTTCTTGCTGACATTGCGTCGTCTGTTCTGAAGGCGTCTGTGTGACAAGGTTTATGTGGGATCAACTGGATTTTCTCAATCAGGTAGATCGTCCGCTCACCGTAAGTGAGGTTACGGGACGCATCCGTGTCTTGATCGAAAGCGAGAGTCGGTTTCAAGACCTGTGGATCGAGGGGGAAGCGTCAAACGTGAGACGTGCTGCGTCTGGGCACGTCTATTTTACACTCAAGGATCCAGGTGCGCAGCTCGGCGCCGTGATTTGGCGTGGTCAGGCTAGGTTCTTAACCTATTTACCTCAGACGGGTGACCTTGTCCTCGCTCATGGCAGGATCGGGGTCTACGAGCAGGGTGGACGGTATCAGTTCTACGTGGATTTTGTGCAGCCGGCCGGTCGAGGTTCTCTCTTCGAGACCTTTGAGCGGTTGAAGGCCAAGCTCCATGCAGAGGGGATCTTCGATGAGGGGCGCAAGCGCCCGGTGCCGACACATCCGCGTACCATCGGAGTGGTGACCTCGCCAGATGCCGCCGCGTTACGGGATGTGCTTCGGGTCCTGCAGCGACGCTATCCGCTGGCAAGAGTACTGCTCTCTCCCACCTTGGTCCAGGGGGAGGAGGCCCCATCTCAGATCGTGGCGGCACTTGAGCGTCTGAATCAGCGGGATGATGTGGATGTGATCCTCCTGGTGCGGGGTGGGGGATCACTCGAGGATCTGTGGGCATTCAATGACGAGCGCGTCGCGCGCGCAGTGGCCAACTCACGCCTTCCGGTCATCTCTGGGGTTGGCCACGAAACGGATTTCACGCTAGCTGATTTCGCGGCGGATCGGCGGGCTCCCACGCCGTCGGCTGCTGCGGAGATTGCGACGCCGAACGTCGCTGATCTCCGGGTGTCCCTGCTATCGCTGCAGGGCCGCCTGGTCCAGGCCGCGGCTCACCGGCTGCGGACGCTGCATGAGCGGTTGGAACGCTCTTGCACCAGTTTGCGTCATCTTTCACCACTCTCGCGTGTCGCCAGTGCTCGTCTGCGAGTAGACGATCTGAGTGCCCGTCTCGATGCGTTGACCGCCTACCGGATTGAACTTGCCAATCAAAGGCTAAGTGGCCTCATCGCTCGTCTGGAAGCGCTCGATACCTCGTCTGTTCTAAAGCGTGGGTATGCGCTGGTGCTGGACCGCGCTTCAGGACACGTGGTGACGGCGGCGCATGCTACATCATCGGGCCAACGTCTTGCCCTGCGATTCTACGACGGCGATGTGCCTGTGCGTGTTGAGGATGCCCCTACTTCCCAGGTTGATTGACAATCTCTGCGCTGCAGGGATAATGTTTTATTATGTATGCATCGAAAACGACACACACTGTTCCCCCAGCAGACCATCGACTGGAAGTCGTCGCTGATGAGCCTGCGTTGCTGGCGCTGGCCGAACGGCTGGCGCAGGAGCCACTGGTTGCCCTGGATACGGAATCTAACAGTCTCTACGCCTACCGAGAACGCGTCTGCCTGATTCAGTTTTCGGTGCCGGGCGTGGACTACTTGGTGGACCCTTTGTCCCTGAGGGATCTCACGCCACTGCAGCCGATCTTTGAGTCTGAGACGGTGGAGAAGGTTGTACACGCTGCCGATTATGACTTGATGGTGTTGCGGCGCGACTTCGGATTTGTCACACGTCACATCTTTGACACAATGTGGGCCGCGCGCGTATTGGGATGGCCCAAGGTCGGCCTGGGCGATATCCTCAACTCGTTGTTCGGGGTCTCACTCAATAAGCGTTATCAGCGCTACAATTGGGGGAAACGCCCTCTCGACCCCAAAGCTCTCAGGTATGCCTGGATGGATAGTCACTACCTGCTTCCTTTGCGTGAGATCCAGTTGAAAGAACTTCGAGAGACCGGTCGTCTGGAGGAGGCACGCGAGATCTTTACATATTTGGCCCAGACGGCCAGTGAACTCCAGCCAGATAAGGTGGACCATCGATTCTGGCGTATCAAGGGTGGGCAGCGGCTGAGTCTGGAGGATCAGCGCCGGCTCTATCAGCTTTATCTTTGGCGTGAGCGTACCGCTGAGGCCCTGGATCGGCCCCCAATGAAAGTCCTATCCAATGCTTTGCTGGTGCGCCTAGTGCATGTCCGGCCGCGTTCTCGGCAGGAATTGTTCGATGCTGGTCTGAGCGCTGGTCAGGTGCGGCGTTTTGGCTCTCAGTTGCTCAAGTTGTTTCGGGACACGCAGTTGCCAGATCTGCCGGCTCACACGCCATCTGTGCATCACGATGACGTGACTCAGATGCGCTTCGA
>CAYLRT010000087.1:0-5376 GCA_964385885.1 uncultured Anaerolineales bacterium | reverse complement strand
GTGACTGGCTCGATGTACCTGGTGCGCACCAACCGGGCGAACATCCTGCTGGAATGTGGCCTCTTCCAAGGTAAGCGAGCGGAGTCCTATGAGCGTAACCGAAAGTTTCCGTTCGACGTAAGGCGTCTGGACGCTGTGGTGCTGTCTCACGCCCATATCGATCACTCCGGTAATCTCCCGAACCTGATTAAGAATGGTTATGATGGACCCATCTATGCTACACATGCCACGCGCGACCTCTGCGGAGCCATGTTGCCCGATTCGGGCCGCATCCACGAGCATGATGTGGCGTACGTGAACAAGAAGCGTGCCCGCCGAGGGCAACCCCCTGTCGAGCCTCTTTATACGGAGGAGGATGCGCTTCACACCTTGCGTTACTTCGTGGACTATGGTTACAACCGCCCTTTTGAGATTGTCCGGGGTGTGAAGGTCACGTTCCTGGATGCCGGGCACATCCTGGGGTCGGCTATGGTGTTGCTCGAGGCAGTAGAGCGCGGGAGGCTTATACGGCTGCTTTTCTCCGGAGACTTAGGCCAGCCCAACCTGCCCATCGTGCGCGACCCTACACCGATGCCACCCGCTGATTACCTTCTCATCGAAAGCACCTATGGGGACCGCCAGCATCCTCCGCTCGAGGCCATCAAAGATGAACTGGCGGAGATCGTCCACCGGGTTGTGAAACGCAAAGGACGCATTGTCATCCCCGCTTTTGCCGTCGGCCGCACGCAGGAGGTTGTCTACCATCTCCATCAGCTTGTCCACGAACAGCGGATCCCAGAGATCCCGATATACGTGGATAGTCCTTTGGCGGTCGACGTGACAGAGACCTTCCGACGGCATCCTGAATGCTATGATAAGGAGACGCGTCAGTTCATCTTGGACAGTGGGGACCGGGACCCCTTTGGTTTCTATCTGCTGCGCTATGTGCGCAGTGTGGAAGCCTCCAAGGCTCTTAATGACGCTCCTAATCCCCTTATCATCATCAGTGCCTCGGGCATGGCTGAGGCGGGTCGGGTTCAGCACCACCTCAAGCACGCTGTTGAGGATCCAAGGAATGCCATTCTGATCACCGGTTGGCAGGCCCCCAACACCTTAGGGCGTCGAATCGCCGAAGAAGCTCCCTATGTGCGGATCTTCGGAGAGGAGTACGCCCTGCGTGCGGAGGTCCAGACGCTCTATGGGTACAGCGCCCATGCCGATCGGGATGATCTCCTGAGTTGGGCTAAGCCGCACGCACCGAACGTCAGGGAGGTTTTCGTGATCCATGGCGATCCCCAGCCTGCCCACGCCCTGGCGGATGGTCTGCGTGAGCAGGGATATCGTCGGGTGACGGTGCCCTCTCGGGGAGACAAGACGGATCTGTAGCGGGGGCTATGGACGTCGTCAGCACGGTGCCTTGGGCGGCCGAGAAGGACCGTGGTGCACTGCGACTCACGGGCGCTCTGCTTGTAGTTCTGTTCGGCTGGCTCTATGTGCAGACGTTGCATCCTGGCGTCGGCCCCTACCTTGACTCTATCGAGTATCAGATTACCACGTTGGTCATGGGAGTATCCCATCCACCGGGCTATCCCACCTATACCTGGCTAGGGGCGTTGTTCGTGCACGGGTTACCCTTTGGGAACCCGGCCTATCGTCTGAACCTTTTGAGTGCGGTGACATCCGTGGTGACGGTGTTGTTGGTTCAGCGGATCACATATCATCTGACGAACTCTGTCACCGTCGGGACTCTGGGAGCCCTCATCCTGGGACTCGCCGTTCGGTTCTGGTATCAGGCGACGTATAGCGAGCTTTACCCCCTATATAACACCCTTATCGCCGGTACGTGGTTGGCCCTCCTGCGCTTTGCGGAGACTGGCCGTCGACGCTTCTACGTGGCGTCTGTCGTCCTCTATGCGATGGCGTTTGGCGTCAATGTGCCGGCGATTGTGCTACTTCCGATGTGGATATGGAGTGTGCTGGCAACGGACGCGAAGCGCCTGACGCAGTTGCGGTCGCTGGTTGGGACGATGGGGATCGTGCTCCTGATCGCCCTGCAGTATCTCTATGTCCCATTGCGAGCTTTCAGCGATCCACCGCCTATGTTCTGCAACTTCTGTCCTCGCGACTGGCGGGGTGTGATTGACTTCTGGTTGGGGAAGCAATGGTGGGGCATTTCTTTTGGGCTACCCATGAAGTACTGGCTGCAGCGATGGGCTGACTCGGGCTATCAGTTAATGCTTCAGTTTTGGCCTATTGGGGTGATGCTGGCGGGCATCGGTCTGTTCGCGCTGGCGAAGAGACGCATGAAGATGGCGGTGACCTGCTTGCTCGGACTGGCGGGCGCGTGGTTCTTCGTCGTGACGTATGCCGTTGTGGACTGGGACGATTTCATGACGCCAGTCTATCTCTGGTTCGCCCCTTTGATTGCGGTAGGCGGCCAGGCAGTGTGGCGGTGGGTCCGTAAGCGACTGGCCCGCAATTCTGTACCCCTGGCGAGAGCCATGCGCAGGGTGACACTGGCAGTGGTTGGTCTGGGTTTGATGATGGTGATGGCTAACAACTACCCTATCGCCGATCAGAGTCACAAAGTGACGTGGCATGCCTGGGCCCGGGATCTCCTGCCTCAGTTCGAGGAGGGGGCATGGCTGCTGACGCCTCCCACCGACACTGATGGTTTTGTGCAGACCTGGGTGCTACGCTACATCTCCTGGGCTGAAAATCTCCATCCAGAGATGACGGTGGTCTACGTCGCCGATGGGTCTTTCGATCCTCCGGGACCGGCGCCTTACTACCTGACGTGGGTGCAGGCGAAGGATCATCTGCAGGAACATCCCGTCTACCTGATCGAGTTGCGGGATCCCCGCGTCAAGGACTGGGTGTTGCAGCCGCTCTATCGTTATGATGGCTGGACTATTGGCTACCGCGTGGTGGGCGAGCGGACGGCAACGGGTGTGATCCCCTGGGTCAGTGCGGATGTGTGGAACCAGATCAAGGGAGACGTGATCATGCCATGAGGACGCCTTCCGGTGAATGGCGTTTGATTCTAGAGCGTAGCCCACTGCCAGGGGCAGTGAATCTGGCGCGCGACGAGGCGATCTTGCGCTATGTGTCGACTGGCTATGCATTACCAACCTTACGGGTCTACGCCTGGCAGCCGCCAGCTCTTGTTGTGGGACGCGGTCAGCCTGTTGCCGAGGTGGCCTGGGACCGCGTGCTGGGGGAGGGCCTCGATGTGGTACGCCGCATGACGGGCGGAACCGCGGTCTTGAACCGAGATGTCTTGGGTTTCTCGCTCATCGTGCCTGCCGCGGATGTCTCATGGGCTTTCCCGGTGGTTGAGAGCTATAGGGGGGTGGGGGAGGCCCTACTGGCTGCGGTGGCACGCCTGGGGGTGACGGGAGCCACGCTGAGCAGGCACCGCTCTGGGGCAAAGGTGCGATCTCCGGTGTGTTTTGAATTGGCGTCTGCCTATGAGCTGCTGGTTGACGGACGCAAGTTGGTTGGGCTGGCCCAGCGACGGACGCGCCACGGCACTCTGTTGCATGGCTCACTCCCACTGAGTGGTGACATGGGAGAGATTGCGAATTATCTGACCACGCCCATCGAACCCTCGCGAGTGAGAGCGGTGACGATCACGTTAGAGGAGGCCCTGGGACGGTTTGCGCCGTGGAGTGAGGTCGCCGACGCAGTTATCCAGGGTTGTGTTGAGGCGCTTGACCTGAGTCTGGTGGAGAGCCCTTTGATCGAGGCGGAGGTTATCGAAGCAGAGCGCCTTGTGCGAGATAAGTACGGTCGCCGCGAATGGACAGAGCGCTTGTGAGGGCGGAAGACCGACTGTGCGAAGAGCGCACACCATGAAGAGTGTCCTCTGAGCCTTGTTCTCAGCACGATCCGCAGATGACTGGATGATCTCAGTGGATCGGTGGCCCACGGTACGATGACCTTGATGAGGACACTGGACAGTGATAGTACCGTAACCCATCGGCTGCTCGTAGTCCCGATGGCGAGGTGTAGAGCTTCTGGCACCGGGCTTGTGGGAACAGCGAATCGTTCGGTGACTGTGTTGTTGAAGCGTTCCATGGCTCTGGGGACGCCCACGCTCCCTGTTGTCACTGGCGATCTCGCGGAACGATGGGCAGCATTGGCGGAAGTGAGGAGATCTGGAGACAGAGCCCTAGGGGTGTACTGCTACCCCTGGCCATGGCGTTCACTGAGCGTCACGTGCTGCTGGCTTACAAAGGTGGCATGTGCAGTCGCAACGGTCTGAGCAGACTGCGGCTCAGCCGGATTCCGCTGCAGTCCCTCTACTGAACCAGGCGGGCACGCAAAGACCCTGCCGCTCCTACCGGTGCTGATAGGGCGGCGGGTCCAGACTCCTACCTCACGACCCGGGGAAGGCCCCGCGGTAGGCCTCAATGATGCGATCAAACAGTTCATGCCATCGAGGATCGACGACGTGTCGGGCCGGGTCAGTGTCAAACCACTCCATGATCTCCCGGGCGCCCTGCGCAAACGGGGTGGTCGCCACGAAATCCGGAACTAGCTGCTTTACCTTAGTGTTATCAAACGCCACCGAATGCGCGAAATCACCCAGGAGCCCTGCCCCCCAATCAGGGTCATAGGCGTTGATAAGCTCAGATGGCACATGCACGATGTCCACCTCGTCCACCCCGGCGGCTCTTGCCACGTACTGGGTGATCTGGTCCCACGTCAGGCTTTCATCGGATGTGATGTGGTATGCTTGACTCAGCGCTAGCGGGTTGCCGAGGAGCCCCACAAACCCCTTGGCGAAGTCTCGATGGTGGGTGAGCACCCAGCGTGTTGTCCCATCACCATGCACGATCACAGGCAGCCCCTTTCGCATGCGATCCACCACGGTGTAGCCGGCCCAGAAAGGCAAGGTCATCCGGTCATACGTGTGGCCGGGTCGCACGATAGTCATGGGGAACCTTTCCTCCTGGTAGGCACGTATCAAACGCTCCTCACAGGCGATCTTGTTCCGAGAGTACTCCCAGTATGGATTGTGAAGGGGAGTGGACTCTGTGATGGGCAGGGTCAGTACTGGCTTGTGGTAGACTGACACCGAACTGATGAAGACATACTGATGTGCTCGTCCACGGAACAACTCCAGGTCCACCTCCAACTGGGCGGGAGTATAGACGACCCAGTCCACGACCGCATCGAAGTGCATCCTTCCCAACACCTGTGCTACAGTCTCAGGTCGCCGGATGTCCGCCACAAGGTGATGAGCCCCCTCCGGTACCGGCCGCGCCGATGAGCGTCCCCGGTTGACCACGTAGAGTTCAATGCCTCGCTGCACTGCCAACTCGGCACAGGCCGAACTGATGATACCGGTGCCACCGATGAATAGGACTTTCATGCTCAGATACCTCCCTC
>CAYLRT010000086.1:0-12568 GCA_964385885.1 uncultured Anaerolineales bacterium | reverse complement strand
GACCCCAGGCAGTCCAAATGGATGCGCGGGTCAGGCGGTCGTTGAACTATCTTCCCAACCCATGTCCTCTTAATTGTCTCCCGCAAGCCTCACAAACCAAGCAAATTCCCGACTCAAGTTGATGCTCTTTCAGCCTGTACGCCCCCACTCTGAGAAGTCAGCAAGTTCCCTCAAAACGCCAAAGTTCAGTGCTCGATCGCATTCGCGAACGAGCCGAAAATGACCTCCAAGACGCCTCCGATCTTGGAGCCGCGTGGCGGCGTCGGCTGCATGCGCAGGCTAGCAGCGCGATGGGTCCGAAAATCCTCCTCAATTGTCAACGATTTCCCGTCTCAAGGATTCAACCAGCTCTCTTAGGACCTCGTCGTGATCCGGCTGATGCCAGTAATGGCTTTGGAAGGTCTGCTCAGGATCTGTTGCTATTGGATAGCGACCACTCCACTGGAGGACTACTGATAGGTTAGTCAAGATAGTCTGCTGAGACTCTGACAGAGGAAAAGCTGCATCTTTGGCCATCTCTATGAGACTGTGCTTCTTTCGACCAACATACCTTCCATCCTTAGCTAGTCGCCCTCCTCTTTTCAGGAAGAGACACTTGAAGAAGCATTCCATAGCACATCCCCACAGCACAAGTGAAGCAAACATCATGTCTACACCCGATAGCTCGTGCTCCTCCTGATAACGATCCCGCTCTTGCCTGTAGTCAAGCCGATGTTGAGTAAGCACTTCGGCGTTGTAGGTCAAAGCCTCTGCCTTTTTCCTCCAGCGCTCTGGATCATTTCCGATGTACTGGAACTTACCCACATCCGACATAAGAATCTCCCTTCTGGCCCACGGGGCCCTGCTAACTCCAGCGTGCCAAGTATAGGATCCAACCGCAGTCTGCGAACGCCCATCTAACTATTGACTAGACGGAATCCACCCTTCCATCCCCGACAGAATACTAGAGAGATTCTGCCTATGCCACCCTCAGAGTCGCTAATACGGAAACTCCTTGCATACCATCCAGGTCTGCCCCCGTTTTTTGAGGCTAGTTGAGAACAATCACCGTCTCCCTTCTAGTATAAATCAAAAATAACTGAATGTCAAGTAAAATATAGCACGGAATACTTACATAAAAAGGAAATTGCTGGATCAGGTCCGCGATGCCAGCCATCCTCTAGAGGCCGACTATCACATCCACACCGCCTGTCCCCTTGAGGGCTGCTCCGCCCAGCGTGCCCGTTCTCCAAACCCCGAGAATCGGGTACAATCCAGGGGCAACACACAGGATCAGGTACGAGGATAGACCATCGTGCAAGAACTCATCACCGGCGCTCTGGAACTGGGCATTCGACTCGCGCCTGAGCAGATCGCGGCCTTCCGCGTCTATCAGGAGACGCTGACGGCGTGGAACCAGCGGTTTAACCTGACCGCCATCACCGATGAGCGAGGGATTCAGATCCGCCACTTCCTCGATTCCCTCTCCTGCCTCCAGGCGATGCGGGGCGAAGGGGGATTGAGCGGCCGACGTGTGATCGACGTCGGCACAGGGGCTGGCTTCCCCGGCCTGCCACTCAAGATCCTGTGCCCTGCGATGCAGCTCACACTGCTGGAGGCGACCAGGAAGAAGACCCTGTTCCTCCAGCACCTGGTCCAGACCCTCAAGCTCGCGGACGTCACCATCATCCACGGTCGGGCCGAGGAGCTGGGGCAGGACCCACAGCACCGGGAAAGCTATGACTGGGCACTGGCGCGGGCCGTCGCCGATATGCCCGTACTGGTGGAATACCTCCTGCCGCTGGTGAGATTGCAGGGCCATGTCCTGGCTCAGAAAGGGGAAGGGGCCCCGGCTGAGGTACATCGCGCGGCGTGGGCCATCCACCAGCTCGGAGGCGAGGTCAGGCGCCTGATCCCCATCAACCTGCGGGGCCTGGCCGAGACGCGCTACCTGGTGGTCATCGATAAAGTGGCGGCGACGCCCCCGCGCTATCCCCGCCGCACGGGCATGCCCGGTAAGCGCCCACTGCTGGCCCCAGACATGTAAACTGTGACCAGCGTCCCCCTACCTGGCCCCATACAGCCAGCGATAGCGGGCGTAGTGCTCACGGATGAGGCGCACGTACCGCTGCGTCTCCCCAAAGTCGATCAGTTCGACGAACAGATCCTCATCCCCATCCGCCGCCTCCCACCAGCGGGACGCATTGCCTGGCCCGCCATTGTAGGCAGCCAGCGCGGCGTACAGGCTCCCCTCGAAGCGGTCCCGCTGCTGCGCCAGGTACCACACCCCAAAGCGCACGCTGACCATGGGCCGATAGAGATCGCGCGTCTCATAGTCCGGCGGCCAGCCCAGGGCCTCCGCGATCTGAGCACCGGTTGAGGGGATCACCTGCATCAGGCCATGGGCCGCAGCGAATGACATCGCCTGGCCCTCAAAGAGGCTCTCCTGCCTCAGCAGCGCGTAGACCAGCAACGGTGACAGATGCGTGCTGCGCGCCTCCCGTTCGATCAGCTCAGCGTAATAGCGCGGGTAGATCAGACAGGCGATGAAGGGCGGGAGCGCATCAATCTGCCTGACGGGCGACAGGCGCCACAGGGTGGTCGCCGCCAGGATCGACGACCGGTAAAGCCCCACATCACGGTAGATAAGCGCCAGACGATATTGCGTCAGCGGGTCATCCGAGGTCTCTAGACGCAACTGCTCCAGCTCAGTGCGCCCCTCATCGAAGTGCCCAAGACGCAGCAGCAACGTGCCACGCTGCAGCCGAGGGTGATCCGCCAGCTCGGGTGGAAGCTCAGAGAGGGGAGTGTCAGGCTCGGTCGCCAGCCACGTGCTGAGCCATGCCTCCGCCTCTTCCTGAGCCTGGGCCTGGTCACAGGGGGAGGAGGGGGCAGGATAGGCACGGAAGGCCTCCCGGCCGGCGAGCCTGTCCGCGGCCTGCAGCCCGTAGTACGCCCAGGGATCCACCGCCACTGCCTCACTGAAGGCATGGGTCGCGCTCAGCGTCTCACCGGTGGCCAGATAGCCCTTTCCCAGCCAGTACCAGGCGGCCTGAGCGGCTGGATCGTAGGGGTACCAGCGGACCAACTCCTGCCACACCCGATGGGCCTCGTCGCCCTCGCCCGCCCGATAGTGGTCCAGGCCAGCCCGAAACCGCGCCTGGGGTGCCCGGGGATCATTGGGGAAGCGCAGCGCGATCTCCGAGAGCAAGGCGGCGGCCTCTGAAAGCTGCGCCCTATCCTCCAGCGCGCTGACCACCTCCCAGGCCACATCGGGCGTCTCCTGCTGAACCGGGTACAGGCTCAGGCCGGTCTCCATGGCCGCCAGCGCCTGAGGGATACGTCCCTCCAACACAAGGACCTGGGCCTTCCCCATCCAGGCATCGGGGACCAGCGGGTCCTGAGGATGGGTCTCGATCAGGTCCTCAAAGGCCTGGCGCGCCAGATCCAGGCTCCCGGCGGCCAGGAAGGCACGGCCCATATAGTAGTGGGGGGCTCCGGTATGCTCTGGCTGATTCTGAATCACCCGGATGAAGGCCTGCACGGCAGGGCCATAGGCCCCGGCATGGAGATCGACCATCCCGCGCAGCATGTCGTCCACGGGGTAGCCAACATCCACCAGCAGGACCAGCGCATCGTAGGCCCGGGGGTCCTCGGGATAGGTCGCTATCAAATCTGCCATGCGGGCGTAGGCTGCATCGGTCTCCCCCGCTATGAGCAATGCCTGGGCTGCCTGGTAGAGGATATGCGCGCGATAGGAGGGCTTGCCGGCGATGGACAGGATCTCGTCGTAGAGTTGGACGGCCCGCGCAGGGTCGCCCTGGGCGATGTAGACCGAGGCGAGATCCTCCATCAGGCCCACCTTCCGGCCCGGGATGTCGGCCGCGGCAATGGCCTGGGTATAGGCCTCGGCGGCGGCTCCCAGCACACCTGCAGCCAGATAGGCATCACCCTGCCAGGCATATCCGTAAGGCGCCAGGATGGGCAATCCCGTCAGCGCCGCCGAGTAGTGTTGGGTCGCCGAGAGGGGAGCATCCGAGAGGCGCAGGGCATCGCCAAGCAGGATATGGGCTTTGGCTGTCACCGCCGGGTCAGCCCCGCCGTTGCCGTCCAGAAACGAGGTCAACAGTTCGGCCGCCTCACCGTAAGCAGCGTCCGCCAGATAGGTCAAAGCTAACCCCAATGTGGCCTCATCGCGGAGTGTGTCGCTGAGAGAGGGCTGAGCGAGGAGCCCGCGGTAGAGCCCAATGGCCGTGTCCCAGTCGCCCACGGCAAAGGCCTGCTGTGCACCCGTCAGACGCTCGATAGGGAGCGGGGTGGGAGTGGGTGTCAGTGTGGGCAGGGGGGATGGCGTCGGTGTGGCCTCAGGCGTCTGCGTCCCGACAGGGGTCCCACGCGGGGAGAGCCCTGCCGTGTCTCCCGGCCACGGTGCCCCTGCCCCACAGCCTCCCAGGAGCACCAACAGCCCTGGCAGCAACCCCACAAGCACTAAAAGCATCCAGCCCCGCCCGCTCCTGGTCATAGTGTCTCTATCATGCCTGGCCTCCTCGTTCTGTCAACAGGTTGGGCGTGACCCTGCTGGACAGCAGCTCTGTTGTAGCGTGATCGTCGGCCATTCTCCAGTTGCCGCAAACATCCTGTAGGGGAAACCGTGCCCCCTTCCCCCCAGACAGATATTGGGAGGGTCTTCTCAAGTATCTCACACCTGCGGAGAGCGATCCCCTGGGATCGAGCATTTGCCGTTTGGCGAACATCCCTTATCCTGCCCATGGTATAGAGCATCTGATGACCATCGAATCCGATAGGGCGCTGGGAGCAGAACTTATGAAACATCAGGCCTTTCACACCGGTCACGGCGATAACGGGGCCACCACACGTCTGGGGAAAGGGGAGCGGCTCTCGAAAAGCGCCCCGGCGATCGAGACCGTGGGCACTATCGACGAGGCCAGCGCAGCCATCGGCATGGCCCGTGCCCTCTGCCAGTCAGCCGGATCAGGCGCGATCCTCAAGACAATCCAGCATCACCTGGTGCGTCTCATGGCCCACGTTGCCGCGACCCCAGAGACCCGGGCCAGCTATCCAGGGCTGGAGGCTTCGGATGTGGCCCAATTGGAGGCCTGGATAGAGACCCTGGCTGAGGGGATCCCTCCGCTCAAAGAGTTCGTGCTTCCCGGTGAGACCGTCGCCGGGGCTGCGTTACACGTCGCCCGCACTGTGGTGCGACGCGCCGAGCGTCGACTGGTAGCGCTGGCACGCGAGGAACCCGGGCTTGGCGCCTCTAACTTGGCCTATCTCAACCGCCTCTCCTCCCTGTTGTTCGTAGCTGCGCTCCATGAGGATCTACTGGGTGGCGAGAGCATCGAGCTCGCCACAGGGGAACATCTCAATCCGTAGCCCAATCCCTCTCCCCCCCCTCCATCACCGTCCCCTATGGTGAACTGCTACGACTTGCCTGGGACTGCGCCCGTGTTATGTTTCACCAGCGCATAGCATCCAAAAACGACACAGAGAGGACCATGAGCACAACCACCCCTTACATCCTGGTGACCAATGATGATGGCATCGACTCCGCCGGACTGCGCGCCGCGGTCGAGGCTCTGCTTCCCCTGGGCGAGTTGCTGGTGGTTGCGCCCAACCGCCAGTGGTCTGGGGCAGGCCGCGCCATGCCGAAGATCGTCAGCGGCGAGATCACCCCTGTCCCCTATAGGACCGCTCAGGGGGTTGAAGTTCGGGCCTACTCGATGGATGCCACCCCGGCCCTCTGCGTGGTGGCAGCTATGCTCCAGTTGGCGTCCAGACCCCCCGATCTGCTGGTCTCTGGCATCAACTTTGGCGAGAACGTGAGTACAGAGGTCACCATATCGGGGACGATTGGTGCGGCCCTGGAGGGTGCGACATTCGGCATCCCGTCGCTGGCCGTGTCGATGGAGATGTCGATAGCCCACCACCTGGTTGGGAACCAGGAGGAGGACTACCTGGCTGCAAAGGCCTTTACCCTTCGTTTCAGCCGCCTGTTGCTCTCGAAGAGTCTGCCCTTTGATGTGGATGTGCTCTCTATCAACCTGCCCAGTGACGCCACCCCAGAGACCCCCTGGTTGCTCACCAGGCTCTCACGGCACCGCTATTTCATCCCCACGCCACCCAAAGAGCCAGGGGATGCCGGCTACCGCGTGATGGATCACCCAGAGCGAGCTGAGGTCGGCTCGGACATCTGGTGCCTCCATGCAGCGCGCAAGGTGTCAGTCACTCCCCTCTCGCTTGACATGACCTCACGCGTCGATTTCGGCATGCTTGAAGAACTGTTGCGGCAAGAGGATTGACCCCAGAGGGCCCTCGGGCTCCCCTGACAATGGGATACGGCGACAGCGGGCCATCCAGATCGGTGACCATCCGAGTCGGTGGCATTGTCCGGCGCTCCGGCCGCCACCTGTGTGGCCTGACGCCGCTCCAAGGAGGGCTTGTCTGGAAGCGCGGGTGCGTTTTATTGCTGGGGCAAAAGATGGCCAGGGTTCACCTTATCACCCTTTCCCCTGTGGGGAAAGGGACCCAAAGCTCTGGGCTCTACGCGGACACCAGCGGTGTCTGGCCCAATCAGCCCCCCTGGGGGAGAACAACGGGGGGTTCCGACCATCCCCCTCTCCCCTGTGGGGAGAGGGACGGGGTGAGGGGCTAACCACCCAATGGGCGCGGAAAATGCGCAAGGTCCCCACCGACACCAAACGGCGTCGTGGCCCTTGCTGCGCAACCAGCGGCCAGGGGGGCACCAATTTCGTCGTCAACCTCCCATCGGCTGCTATAGCGTGGACTTTGTCTGTATCAGAGATCACCTGGTTGGGGAACCCAACGGCGGTCAACATATTGAAGTGAAGCCACGCAGGGGAGATAAAGCGTAGAGGCTATCTTGGATGCGCTGGCTCCCGCGCACTTGTCCCCCTCACCCTAGCCCTCTCCCCCAAGGGGGAGAGGGGATTGGGCTCGCGCATGCCTCTCGCAAATAGCGCAAACTTCTTCTCACAGGAGGGAAGGAAGGTTGGGAGGGTGGGCGACGGCAATGCCGTCGCCCACCCCGGCATGCGCTGGCACCGCCAGCGCCGACAATGACTTGTGGTCAAGCGCCTTTACTAACTTACCTCCATCCTAGAATGTACTCGGAGGGGCACCCTGCTTGACATGGGGCAACCCGTCCCTAAACTAGAAACAGCCCGGTGGGACAGCTATGCTATACCAGACTGAAATTCTGCGTTTCACAGATGGCATCCGCAGTAACCATCCTTCCCCGGAAGCTTCGATTGCTGCGGCAGAGCCCCATGCACCCTCGAAGTCAAAGGGCCAGATCGCCATCCTGGTGGACCTCACCCCGAAGCTGCCCTATCGCAGCCGCGAGATCCGCACCCTGACCGCCAAAACCTATTGGACCACGCAGGGGAGCGTGGTGACACGACTACGCCGTGCCCTGGTGGCGGCCAATCGTCACGTCGTGACCTTCAATCAGAGCGCGGCGCCTGGCAGCAAGTGCGCCGGGAACCTGACATGTGCGGCTCTGCTGGACGAGGAGATCTTTCTGGGGCAGGTGGGACCTGCCTATGCCTACATTCTGCACCCCAAGACCGCCATCGAGACCCTGGCACACGATCTCCTCTTTGAGATCTTCCCCAGACGAGACCGCCTCCTGATACCGCTCGGTGGGACAACGCCTCCGGTCATCCACATCAGCTACACCTCTGTGGAACCTGGCTGCGTAGCATGCCTGGCGACCACCGAAGTGGCAGAGTCGATCCCCCGAGAGCGATGGCAGGCTCTGTTGGGGGAGGCAAACTTCGAGAAGATTGTCAGGCATCTGAGCAACGAGATGGCAGACCGCCATGTATCGGGCAGCGTCATCCTGATCCGGGCTCTCCCCTCGCTGCTCAAACGCCCTGCGGCCCAATCCACGGTCGAGGCCCTCCCCCCGGAGAGGGGAAAAGGGGAACTCACACTCGTAAAACTACGACCCGCTGCACTCACCCCCCTCCAGAGATCAGCACGTCATCAGATCGCCGGGGCGAGCGCAGTGGCCACAGAGGCCCCACACAGGGATGAAGCGCTATCCCCTCCCCCGGAAACAGGCTCTGGCCTACCAGAACCCGAAGAGCCGCAGCCCGAGCGTATCGCCGCTCCACCGCCCGAGGCCAAGACCCCATCAAGACCTGCCAGGGCCACGCTGAAAGACCGGTTCCGGATGGCCGCGGCGAGTTGGCAGGAGAAAGCCCAGATGCGGCAGGCACGACGCGCAGAACGCCGCGCCCGCCCTACCGCACGCACCATCACCGCGGAGCACGCCAGGCTAAGACAGGCCCTGCGCACCCTCCTGCCCGGTAGAGTCGCCACACGAACACACAGAGAGACGCCCCCGCCCCCGAAGGAAAACGCCACTCTGATGAAAGGGCTTGCGTTGGGTCTGCTGGCCTTTGTCCTCCTGGTCACCGGAGGCGAATACTTACAGCTTGGTGGGCCATCAAGAGCTGAGGAGCTTGTGGCTAGAGCCCAAGAGGTTCGCGACCAGGCCTACCTGGAGGATCCTTCACTCTGGCCTCAGGTACTGGAGATGGCCAAGAAGATTGAGCAACTGGACCCAGACAACGAGGAGGCCCAGCGATTATTGGCCGAGGCCCAACAGTCTGTGGATGCCCTTGAACATGCCTCGGCCCTGAACCTGGTGCCCCTGTTGGAGTTGGGCACTACATCCACTCGCCGACAGTTGCTGGTGGCTAGAGGCTCAGTCTATATCCTGGATACAGCCTCAGATCTTGTGCTGACCATTCCCTTAGGCGACGACCGAATCTCGACGGCTGCCGAGGGCTACACAACGATCCTGAGCTCCGGGCAAACCATCCAGGGGGCAACCGTCGGCGAGTTGGCCGGTTTTGCCTGGCTTGAACCCAACGAGGTTTTCCCGGACGGCGCCGTAGTCTCCTACGGCGAAGGCGGCCTTCTCTTCTTCTATGATCCCCCCCTGGGGCCGATCAACACCACAGTGCAGCGCATTCAGGGTGAGTTCACCGCCAGTCAAGTCACCGCCGTTACAGCCTTCGGCTCCAAACTCTACCTCTTGCACAGACAGATGAACCAGGTGTTGGTCTACGAACCGGTCAATGGCATCTACGAGAATTACCGTCCTTACTTCGCGACCGATGCCGCCCCTGACCTGCAGCTTGCACTGGATATGGCGATTGATGGACGCGTTTACCTGCTGTTGGGGAACGGGACCGTGCAAGCCTACTACGCAGGGGCCAGGGACCCCTGGTTTGAGCTCCGCAATCTCCCAGATTTCGACATGCAGCCGCGCTTGATGGCCATCGAGCCCGACCCAGAGGACGGCTTGATTTACCTGGGAGATCCCGACAACGCCCGCATCGTCGCCGTGAACAAGTTAGGGGAATTCGTCCATCAGTATCGGACTACCGGCCCCGAATTACGCCATCTCGAGGCGCTTGCCGTGACGATGGACCCCCACATCGTCTATCTGATCAGCGAGAACAAGCTCTATGCGGCACCGATCCCGGCCCTACCCACGCAATGAGTGATCAGACTGCATCGAAGGGTCAGTAGCCATGCCCAAATTGATGACGTTACGGACTTTCATCGCCGTCCCCCTGTCGTCAGAGCAGGAGGAGAACCTGGCGGCCACTGAGCGTCGCCTGCAACGGGAAGTGCCGGCAGGGACCGTACGGTGGGTCAAGCCGGCCAATATCCATATCACACTGCACTTCCTGGGCGATGTGCTGCAGGAGCGCATTCCAAGCATCGAGCAGGCCCTGGAAAGCGTGACACGCCTTATGCCGGCCTTCACCTGCCGATTGGCAGGGATGGGAGCGTTTCCTAATATGCGCCGCCCACGGGTGATCTGGGTGGGCGTTCAGGACACAGGAAACCGCCTGGAGTTACTCTACACCGCCCTGGGCGAGGCTCTAGCCACCATCGGCTTCCAGCCTGAGCGTCGGCCGTTCTCTCCCCACCTCACCCTGGGGCGCGTCTCGCGGCGGGCCACCGCCACGGAGATCCAGGCCCTCTCATCCATCCTGAGGCAGACGGAGGTTGGCGACCTGGGCCCCATGCCTGTCCAGGAGGTGATCCTCTTCCGCAGCGACCTCACGCCCTCCGGCCCAATCTATACGCCCCTGGCCCGCCACACGTTAGCGACTCCCCCGGCCACGTCGGCTCAATCTCGGGGCGAATCCAGCGCCGCCCGATAGGCTGCCAGGGTCTGTTGCGCCGTGTATTGCCAACTGAAGGTGCGGGCACGTTGTAGCCCGGCTCTAGAGAGTCTCTCCCGCAGCGCATGATCCATGAGGAGACGCTCGCAGGCCTGGGCGATGGCCTGGGGGTCCGACGGATCGATCACCAGCCCCGCTTCACCCACGATCTCTGGCAGGCTGGCACGATCCGAGACGATGACCGGCGTGCCGCTCTGCATCGCCTCCAACACAGGCAGACCGAAGCCCTCATAGAACGAGGGCATCACCAGAGCAGCAGCGCCATTGTACAGCGCCACCAGATCCTCCACCGGCACCCGCTCGATGAAGCGGACCGCTGAGGCCAGGCCCAGCGTTTCCACCTTGGAGAAGATCTCCTCATACAGCCATCCGACACGGCCCACGATGACGAGAGGGACCTCGACACGTCGTTGTCTCAGATGAGCCACTGCTTCCAAGAGCCCTGGTAGATTCTTGCGCGGCTCCCACACCCCGACGAACAGGAGATAACCGCGGCTCAGCCCATAGTGGCGCAGCACGGCATCCACCTCTGGCTCCGACAGCACGCGAAATCGTTCGTCAGCCGCCAGGTGAGCCACCGTGATCCTCTGTGGATCAGCGTCCAGAAGCCGCACCAGGTCCCGCTGCGTAGCATACGAGTCAGCTACGATCGCATCCGCACGCTGCACGGCCCACGCGATCTGATCATTGTAATACCGACGGGCCTCCGGCAACAGGTATTGAGGGTAGAGGAGGAAGTTCAGATCGTGCACCGTGATCACCATACGTCGAGCGCCCCAGGCGGGAGGGATGAAATCCGTAGCGTGGAAGACGTCCAGCCGCAGCGGCAGGAGCTCAATCCCCAACGCCCACCGTTCCCACCGATGATGGGGCGGGGTCCAGAGCACGTGCCAGCCGACCCCGTCCGCAACCGGAAAGGATTGCCGATCGCGGCGATGGGGCAGCAGGACCAGCTCCTCCTCCGGCCCACACAGCTCCGCCAGCGCACGCGCCAGGCGCCGCGCATAGCGGGAAATGCCCCCTGGGGCATAGGCATGCAGGCGGAGGTCAAGGCCGATTCTCATGGCACTTCAATCCCCGATCCCTGCGCCACCGCGTTTACCGGACCCATCGGCGTCCCCCCAGGAGATCCCGCTGCCACTGCCTCCGTGCCAGATAGGTTAACACGCCGACCTGGTAGGCTCCGCGTCTCCCACCGCCCGATAGACTGGTACATCTCACATCCTTCTCTCAATAGCCTCGGGATCGATCAACGACGTTAAGCAGTGGTTGACCACTCAGATAGCGACGCAGATTCTCCACGAAGAGCCGGGCCTCGCGCTGCTTGAGATGGGGTGTGCTCCAACTGTTATGCGGTGTGATGATCACGTTGGGCAAGTCCCAAAGCGGTGAGTCCGGCGGCAGTGGCTCCTCCTCAAACACATCGAGTGCTGCGCCGCCGATCCACCCCTCCTGCAGGGCCTGTATCAGGGCCTCCTGATCCAGGATAGCCCCGCGGGCCACATTGATCAACCAGGCATCCGGGCGCATCTGGCGCAGCGCATCACGGTCCAACAAGCCACGGGTCTCGGGGGTCAAAGGTGCTGTAATGACCACGAAATCAGCCCCCGATAGGATCTCAGAGAGCCGATCAGGCCCCACCACGAGATCCGCGAAATCCCCCCCACGATCGGGGTGGCGGCGCGTGGCTATGACACGCAATCCCATGCCCTGGCATCGACGTGCGACCTCCGTGCCGATACGGCCCAGCCCTATGATCCCCACAGTGCACCCCGCCACTTCACGAAGCCGTAGCAGATGCCACTGATGGCGCTGTTGCTGCTGCAAGAAGAGGGGGATGCGCTTGGCTATCGCCAGGATATAGGCCATCACCATCTCGGCGATAGGGCCATCAAAGAGCCCTGCCGCATTCGTGATCACTGCCTGACAGGCGTCGGGTACGACACGCAGGGCGTGATCCACACCGGCACTTACTGAGTGGATCCAGCGAAGCGTGGGGAGATCGAGCAACGCAGCCACTGTCTCAGTGGGCAGGCCCCACGGGAGC
Source organism: uncultured Anaerolineales bacterium (assembly GCA_964385885.1). GTDB lineage: Bacteria > Chloroflexota > Anaerolineae > B4-G1 > SLSP01 > PWVB01. The sequence goes on along the minus strand of CAYLRT010000086.1, from coordinate 289 downwards.
ACTACCACCTCAGCGCCGGTAGGGTCTCCCAGGATCCTTCCCTGGGAGTCCACCGGAATGAACTCACACTGTGCCAAAACCCCCTCGCCTGCGCTATCCTGACGGATCTCGTCAAGCACAGGCTGGAACAAAAACGCCGGCAGGACGATCTTCATAGGTGCTTTTACTAGGTAATTGTACCCTGTGTCTCACTCGTGGGGACCTCACAACCAGCATACCCATTTCACCATGCTAGGCAAGCCTCACCGCCTCTATGGCCGATATTGTATCCTTCGCTCATGAAATATGA
>CAYLRT010000085.1:2286-12946 GCA_964385885.1 uncultured Anaerolineales bacterium | reverse complement strand
CCGGGCACCATCCATCCAACGCCGCCCTCCTGGTGACTGTCACCCCCAACGCGAGACGCTGCACAAGGCGCCTCCCTTGACCCGTGCACCATCCACCCGACGCCCCCCTCAGGTGACAGTCACCATCACACTTGAAACCATGTCCGTCTGTGGTACAATAGTGCGCGGTGAGCAAGCCCCTGTAGCTCAGTTGGATAGAGCACCGGCCTCCGGAGCCGGTGGCCCGCGTTCGAGTCGCGGCAGGGGTACCAGATGCGGCCCGCGGCTATGGCGGGCCGCATTGTGTTGAAGTGTTCGACAATAATTTGGCCAAGGCCTCAACATGCATGTTTACATGCACCGATCGATCAAGAAAGCAACACGGCCCTATTGACAATAGAACGAATGTACTATACACTAAGATTAGACCGAGGTAAGGCTACGACTGCGCCTGAGACGGGCTAAGAATCAGAGCCTATCGATACCAGCCCACGCAGCCATGACCTTGCTCGCATGTTCGCTGCGCTGCGTCGACTGACTCGAGCGCGTCGACGTTTTGTGTGTGCCACAGGCCCGCGTCTCATGGCCGTGCATCCACAGATACCATCAACGGCACGAGCGACCTGTGAGGAGCCTCCCTCGGAGATCTGGTGGCGACTCAATCCACAGTAATGATGGAGTGTTAGAAAAGATGACAAAGACCCAGTCAGCCTACGATGCGTCGTCTATCCAGGTGCTTGACTACCCAGAGAACATCCAGCGGCGCCCCGGTATGTATGTGGGCGGCAAAGGCGAATCCGCCCTCCATCACCTTGCGATCGAGGTGATCGACAACTCGGTGGATGAGGCCCTGGCTGGCGCCTGTGACTGGATCGACGTCACCATCCACACCGATGGCAGCATTTCGATCGCTGATAATGGCCGTGGCTTCCCCGTAGGCATCCATCCAGAGAAGGGCAAATCGGCCCTGGAGGTCGCCTTCACGGAGCTCCACGCAGGAGGCAAATTCGATGGAAGCTCCTACTCCACCTCTGGTGGACTGCACGGCGTGGGGATCAAAGCCACCAACGCCCTTTCCACATGGCTGGAGGTGGAGGTCAAGCGGGACGGCGTGCTCTATCGTCAACGCCATGAATGCGGCCTGCCAGTAACACCCGTCCAGATCCTGGACCCGTCGACCCGTCAGGTTATTGGCATTGTCGGAGAGCGTGGCGCGAAGAAAGCTATCCGTGAGCATCGGAATCGCAAGCTCGGAACCGGCAGTACAGTGACCTTCCTGCCCAACCCGGAGTTCCTGGACGTCGTAGAGTTCAACTTCTCCATCCTGGCGCGCCGTCTGCAAACGGTGGCCTTCCTTGTGCCAGGGCTCAAAGTGCACATCCTTGATGAACGCGACTCGAGCCGCGAGCGTACCTATCAATACAAGGGAGGCATCCCCGAGTACGTTGCGTACCTCAATCAAGAGCGACATGTTCTGCACGAGCCCATTCACATCCGAGGGGAGACGGATGACGGCAGCCGGGTGGAGGTGGTGATTCAATACCATGACCAGGACGATGAGGAGTTGATCTCTTTCGTCAACACAATCCCCACCCCAGACGGCGGACGACACGTCGCGGGGTTCCGCTCGGCGCTGACGAAAGCGATCAACATCTTCGCTGCGGAGAAGAAACTCCTCCAGAAGGGGGATGAGATCACCGGGCGAGACACTCTCGCCGGCATCACCGCCGTGGTCAGTGTCGCTATGCGCGACCCCCAATTCACCAGTCAGACCAAAACCCAGCTTGGCAGTGACCAGATCCAGGGCCAGGTCTACTCGATCGTCTACGATGCGCTCCTCACCCATTTTCGTAAGAAGGTCGCACTCGGGCGCAAGATTGTCTCACGCTGTCTGGCGTCCTCCCGTGCGCGTCATGCTGCCGCCAAAGCCCGAGCGCTCGTCATGCGGCGCTCCGTCCTGGAGGTCGATGAACTCCCTGGCAAGCTGGCCGATGTCGCCAAAGGGAGGCCAACCGAGGAGACGACGCTCTACATCGTGGAGGGAGACTCGGCAGGGGGGTCGTGCAAACAGGCACGGAACCGCAATTACCACGCGATCCTTCCCCTGCGGGGGAAGATCCTGAACACCCAGCGCACGCGCCTCAACCGCGTCCTGGCAAACACCGAGGTGAAGGCCATCATCGCCGCTATCGGTGCCGGCATCGGGTCGGATTTCGATCTCGAGAAGATGCGCTATGGTCGGGTAGCCATCCTGGTGGACGCCGATGTCGATGGCGATCACATCAAGACACTTCTCTACACTCTATTCTGGCGGTTGATGCGCCCCATGGTGGAGGCGGGGAGGCTGTATGTCGCCCGAGCGCCCCTCTACCTCTTACGCGACGGAAAGGTCAGCCGGTATGCCTACACAGACGCCGAGCGGGATCGCATCCTGAAGAGTTGGGGTAAGAACGCCAAGGTAACCATCCAGCGTTACAAAGGGTTGGGTGAGATGAACCCCAGTCAGCTCAGGGAAACCGTGTTCAAGCTTGGGGATCCAGACCCATGGTTCAACGAACACCTGGTACGGGTCACAGTGAACGATGTCCACGAGGCCAATCGGGCCGTTGCCCTGTGGATGGGCGGCAGCCCAGGGCAAAGACGAGAACATCTGATGGCCTACTGGGATGGAGAAATCATAGAAAACGGCCAACGGGCGTGATCTTGCCCCGGCCTTGATCAACGGAGGAACCGTTTATGGCAGTGATAACCGAGGCTGCAGAGTCCTACGCCGAGACCATAGAACTGCATCGCGACATGACGCAGGCGTACATTGGGTACGCGCGAGAGACCATCACGGACCGAGCCCTTCCCGACGTTCGCGATGGCTTGAAGCCGGTGCAACGCCGTATCTTGTACGCCATGCATGACCTGGGACTCACCCACACGAAGCCACACAAGAAGTCCGCGCGCATTGTCGGTGAGGTACTGGGCAAGTATCACCCACACGGCGACAGCTCAGTCTACCTGGCGATGGTCCGCATGGCCCAGGATTGGGTCATGGAGGCTCCCCTGGTCGATGGGCAGGGCAACTTCGGATCGATCGACGGAGACGCCCCGGCTGCCATGAGGTACACGGAGGCCCGCCTGACTCAACTGGCGGAGATGATGCTGCAGGACCTCCACATGGACACAGTGCCGTGGACGGACAACTTCGACGGCAGCCTCCAGGAACCGGTGGTGTTGCCCACTGTGCTTCCCAATCTCCTGGTCAACGGAGCGGACGGGATTGCCGTCGGTATGGCCACCAAGATCCCACCGCATAACCTGGGGGAGATCTGCGATGCCGTGGTCTATGTCGCCAAGAACTGGGCGCAGCGCAATCGGATTACGGTGGATGATCTGCTGCCGATTGTTCCCGGCCCCGACTTCCCTACGGGGGGGCTGATCTACCGCTTCCGCGACCGTGGCGATGGAGAAACAATCGACACGATCCGCCAGGCCTATGAGACCGGGCGAGGCCAGATCGTCACGCAGGCCCGTGTCCACACCGAGGACATCGGGGGAGGAAAGACCAATATCGTCGTCACCGAACTACCCTATGGCGTCCTGAAGACGACGGTGATCGAGAAACTGGCGCGCGAAGTGCGGGACGGGCGTCTCGCAGGCGTGACCGATCTGAGAGACGAGTCTGACTATACTGGTATGCGGCTTGTGATTGAGGTATCGCGCAACGCCGACCCTGAAAAGGTGCTTGCAGACGCCCTGAGGTACTCCCAACTGCGCGAGACCTTTGGCGTCATCAATCTGGCTCTGGTCCCCACTGCCGACGGCGCCACGCGGCCCCGATACCTGTCGCTGATCGAGATGCTGACCCACTTCGTGGCGTACCGGCTGGAGGTGATTGAGCGCCGCAGCCGCTTCGAGCTGGAACAACGCCGTGCCCGACTCCACATTGTAGAAGGGCTCCTCAAGGCCCTTGACATCCTGGACGAGGTCATCAGTACGATCCGCCGCTCGCGCACCTCCGACACAGCCCATACCAACCTGATGCGGAAGTTTGGCTTCACGGACGCCCAGGCCACAGCCATCTTGAACATGCAATTGCGGCGCCTGGCGGCTCTGGAGCGCCGGCGTCTCGTCGAGGAGGCTAAGGAGCTTCGAGCCCGTATTGAGTACCTGGAAAGCCTGTTGGGCTCGGAGAAAAAGCGGCTTGCGGTCGTCATCGAGGAGACAACCAAACTGAAGGAGGCACATGCCACACCGCGTCGCACGGTGATCATCGACAATGAGGAGAACGCGGCTGGTCGTTCAACGGTCACCACCCAAGCGGATCTACTGATGCCTGATTCGGCCCAGCTTCTCATCCTGACGCCATCTGGGATCCAGCGACGCGACGCGAAAGGCTACACCTATCGCGCCGAGGCAAGCCTGACCAGCCGTGCGCCCGCCGGCGGTGGACATTTGGCCCATGTCCGCGCCGAGCCCAACGACGAGATCATCCTCGTCTCCAGTAAGGGAAGAGCCTGGCGATCCAACGTGGGGTTCGTGCCCTCAGATGCCACCCCCGACGCCTTCGGCCTCGAGAAAGGGGAGACAATCGCGGGGGTCGATGTACTCCGAGCCGACCACTTCCTGATTATGGTCAGCGCCAGCGGCAGGGTTAAACGCACCAAGGTGAGTGACCTCTCCCTGCCAGAGCGCAACTGGACAGTGGTCATGGGGCTGCCCGACGATCCACATGAGCGCCTGATCTACAGCACAGTGGCCCCGGCGGGGACTCATATCGTATTTTATACCCAGGCCGGGCAGGTTCTGCGCATTGACGGGGACACTGTGAACCCGCAACAGACCGGCTCTGCAACCGGGGTGGTAGGAATCCGACTGCGAGACGGCGACCAACTGGTCGGGGTTGTCACTATCCCACCGGACGCCGCTGACTCAGAGTTGTATGCGGTCGTCGTCTCGGCCATGGGATATGCGCACCGCTTCCCAGCTCAGGAACTGCCCGTGAAGAGCCGTGGGACGCTTGGCGTCCGGGTGTTGAACATCACCAGGACATCCGGGCCACTTGCCGGGCTTGCCATCGGTAGCGCAAAGGACCATTGCGATGTCTATCTCAAGGATGGACGCAGGCAGCGGCTGGCGATGGCAGAGATCCCCAAGACAGCACGGGTGGCACGCGGACAGCGCTTGATCCAGGATCCCAAGAGACAGCCGGTGGCCGAGGTGGTCATCTTACGATAGCTCGAAGTCGGCCCTCCCCCCCCGCACTCCAACACACTCAGCGTGCCGAGAGCGTCTGATCGATGAAGGACGCCAGGTCACGCTTCAGGGCCGCCAGCGAGAGTCGGTGCAGGTACATCATGTGCCCGGCCTCATAGTACCCCATCGCCACATGTCCTTGCAGCTCTGGATCCAGCCCCAGATGATGGAAGGTGTATTCCGTGGCGAAGTAGGGCGTTGCCAGATCGTAGTAGCCGTTGGCGACGAAGACCCGTAAGAAGGGATTATAGGTCATGGCCTTGCGAAGATCCTCTGCCACGTTCACATACTGGTTCTGGAACTTGCTATAATCCCAGGGCTGCACGTTGGCGGTCAGGATCTCGTAGACTCGATCACTCTTGAAGGCCAGCACCGAACGCATATAGTGGTTGAGGGCGGCCGTATACGCACCCTGAATGATCGCGTAGCTTGGATCATATTCATGTCGCTCCCCAGCCGCATCCCGGTCAATGCCTTTGAAACGCGAGTCAAAGCGCCCGATGGTCCGCCGCTCGTCTCTCAGGAGCTCCTTCACGAAGCGGTGAATATTGATGCGCAGATTGGTATGCTCGATGTACGTGGCGCTCAAGCCCGTGTAGCGGGCCAACTGGTCAATCACAGCCGCGCGTTCATCGCCGCTCAGGGCGTCCCCTTTCATCAGGGCTACGTTATAATCGCCCGCCGCGAAGGCCTCCACCTCACGCAGGAACTCCCGCAATGGTTTCGATTGCAGGGAGTCAGGCAACTTCTTGTGATACCATGCACTGGCAGCATAGCTCGGCAGGAACAGGATATAGGGCAGGTCATTGCCCAGGTCAAAGCGCGCACTCTGGAAGTTCAGGATAGCCGAGATCAGCATGATCCCATTCAGGTACATCCCCAGCGTCTGATGCAGATGTGCGGATAACCCCGCCGCCCGCGTCGTTCCGTAGCTCTCCCCAATGAGGAACTTGGGCGAGCTCCAACGTTGCACGCGCGTGGTATAGAGTCGAATGAACTCCCCCACCGACTCAATGTCCTGTGTCACGCCATGGAACTGCTTGGCATCCTCACCGGGTACAGGCCGGCTGTAACCAGTGCTTACCGGGTCGATGAACACCAGATCGGTGATGTCCAGAAGAGAGTACTCGTTGTTCACCAACTGAAACGGTGGCGGCAGAGGGCCTCCCTCCTCGTCCATCAGCACCCGCTGGGGGCCCAGGAGCCCAAGATGCAACCACACGGAGGATGAACCAGGCCCCCCGTTGAAGGCGAAGGTGAGAGGGCGGTGAGCGACATCCTCGACCCCGTCACGCATGTAGGCGACGTAGAAGATCGAGGCCTTAGGCTTCTCATCGTCGGTCTTCAACAACAGCGTTCCAGCCGTTGCCGTGTAGTTGATCTCCTCCCCCGCAATGCACACGGAGTGTCTGGTAACAGAGGTAACCTCCCCCACCTGGGGCTCAACCATCCCAGAAGACCGGTCGGTCACTGTTGCTCCCGTCTTCTCTGTCTCTTCTGCCATGCTCTTCCTCCCTCGGCCCTTCAATGTGGTGTCAATGGCACCCGGGCGCTTAGTATAGGGGAAGCCCCGAGCGAGTCAACAGGCAGTGAACATCCATGTTCTTGGTCCCATGAAAGCTACGGGTATAATCATCGCCGCAGATAACCACGGCTACAACCATACGAACTGATAGGGAGACAATGCCTGTGAAGACATCAACACCAGACTCCGGTGGTGCGCCCACCAAGGTATTTGACTTCGATGAGGTCATCGATCGCCGTCAAAGCTACAGCACGAAATGGCGGGCCTACGGTGACGATGTGCTGCCGATGTGGGTGGCCGACATGGACTTCAGATCCCCACCAGCCGTCATCAGGGCCCTCCGCGAGCGCGCTGAGCACGGCATCTTTGGCTATGAGCGCACCCCTGCTGACCTGCCCGAGATCATCGCCCAGCGGCTTCAGCGCCATTTCCATTGGCGGGTCGACCCCAACGCCATCGTCTTCCTGCCTGGCGTCATCGAAGGCTTCAACCTGGCCATCAGGGCCTTTGTCGCACCCCACGAAGGCGTGCTTACTCAGACACCCGTCTATATGCATATCCTGCACGCGGCCGAGGACACGAACGTCGTCTCACAGTCCATGGCGCTGACGCGCGGGCCAGACGGAGCTTACGCGGTGGATTTCGATCGGTTTGCCCAGGCCATCGCGCCCAACACACGCATGTTCCTGCTGTGTAACCCTCACAATCCGGTGGGCCGCGTGTTCACCCGCCAGGAACTCACGGAAATGGCAGAGCTGTGCCTGCGGGAGGATCTCATCATCTGCTCCGATGAGATCCACGGTGATATTACCTACCGTGGCCATCCCCACATCCCTATCGCCGCGATCGATCCCGAGATCGCCGCACGCACCATCACCCTGATGGCCCCCAGCAAGACGTTCAACGTTCCTGGGCTCCATTGCGCGTTTGCTGTCATACCCAACCCTTCCTTGCGCTCGCAATACCAGCAGGCCCGGGGGCATCTGGTTGGAACGCCCAACCTGATGGGGTATGTTGCAGCTCGGGCCGCCTACCTGGAGGGCGACTCCTGGCTCGCTGCACTGCTGGCGTATCTGGAGGCCAACCGAGATTTCCTGGTCGACTACCTCGCGGCGCATATGCCGCAACTGCATGTGAGAGCCCCAGAGGGTACTTACCTGGCATGGATCGATTGCCGGGACGCACAGATTCCCGATTCACCTCACACGTTTTTCCTGGAGCATGGACGGGTAGCTTTCAACGATGGGGCTGCGTTCGGCCCAGGCGGCGAGGGCTTCGTCCGGCTTAACTTCGCTTGCCCGCGGTGTATACTTCAGGAAGGTCTCCAACGTATGCAATCGGCTTTGGATACTCTGGGTTAAGGCGCCAAAGCAGAATGGGCGAGAGAGGCATGGGGATCTTTGGACCTGAGAAACACGACATGGTGAAGATAGCTGACCCATTGCGGGCGCTACAGGTTTCAACGGAGATCACTGGCTTTCTCGCCGATCGGCCGCCGGTACCCCAATTCCTATCCCTGGTAGCCAGGGCACTCCGCCGACACTATGCATGCACTGAGGTCCACCTGTGGTTAAGCCGCGCCAATGCCGATGGCGCCGAAGAAATCGTGAGTGTGGGCTCCGACAATGCTGGCCATCGACCTTTGCCCGAATCCATCTGGAACGTGATTCATACAGCCTGCCGGGAGCAGAGCCCAATCTTGGAGGCCGCCGAAGCACCTGCACAGGGAGCGACGGAGAACAAGGAGTCAACGTGGATCCTGGCCTTCCCCCTCCTGACAGCGGAGGATACCCTGGGCGCCGCCGTCCTTCGTTTCACGGGAGAACACGAACCTCCCGTCGCTGCCTGTGAGATATTCCGCGCTGTAGGCGTTCACGTCGGGACGCTGGTCCGTCACCTTGAGGAGTATCATTTGCTCCGCCAGGAGAGGGAGGAACTTGAGGAGGCCCACGCCAGACTCCAACACCTCGAAGCCCGCTACGAACAGTTGAAACGCCTGGACGAGGCCAAGACAGGTTTCATCACCGTCGCGTCTCACGAGCTGCGGACCCCCCTGACAGTACTGAGTGGATACAGCCAGATGCTGGCAGGTGACCCGCTGGTCGCAGACGACCCCTACCGGGCGCAATTGATCCAGGGCATCCAACAGGGTGCCACCCGTCTACGGACCATCGTGGACGACATGTTGGACATGGCGCGCATCGACAGCCGCACGCTGCAGATACAACCCGAACCGCTCTTCCCCGCCGTGCTGATCAAGTCTATCTACTCCTCGTTGCACGAGATCCTCTCCAAGCGGAAGGTCATGTTCACACTTGACCCAAGCCTGGACAGGCTTCCGATGGTCGAGGCGGATATCGACGGTGTACGAAAGGTCTTCTATCATCTGATGGTCAATGCCATCAAATACACACCTGAGGGCGGCAGAGTGCAAATCTGGGGACGAACGGTGAAAGCGCGCGACCCCTCTGGTGAGCCCTTCATAGAAGTTGTCGTCAGCGACACGGGCATTGGCATCGACCCAGAGCTCCAGGACATGATCTTTGCCAGGTTTTACCCTGCAAGGGATGTCACCTTCCATTCCTCAGGGAGTAGCAAATTCAAAGGCGGCGGCCCCGGGCTGGGCCTGGCCATCGCCCGCGGCATCGTCGAGGCCCACGGGGGTAGGATCTGGGTGGAGAGCCCAGGCCACGACGAGAAACGCTGCCCTGGGAGCAAGTTCCACGTCCTATTGCCGGTTCATGCAGCGCTGGGCACCGAGACTCTGAAGGCGTAAGAGCCCCAGCAGCAGCCCCGCTCTAGGCTCCACAAGCCCTCAACGAAAACAGGCCCCCGATATCTCGGGGGCCTGCGGCTTTCTAAGCCATGTCCCGCTTAGAAGAGATGGAACGCGGCAATCACCGGCGCAAAGAGCGAGGACACCAGTGACATCACGGTGATGAGGGTGTTAAGCGAGGGACCCGCAGTATCCTTGAAGGGATCACCAACAGTATCGCCCACCACGCTCGCCTTATGGGCCTCCGAGCCGGTACCACCGAAGTGCCCGCTCTCGATGTATTTCTTGGCGTTATCCCACAGCCCACCGGCGTTCGCCATGAGCAATGCGAAGATGATGCCGGTGAAGATCGCACCACCGAGGAAACCACCCAGAGCCTCAGGCCCCATGAAGAAGCCTACCAGCAGAGGCAACAGCACCGCCAGGAAGGCCGGCAGGACAAGCGAGCTCAGCGCATTCTCGGCAGCCAGCGCTACCGGCGTGCGGTAGTCAGGTACCTCCGTCCCAGCGAGGATCCCTGGATGCTCACGGAACTGCCTACGGATCTCCTCCACCATGTCGAACGCGTTGTGAGTCACCGCCAGCATTACCAGCGCGCTGAAGAGCGGCGGTGCAGCGGCGCCCAGCAGAACACCCGCGATGACCAACGGATCACGCAGCGAGATCAGGAGCGTCTGCGTGCCCATACCCAACTCCTGATAGGCCTGCTCAATCTCACTGGCATAGGCCGAGAACAGCGCCAGGACCGTCAGGGCAGCCGCGCTGATCGCGAATCCCTTGGTGATGGCCTTGGCGGTGTTGCCGGCCGCATCCAACGTGTCCGCAATACTGATGACCTCTTCCGACATCCCGGCCATCTCGGCGATGCCCCGCGCGTTATCCACAATGGGGCCGTAGGCATCAGAGGAAACGATCATGCCACTGATCGCCAACATCCCGACCGCGCTAAGCCCGACACCATACACGCCCGTGATAACATCCGAGGCCTCCGCGGCATAGTAAGCTACCAGCGTGGCCACTACCACACCCACAATAGAGGGAACCACGCTGATCAAACCATAGCTGAAGCCGTTGATAATCGTGATCGCCGAACCGGACTCACAGACCTTAGCAGTCTCCAGCACCGGCGGTTTGTT
>CAYLRT010000085.1:0-2186 GCA_964385885.1 uncultured Anaerolineales bacterium | reverse complement strand
GCGACGGTCGCCGGATTTCGAGGATCATCCTCGGGGATCCCCACCTCAACCTTGCCTACCAGGTCCGCTGCCACATCAGCCGTCTTGGTGTAGATGCCGCCCCCCGCTTTCGCCAGCAAGGCCAACGTGGAGGCACCGAAGCTGAATCCCAACACCATCTCCGGGGTCTTAGTCAAGTAGTAAATGAGGCTCATACCAATGAGCGCCAACCCTACCATCGCCAACCCCATCACGGAACCGGCCCGGAAAGCGATTCGGAAAGCTGGATTGAGCCCCTCCTGTGCCGCCGTTGCGGTGCGCACATTGGCTCTCACAGCCACGGTCATCCCCATGTACCCCGCAATGGCCGAGGACAGCGAGCCAAACACAAAGGCAACAGCGGTAATGATGCCATAGCTCGCGTCCTTCTGCTGCAGGCCAAACACCACAGCCAGAATAACCGCGAGTACCACCGCCAACAAACCCAAGGCTGTGTAGAGCCTCTTCAGATAGGCCTCTGCACCAGCCTCAATCCAGCCAGCCACAAGCTGTGCCCGCTCGCTCCCCGGGTTCTGGGCGGTGACCCACTTGTAGTAGCCAAACGCCACACCCACAGAGAGCAAACCAGAGATGAAACTAATGATGATCCAGATGTCCATACTCCTCTCCAATCCTCCTGCAAGATCTATGAGACTTCCACACAAATAGGCTCCAGCCCCCCTCTTGACGAGAGAGGCTGTGAGCCTTAGGTGGCACAACCCAAACTATTCTATCACCAGATGGCTGGTTCTACCATACGCTCAGCGCCTCCGGAAAGGCGCCCGACACCACCTTGTCACATATTGGCGGATCGCCACCAGCGGTAGTGCTTACTGCGTAACTCCTCCTGCGGCGGCAAGGGGAAGCACATCAACTGCTTCTCATTGCCAACAAAGATGCCCGTCTTCAGCATCCGGTAGGGGAACGCTGCAGGACTCAGGCGGTCAACCATCTTGGTATGGACCAGCTTGGTCCGCAGGTCCACCAGACATTGTCGCAGGTGATCGATATCAGCATAGGGCAGATCACCTACACTCCCATACTCGGGGTCCTCTGCAAGTTCACCCAGCTTGAGCTCCACGAAGCAAATAGCCGGTAGCTTGAGCAAAGTGGTAGGCTTGCTCACGATAAGCTCATAGAAATCCTTCGGGCCCAGGGTACTTGCGACCAGGGGATGAACAGGAGCGATCTCCTGATAGAGGTGTAAGCCATGGTCGTCCAGAGAGACAGGGTCACCGGCATCCAATCCCAGCACACGTCCATCCCGTGTTACAAGATAGAGCCGGAGGAGCGCCGACAAGTCGACACGCTCCAGGACACGATAGATCGAGACGTACACTGACCGCTTGGGGGTGCCGTCGTCGTGAGGAACACAGCGCGCCAAGCCCTCTTCGATAGGGAGTTCCGGGTGGCGGAATGTGGGATCCAGCTCGAAGAAAATCGCCTGTCCATGGGCTTTCTTCTCAGTGCCCACGGCATAGTAGACACCGAACTCCTCAGGGGACAACTGAGACACGATCAAAGCCTCGGGAATCATAGAGAGGTACAGATGCTTGGTGTACTCAGCCATACGATGCCTCCTCATTCGCTAGGACTGACTGATACGAACCAACTGACCTTCCATATTGCTGCCCTATCACGTGGGCATCCACAGAGAAACTGCCGACCTCAATTTCGAGGTCACAAGGCCTGACCGTTGTCCATTTTCTGCGCCCTTAGGCCCATTTTGTTCTGAAGCTATTATACCACGCCCCACTAGAAATGCCACTTCTCGCACTCTGTCACGCCGAGGCAATAGGTCAGGCGAAGGCCAGAATCCCGCTTGCGTCCGTTCCGCCAGCCATCCCAACACGCCCAACGCCAATCGCATTGCGGCCTTTGGCAGCCGTGCTATTCTATAGCCAAGGTACCGTCCGCACGTTGTTGGACGGCTTGGATCTAGTTCGACAAGAGGCCAAACTCCAGAGAGTTCCGTGGTTCCCCTAAGAGGTATTCGTTGGATAGGCGCCTGGTGCACCGGCAGGGTGAATCCAAGACGCCGAAAACACGGGTTTGCATTCCAAGATAGCCTGGCTGCGGTTGCAGTTGCGAATGTAGAAGGAGGTGTCGCGCCATGTTACAGGCCGTCATGACAGAACCGGGCAACATTGAGTTCCGCGAGGTGAGTA
>CAYLRT010000084.1:7583-12956 GCA_964385885.1 uncultured Anaerolineales bacterium | reverse complement strand
GGGTTTCACCAGATACCGCGGCCCGGAAGCCCCGGCTTCAGGCGTGCGATGATGTTCATTTGCGATCTACATCCAGGTTGTTTTGCCCTCTAGCCTCATTCCAGACACCATCCTTGTCAAGCGGCTCCCTCTTCTACCTCACCAACATGCTTTGAAACCGAGTCCAACTCAGGCCGCTCAATCTGACCGCGGCGGAAGGGCCGCAGGCGCGAGTCGCAGGGACAAGCGCCCAGTAGTGCAGGGCGAGGGGAGCCTTGCTAGGAACTTTCCCCCTGTAGCTCAGGGATAACTGATTAGCAAACGGGGGTGCTCCGCTAGGGCTCGACCTCCAGCACCATTAGGGTGCTGATGTCCACCTCGTTGCCGGGCGCGATGGTGTGATAGTAGCAGGTGCCGTCCGTCGCCAGGCACCAAATATCCCAGCCATCGTACAATTTCAGCAGGTTCCCGTTCTTGGCGCGGACGTAGACCTGCAGGTTGTCTCCCCGACGGTTGGCTAGACCGATGGCGTTGCCCCGTGGATTCCAGTAGATGCCCTCAATGGGACCCGACCAGTCCGCCGGGTCGAGGCCGATGTCGGTGAAGCGGTAGCTGCCCCAACTGCGGGGCCAACGCCCATGGGTGTTGTAGTAGTCTCGCATGCGGGCCAGGAAGTCCTGTGTGATGGTGACCACGGGGGATGTTGTAGGCTCAGTCGTGCCGCCGGAAAGTGCCGCGACGACAGCCTGATAAGCCTCGTTGAGGCGGGGGCCGAGCAACAGAAGGGAAATCATTGCCACAATGGCGATCAGCGCCACCAACAGGGCAAGTTCGACGGTGGACTGACCCCGCTTGACGAAACAGGATCGGGTATCTGGAATCATCGAATCCTGCCTCCCTAAGGTGAGATCTCTAATGATAGTATCACAAACCAGGGCACTGACCGTGCCCTGCGCCGCTGTTTGCTGCTACTTGCTAGCACCCTGCAGGGCGAGGTGCTAAGCGCCGTGCAGCAGGCCACGGGCCGGTCGCTTCAGCCAGCCCGATGGCTGTTCGCCGACGATGTCTTCCGTTTGCCCGCTGATGGCAACGGTGTACGTTCGCTTTTCATAGTGGTAGTTCGCCAACCAGACAGGGACGTAGATGAGCTTGTAGGTATCCACGGGCAGGGTTTGTGGGAAGACAACTAGCGATTGGGCGTCCCCGCCGAAGGCTGTTTGCTGGGCCTCAACCTGCTGGCGGGCTGCGGCCAGGGCATGCTGTCGGGCCACCAGTGACGCATGGGATACGGGGACATCGTAGGTCTCGGCGGGCCAGTCGCTCAGGAAGGCGGTGTCATAGGGAAGGACCTCTTCCAAGTCAAACCGGTCGAACACTTCGTGGAGTGCGTAGGGTATCTGATGGGTTGCCGGGACTACGATATCGTTGAGCAGGATAGGGTAGTTCCCCTCGGTGGGTTCGCCGGGCGTGCGCTTCCTTCCCCCATAAGCGTTGCCCCCGCCAAGGGCGAGAGCAAGTCGCGAGAGGCCCTCCTTATCCTTCGGCTGCATTTGCCGCCAGCCCACGTCTCCTATCACGTCGAAGGTCCAAATGGGTAGGTAGAGACCGCGTACTCGGATCGTGCGGACGTGCTGATCGTCGATCCGTTGTCGGAACCATTCGCGGAAGCGGCGCTGGGCCGTCCGCGCGTCAATCTGGAAGGGGGTGATGCCCTCTGGTGGGGTCATCTCGTTCATTGGTATCTCCACGATGTGCGATGCCCCGCAATATGGGCAGCGAGCCGTGATTGCGCCGCGCGCTATCAAGGTGGCCTGGCAACCCTGACAGCGAAACTGACGCAGGCTCTCTGGCGAATGGTGCCCCCGCCTGGTGGCCAGGGCGACGACAAAATCCGCTTCCTCCAAAGGGGCCTGATGACGGAGCGCGGCGGCAATGGGTTGGCGGTGGCCACAGTATTGGCAGGTCACCCATGCTGTCCCTGGTTCGAAGTGGAGCGTCCCACCGCACTGCGGGCAGATGACCCGTCGGGTGGCCACGGGACGGCCCTCCTTCGGACCCGATGCCCGATCGGGGTCGGCAACGTGATCTGGGTCCACGATGTCTTGTGGCTCCAGACGTCCATCTAGGATGGCCAACTCTCGTCTGGCCTCACCGTGCATAGGCTGGGCAGCCAGTACATACTCCAGGTGCTCGCGCTTGATCCGCGGGTCGTCGGTAAGACGGCTGAGCCACAAGTGCGCTTGGGCACGCTGATTCAGCATGCTTGCCGGCAGATCAAGCACGCGCTCCAGGTAACGACGTGCCTCTTCTGTGTCTCCGGCATGGGCCGCCGCAATACCTCGTGCCAGCAGCTCCCTGATCAACCCATTTATCACCTTCTTCTGCCGTCATTATAGCATGGGACCGCAAACGGTCGGAGAAGCTCGAGGCCATGGGTCGATGCGCTATCCGAGCCGTATGTGGTATGGTACGATAAGGGCGCACAGCGCAGGGAGGATGTCCATGGTTCTTCTGGGTGTTGATCTCGGCACTTCAAGTACCAAGAGTGTAGTCTCATCACCGGAGGGTACACTGCTGGGCGTGGCCTCACACGAGTACCCTGTGTTGACCCCACACCCTGGGTGGGCGGAACAGGAGCCCGCGACGTGGATGGCAGCAGTTTTCCAGTCAGCGCGTGAGGCTCTGAGCCGGGCCGGAGTCGAGCCTCGGGCCGTAGCCGGTATCGGGCTTTCGGGCCAGATGCATGGTACTGTCTGCGTGGGGGGCGATGGCCGTCCACTCCGCCCTGCCATCATCTGGGCCGATCAACGGTCAGCGCAAGAGGTGAACGAGGTGATGGCTCGTATCGGCAGGGCGCGCCTTGCGGCATGGACAGGCAATCCGGTGGCTACAGGCTTTATGTTGGCGACCTGGCTCTGGCTGCGCCGCCATGAGCCCGAAGTGATCCGGGAAACCCGTTGGCTCATGCTTCCTAAGGACTATGTCCGCTATCGCATGACCGGACAGGTGGGGACGGAATCCAGCGACGCCTCCGCTACCTCGCTCTTTGATCCCGTGGCTGGAACATGGAGCACGAAGCTGTTGAGTGCGTTAGAGCTGGACGATGAGGTGCTCCCGCCGGTGCACCCCTCCGCTGCTGTCGCTGGTGGGCTATGCAGAGAGGCGTCCCGAGCGCTGGGAATACCCTCGGGAACGCCGGTGGTCTACGGAGGGAGCGATCAGGCCCTGCAGGCGCTGGGTAACGGCATTGTGACCCCGGGTACTCTATTGTCCACCATCGGGACCGGGGGACAGCTCTTCGTGCCCACGACACGGCCGGTGATCGATGCCCCGCGCCTGCGATTTCACAGTTTCTGTCATGTTTTGCCAGGTTTGTGGCATGTTGAGACGGCAATGCTCACCGCTGGCCTTTCGTTACGCTGGATGCGTGATCGCTTGCTGGAAGGGGAGAACTATGGGGCGTTGGCAGATGCCGCCGCCACCGTGGCCCCTGGCGCGGAAGGGGTTCTCTTCGTGCCCTATTTGGCGGGCGAGCGCACTCCGCATATGGACCCTCAGGCTCGAGGGGCATTCATTGGACTCACCCGGCGGCATACTCGGGCGCACCTGATCCGCGCCGTGATGGAGGGCGTCGTCTTCGGTATGCGTCAGGGACTGGATCTGTTGGTGACGCAAGGCGTGCCGGTCACTCGTGTGGTGGCTTCAGGTGGGGCGGCTCAGCACTCTCTTTGGGTGCACTTGCAGGCGGACATCTACAATCGCCCGATCTGGCGCACGCGGACTGTGGAAGCGGCCGCGACCGGTGCGGCCATGTTAGCAGGTATTGGCACAGGTGTGTTTTCCAGTGTCGAGGATGCTGTTGCGCGCGTTGTGCGATGGGACCCTGAGGTGGTGGAGCCTTCCCCGTGGCGGGCTAGTTTATACGAGGCGCACTTCGGAGTCTTCTCGAGGCTCTATGAGGCTTTGGCCCCTCTCATGCATGCCTTGACTGATGTCGAGTGATAGGAGAAGCGCTGCCCGCCGCTGGATTTCTCCGCGAACGGGCAGCGCTCCGCAAGCACTAGAACGGGCGAGGCGCAGCGCCCATCAGATAGCCGTAGCGTTCCATCAAAGCATCGGGGGAGAGATTGGTCTGAGCCGCCATGCGTGAAATCAGGATGTCGTCATCCGCGTTCTCAGGCTTGAGCCGGACCATCAGCTTGTAGGCGGCGTGGTACTGGGCGGAGTCTACATCGACCATGCGCACTTCGGTGCGGCCAGTCTCTGGATCCATCATCTCCTCGAAGGGGATGGGGACGACCTTCCCATGTTGGATAGTGATCGTCGCATGGCTGCCACCCTTGATCAAGAACTCGGCCGCGGCTTGACCGATGCTTCGAGTATAGCCGATGTCGTAAGGGCTGGGGTCTGCGCATCGCAGCTCGTAGCCGATGTTCTTGCTGACGATGCCCATGTCGATGCCGAGTTTCTTCAGCTCTTCGCGCACTGCCCGCTTGAGCATGTCGGCGAAGTTGATCTCCGCTAGGCGAATGTGGCCGTGGGAATCACGCTCGACATTCTTCAGTGCGTCCAGGTCATCAGGGTCCATCTTCTCGACCACACCCTCGGCCACCACGGCGACGCCATAGTGGCGGCCTTCTGCCAGGCGTCGCAGGATGGCCATGGCCAGGATGTCGACCACCTCCTGTAGCCGGATGGTGCGGCCTCTCCATTCCTCGGGGATCAGGGTCAGTGTCGCCCCAGAGCTACGGCCAATGCCCAATGCCAGGTGCCCGGCCTTACGTCCCATGGCGATGACGAAGTACCAGCGTTGAGTACTCAAGGCATCCTCCATCAGGTTGAGCGTCAGGCGTGCGCCCAGGTCCCGGGCTGTCTCGAACCCGAAGGTCGGAATCTCGTAGGGCAGGGGCAGGTCATTGTCGATGGTCTTGGGTGCGTGTGCTGTGCGGATACGCACGCCAAGGTGTTCATCCGCGTACTTGGCCACGCGGTAGGCCGAATAGGCGGTATCGTCGCCACCGATGGCCAGGAGGCAACTGACACCGGCATCGATGAGAGCCTGGCCACATTTGCGCAGCAGGGCGTCATCCTTGGTGGGGTTGGCGCGGGAGGTGTAGAGAATTGAGCCGCCACGGCTGTAGATGCGTGTAACGTCATCGATGGTCAACGACTGCCCCACGACTTTCCCTTCCATCAGGTAACGGAAGCCCTCGCGGATGCCGATGACCTCCATGCCGTTGTTCAAGGCCTCGATGGTGGCCGCATGGATCACACCATTGATACCGGGCGCTGGGCCACCGCCGACCAGGATACCTAGCTTCCCGTGTTTGGACTCGTAGATCATGCCCATAATCATCCTCTCCTCAGTTGTGTAGTCTGTCTCTGCGTCTGCCC
>CAYLRT010000084.1:0-7483 GCA_964385885.1 uncultured Anaerolineales bacterium | reverse complement strand
GGTTCGACCTAGCATGGCTATGGACTTCTCTGCTTTCAGCCGGTCCCTGCGTTTACGAAGCTCCAAGTGGTCTGCTTCGCCTGACGAGTTGGAGAGGGATGCCCCACGGGTCCCGCAGCATGACCAGGCGCGAGCCGTTGGGTAGTGTCTCGTCGGAGAAGGGCGTGGCACCTGCCTCGAGCAGTCGTGCCTTGGTGGCTTCGGTGTCGGCGACGGTGAAAGCGATGTGAAGCACGAGCGGATGCTGGGCTGCGTAATCGGGCACAGGGGCTTTGGGGTTGGTGTAAAGTTCCATGATGACACGCCCCGTTGAATCAGCGACGAAATGTACATAGGGTGGGGTTTCACCAGCATGCACGATGCGTAACCCGCAGTGGGTGGTATACCACGCGGCCATCGCCCTTGAGTCAGGCACGTTAAGTGCCACATGTTCAAAAACCATCATGGCTTCGCCTCCTTATATTCGATGTGGACTTAACCCTGCAAAGTTTACGAGGCTGTCGAGGGAAGGCAATCTGAGAGGCAATGCTGCTCCTCTGGGCGACTGGTGGCCCTCTGGTTTGTTGACTACAATGAGGGTAACGATTTGGTCAGTTCTGGAAAGGAGGAAGGAGCTTATGGACGACATGAAACCACCCTATCTGAACCCCGATTTGCCTGTGGAAACTCGCGTCGAGGATCTCTTGAGGCGAATGACGCTGGAGGAGAAGGTGGGGCAGATGTGCCAGTATCTGTTGCCGGCTATTCCATTGGATCTCCCGGAGGAGGCACTTCGACCCGATCTGCAGAGGACGGGTGACCCACGCCGGCTGACTGATGGAGATGACAGTACCCCGCACTACTCACCCGAAGACGAACGTTCTGTGCCAGCTTTACTTGCTGCCGGGCTCATTGGCTCGATCCTCAGTGAGACTGACCCGGAGAGGTTGAACGCTGCGCAGGCGCTGGCTCTGCGGTCTCGGCTGAAGATACCTCTGCTGTTTGGGATTGACGCGATCCACGGGCACGCGATGCATCGTGGCGCTACCGTTTTTCCTGCCCCGATCGGTCTGGCGGCGACTTGGGACCCTGATTTGGTGACTCGGGTGGCCAAGGCGACTGCACGTGAGATGCGCGCGTGCAACCTTCACTGGACGTTCTCGCCCAATGTGGATGTGTTGCGTGATGGGCGCTGGGGACGGAGCGGGGAGACGTTCGGGGAGGATCCCTATCTCGTCTCCAGGTTGGGTGTAGCCATGGTGAGGGGATATCAGGACGAAAACGATCCTCCCAACCGGGTATTGGCCTGTGCCAAGCACTACATCGCAGGGGGTGAACCGCCCAACGGACTGAACTTCGCGGCCATGGACCTCTCCGAGCGTGGGCTGCGGGAGGTCTTTCTGCCGCCGTTCGCCGCGGCCGTGGAGGCTGGCGTAGCCACAGTGATGGCGGCACACAATGAGGTGAACGGTGTGCCCTGTCATGGTAACCGCTATTTGCTAACAGAGGTCTTGCGGCATGAACTCGGGTTCGAGGGGTTCGTCGTCAGCGACTGGACCGACGTAGCACGGCTGCACACGCTTCACCATGTGGCGACCTCGCTTCAAGATGCAGATCGGCTAGCAGTGTTGGCAGGCATCGACATGCACATGCATGGCCCAGGATTCCTGGAGCCTGTGGTAGCCATGGTGCGGGACGAGAAGTTACCCGAGGCTCGTATCAATGAGGCGGTGCGTCGGATCTTGGCGGCGAAATTCCGTCTGGGGCTATTTGAACATCCCTTTGTGGACCCGGGAGAGGCGGTTAGCTTACTGGCATCCGATGAGCATCGAGCGCTTGCCTTGGAGGCCGCCCGGAAATCCATTGTGTTGCTGAAGAACGAGGGAGGCATTCTGCCGCTGGATGAAAAGGTGGGCCGGATCTTCCTCACTGGCCCTCAGGCTGATTCTCAGATGATCCTGGGAGATTGGTCCGTGGAGCAGCCCGCTGAGCACGTGATCACAATCTTAGAGGGGATTCAGGCACAGGTGGGAGCCGATACGGTGGTGGACTATTTGCCTTCGGGCGGTGTCCTCTCCATCTCCGATGAGATCATCACCACCGCCGGTACCCGTGCGGCTCAGGCTGATATCGCTATCGTCGTGGTGGGGGAGAATCCGCTGCGATACATGGAGGACAAGACGGAAGGTGAGAACGTAGCGCGTGCAGATCTCGATCTGCCAGGGCGTCAGCAAGCGTTGGTCGAAGCTGTTGTCTCCTCAGGAACTCCCACCGTAGTTGTATTGATCAATGGCCGGCCGCTCTCTGTGTCCTGGATCGCCGAGCACGCTGCCGCCCTGCTGGAGGCTTTCCATCCCGGCATGCTGGGAGGACAAGCCATTGCGGAGGTGCTGTTCGGAACCGTCAATCCCAGCGGCCGTCTGCCGTATACTGTGCCGCGTACGGTGGGGCAACTACGTGCTGTCTATAATCATCGGGCTGCGGACTATTTTCGTCACTACCGCCTGACGCCCAATGAGCCGCTCTTCCCGTTTGGTTTTGGTTTGAGTTACACAGCCTTCCGATATGAAAGCGTGGAAGTGCCCGAGAAGATCCTGGTGGGCGACGATGTGCCCGTCGCAGTGACCGTTACCAATACGGGCAATCGCGCTGGCGACGAGGTGATCATTGTGTACCTCCGGGATGACTATGCCATGGTGACGCGCCCTGTGAAGGAGGTGGCTGCGTTCTGCCGCGTGCATCTGGCGCCTGGTGAGACGCGTCGGGTCGAATTGACCATCTCTGCGGATCGGCTTGCCCTTTATGACCAGGCCATGCAGCGTGTAATTGAGCCCGGCACCTTCAGAGTCTTGGTGGGGGACAAACAAGCTTCTTTCGTGGCTGAGGTCTAGCTCCCTGGAAATGTCAGATCGGGGGCTGAGCCCACAGCCCCCGACCCAAATAAGGAGGAAATCTTGCGTCGCCTGCGTTCCTGTTTCCGATTTCATCATACCATGAGGTGGCGCAGATAACCTGACGATTTGCTTACGCTTTCTTTACACTCGTTGTGTGTCAGAGGTGCGAGGTTGTCGAGCGGGTGGGGATCCAGCAAAAACGTAACCGAAGTCGCGCTCGGTGAGAATGTAGCGCGGTCGGCTTGGGTCGGGCTCAATCCTCCGGCGGAGACGATACACAACTACACGTAGGGTGTCCTCGTAACGTTCTTCATAGGGCCAAAGACGCCTCAGGATAAACTCGTAAGGCAACGGACGGGTCGCGTGTCGCATCAGGATGTAGAGCAATTTGGTCTCTAGAGGGGAGAGCGAGATGGTCCTTGACTGCGTATAAACTGTGCGATGCGCGAAGTCAATCGACAGGTTCTCGTCAACTCGCAGAATTGGCTCAAGTACATAGGCGAAATCCCCGATGCGTCTGAGGACCCGTTCCACGCGCGCTGTGAGTTCGGCGCCACGGAAGGGCTTTGTGACGTAGTCCTCAGCGAAGAACCGGATGCCCCGCACGACCGTCTGCTCATCATTCACTGCAGTGAGCAGGATCACCGGAAGATCGCTCCACGCCTGGAGACGTGCGCATAGCTCGAAGCCGTTCATCTCGGGCATCATAATGTCCACAATTGCCAGGTGTGGTAGCCCGCGGCGGTCGACGACCTCAAGGGCTTGTTGACCGCTGTCGGCTGTCCACACTTCGCATCCGGCGCGCTCCAAGCGGATGCGGACGATTTCACGCACGACTGGGTCATCATCCACCACAAGGATGCGCCATGCCTGCCCGCTGCTGGCGGGTGGGAAAACAAAAGACCTGTCCACGGGCAACAGTGTAGTCGAAGCAGGCTGAAAGACAACTCAATGGAGCGGCGTACCCTTTCCAGAATCCCGTGCGATGTGACGCAACGAACTCTAGGCAGCCAAGGTCCCCCATTGGGAAGACCGTGCGGTATGGGGCAACTTAGTGTGCTCATGCCCCTGCAAGCCAGGAGGCATATACCTCTGGATGCCGCGGAGCCTTTGAAACGTCGCGACCGGGGGCTGCCCCCGTAGCCCCCGGTCTGTCAGAAGGAGGAGAATCTCATGTCGCTTGCGTTCCTGCGCGCTCTACCTATAGCATAGCAGGTTTCGACACAGGTTCTTGACGCAAATCTGACGTCTTTCTTACGTTTCTATGACACGTTCCTATGACGCTGTCGTGATATGTGTGGCAGCCCGAACCCTATTCTGCCTTAGCTATCCCCGTCTTCGACTGTATAGAAGACAACGCCCAAAGTCCCTGGGCCGACGTGAGTGGCGATCACAGGGCTGAGGTGGGAGATGAGATGTTCCTGGCATTCCAAGTGGGTTAGGATGTAGTCTCGTATCTGATGGGCCTCTTCCTCTGCCTGGGCGTGTACAACTCCAAACCGGATTGGCTTGCCCCCTGCCCACTCCTCGACGATCTCGAGCATGCGTGTCTTGGCGCGTTTGCTGGTCCTTACTTTTTCCAACGCGTCAATCTTCCCCTCTCGGAAATAGAGCAGCGGTTTGATCTTTAGCGCTGTACCCATGAGTGTCGCTGCACCTCCGATCCGCCCGCCTTTGTGGAGGTACTTGAGTGTGTCCACGACGAAGATAGCGTGAGAACGTTCCGCCATGCTCTCTGCCATGACGGCAATCTCCGCTGCAGGACGTCCCTCGGCGATGGCCCGGCCGGCTGCCATCACGATGAGTGCCTGACTCGCCGAGGTGATCCGGGAATCGATCACATAGACCTCAGGCGGGTTGTCCATCTCTGCTTGCAGCGCCTGGCGCGCAGCCATAGCGGAGGCAATGGTGCCGCTGATGCCTGCCGAGATGTGGATTGAGATGATGGCATCTGCTTTCTTGCTGAGTTCCCGGTAGAGTTCGAGAAAATCGCCCATGGAAGGCTGAGAGGTGGTAGGAAGTTCTGCCGCCGTCTCCAGATACTGATAGAAGTTCTCCAGGTTCAGGTCAAACCCGTCGCGGTAGGTCTGGCCGGCCATATGTACATAGAGGGGGATTACGTGGACGTTATATTGCGTCACTGCCTCTGGCGGCAGGTAAGCGGTGCTATCGGTAACCAAAGCGATCTCGGCCATGACAAACCCTCCTGATATAAGACATATTGACTATTAAGGATCTTCAATAAAGCGTTGACGTGCCTGGCCTCAGGCGATTGGGCCTCTTATGGCATACATTTTGAGGAAGTCAAATCATGGTGTAGGAAGGCGGTGGGAACGGCGGCACAATGCCACTGCTCCCCACCGCTTGCCGAGGTGGGGTGGGAGGGCCACCACAGGTGTCTGGCTCTTCTCACTGCTGGGCCATGGTTCTTTGCCCCGACTGTTGGCGAGCCTTGATCACCTCTTCGGCGATGGACTGTGGTAGCATGGCGTAGTCTTTGAGCCGTAAGCTGAACGTTCCACGGCCCTGGGTAAGGCTACGCAAGTCGGTAGCATAACCACGTACTTCTCCCAGCGGGACTTCAGCCTCCACGCTTCGGAAGTTACCTCGCGTGCGCAGTGTGTGGACGGTGCCACGGCGTCTGCCGATATCCCCGATCACGCTGCCCAGGTATTCCTCGGGCACGTTGATTGTGAGGTCCATGATAGGTTCCAGCAACGCGGGCGCTGCCTTGCGGATTAACTCTTTGACGGCGATGCTGCCCGCAACCTCGAAGTCCTGGCTTGCAGAATCGACATCATGATAGTCGCCGTCAAGCAGAGTCACTTTCACGCCTGTGACGGGGAACCCGGCGATAACGCCTTTCTCCAGTGCTGCTCGCACACCTTTCTCGACCGGGCGTATGAACTCCCGCGGCAGATGAGCTGCTGGAGATCTATCCTCGAAGACAATGTCTTGCGCCGTGTCACTCAGCGGCGTTATCTGCATGCGGATCCGGGCGTAGTGGCCGTGGCCACCAGTCTGTTTGCGATAGGTTGTCACCCCTTCTGAAGCACGACGCACTGTCTCGCGATAGGCAATCTGGGGTTGGCTGAGGTTGGGGAAAACCTCAAACTCACGGCGCAATCGCTCGACTGCTACTTCCAGGTGGAGTTCGCCCATGCCCGATAGAGTCAATTCGCCGGTCTCTGGATCCAACCTGTGGATGAGCGTGGGGTCTTCATCGGCCAAGCGCCGTACGGCCTGATGCAGGCGATCACGTGTGTTGTTCGAGGCCGGGGTCAAGGCAATGGAGATTACCGGCTCTGGGAATTCAAAGGAATCCAAGATGATGGGGTCCTTCGGGTCACACAGGGTGTCGCCGGTAGCGGCTGACCCAAGGCCAACGAGTGCAACTACATCGCTTGCTCCCATGGTGTCCACCTGTTCGCGGTGGTTGGCATGCATCCGGTAGATTCGCCCGATACGTTCCAGGTCACCCGTGCGTGCATTGAGCAAGGTGTCGCCAACATGGGCAGTACCGGAAAAGACACGGACCCAGGTCAGATGTCCTACGTAGGGGTCGACCATGATCTTGAATGCTGAAGCACAGAAAGGTGCTGTAGGGTCGTCTGGGCGCTCGATGATCTCATCGGGTTGATTGGGTCGATGCCCTATAACAGGGCGCATGTCGATGGGGGCTGGCAGGTAGTCCACTACTGCGTCCAGCAGTGGCGTAATGCCTATGTGCTGTCGGGAGGCCCCGCAGAGGGCGGGGATGAGAGTGCGTGAGATCGTTGCACGCCTCAGGGCCGCCTTGAGGTCCTCAAGCTCTGGCTCCTTTCCCTCCAGCCGCTGGAGGAGAAGAGTCTCATCGGTCTCACAGATGCTGTCGATGAGCGTTTCGCGTGCTTGTTTGACCTTCGCCGCCATGTTCTCCGGCACCGCTATGAGCTCGGGCTCTTCGGTCCCATCCTCCCAAACCAGTGCCTGCTGGGTCAACAGGTCGACGACACCTCGGAACGCTCCTTCTTGCCCGATAGGCAGCTGTATAGGTGTGATGTTGGAGGTGAGACGCTCGCGGATGTCGTCCAGGACGCGGTCGAAGTCTGCGCCGGTGCGGTCCAGTTTGTTGACATAGACCAGCCGTGGGAGATCCTCACGGTCCGCATGTTGCCAGACAGCTTCTGTCTGCGGTTCGACGCCACCAACGCCGCAGAGGACGATGATGGCGCTATCGATGACGCGAATCGAGCGTACTACCTCGGCGGTGAAGTCGATGTGACCGGGTGTGTCGATTAGATTGATACGATGGCCTCGCCAGTGGCAGGCTGTGGCGGCTGACATGATGGTGATGCCACGTTCGCGTTCCTGGTCCATCCAGTCTAGTTGGGTGCTTCCGTCGTCGATGCTGCCCGCACGGTGTATGCGGCCTGTATGATAGAGAATGGCCTCAGACGTGGTGGTCTTACCGGCGTCGACATGGGCGAAAATGCCGACGATCCGCACATCTGCGATAGGTGCTTCCTTTTTGCTGTTTTTACTTGCCATCTTGAGTCTCATTCCGTTTCTTCCTGATTCACACAAAAAGGCCCCGCGCTGCTACACGCGAGGCCTCACGCATAACTACA
>CAYLRT010000083.1:0-13003 GCA_964385885.1 uncultured Anaerolineales bacterium | reverse complement strand
GTCGACTCGCCAGCCATCGGTCCACAACCGCAGCGACCCCTTGCAGCACATCCAACGCCAAGAGCAAACCAGCTCCCCGACGGACCTCCGGCTTTGCAACGCTCACCCGAGTCACTGCCTGGGGCCTGGCAGGCTGGACGGCTCTGGCAGCTTGAGTGTCCAGCTCAGTAGAGGCCTCAACAACCTCACCTTCCACTGCTGGCTCGATGGCGCCAAGCGGGCAGACACCAACGCAGATCTCACAGCCCCGGCATAGCGTCAGATCCACACGGGCTTTGCCATCCACCACCTTGATCGCATGAGTCGGACACGCCGTGACACATACGCCACAGCCTGCACACCGCGCCTCATCGATCCAAACCTTTGCCATCACTCACCTCCTCGGTGCCACGTCCAAACTATCCGTGGCCGTGCTCCACACTTTCGGTGCAGGCTTCTGCGCCATCAAGCTCACCCCCGAGGTAACGCTTCAGTGTCTCGCGGGCCGTGCCAGCCGCCCCAGTAACCGCTTCGATGCCCAACTGTCGGAAGTGCTCCACTGCCCGCCCCCCCATGCCTCCACTCAACATGACCTGAGCACCCAGGCTTTGAATGAAACCAGGGACCTGACCGGGCTGGTGACGTGCGTAGAAGGGATTGGCAACCGTATCGACGTGCAGTATTGTGTGTCCTTCTACGTCCACGACCGTGAAATAAGAACAGCGGCCGAAGTGCGAACTTACAGAGGCCTCAAGTCCTGCATCGCTAAGGACGGAAATTGCAATACGCTTAGACATTGTTATCCCCTCCTCCCCTAGAACGCACGACCACGCCCGCGTCCCATGCCCACATGAGAACCGCCCGGCGTCTGAATTTGCGTTAGCTCGCCCGCTCTAAACGCATCCACGGCTTCCCGCACAGTGCTGCCTTTCAGTCGATAGACAGGCACACCGGCCGCCGCTGCGACACGGAAAGCATTTGGGCCCATATTGGGCGCCAGGATCGCTTCCGCCCCTATTTGAAGCACGAACTGAGTGGCCTGCGCTCCAGCACCACCCGGCATCGAAACAGCAGGATTGGGTTGGCTGTCACACTCCATAGTCTCAGTGTCCACAAACACAAATGTGGGACACCTGCCAAACACTGAGCTGATCGGCGCATCCAAACCTACACCATTAGCGGGAATCACGACCTTCATCGAAGCCTCCTTATCTGTAGCTTGAGTTTCCCCAGCGTCCAAGGGCCCACCCTCGGCTCCTGCTGCGGGCTGTTTCGCCAGTTCAGCATGAAGAGCCAAGAAATACTCAATGATCTGCTGCATACCACGTAACTGTTCCAGACAGCACTGAAGAGTCTCGCGCCCCATAGGCGTCAACGCATAGATGCGACGCGGAGGTCCTTGAGAGGCCTCCTCTTCCCAGGTCGAGGTCACCCACCCTCTTGCCTCCATATCTCGTAAAGCACGATACACCACGGTCGGGCGAAGGAACTCCAGACCGAACTCCCGCATCCGGCTCAGAAGCGTATAACCGTGAGCCGGCCTTTGCTCGAGGAGCAAAAGCAACGCAGGGTCCAGGAACTGCCCCAGACGCCGGGAACAATCGCGCCCATTGCAGATATCTGACCGTTGTGTGAACTTCATGTATCCAGTATATCCACTATTACCAACTTGTCAATAGAAGCCCGGCATCCAAAGCGGCGAGCGAAGACTGGGACTGTGTAGGAGCAAACATTCAAGTCGGCGTCTAGGTTGTCAGTACACCCATGACTGGCGACAGCGCCGTTAGATAACTCTTCATCTGCCTACACCACGGCGAGATGCGGGTGGACGCCATCCGCACCAACATAGGCTAGTGAATCAAGAGATGTCACTGCCCGTACATCAGGAACGTAAGCCAAAGGGTGACCGTGACCAAGCTGGCCATCGTTGTGGCGAGAATCGAGAGAGCAGCGAAGGGAATATCGGTGTCAAATTCAGTTGCCAACACGAGCGACATGACCGCAGAGGGCGTTGCGCTCTCCAATGTCAAGACGCGACGGGCCAGGGGGTTCAGGCCAATGAACCCGCCAATAGCATAAGCCAGCAAGGGAGCGACAATCAGACGCCCTAGGCACACAGCGATAAGCGGAGCCCAATGGGAGACATGGTGACGATGCCGAAGGGCCGTCGCCAACTGAGCACCCAGCACCATTAGTGAAGCAGGCACCAGTCCTTGCCCGAGGATGTGAGCAGCTTTGAGTATAGGCGCGGGTAGTGTCAGGCCCGTCAAGTTGAACACCAGGCCAACGGCTGCGGCATAGATCACCGGCACTGACAGCACTTTCCGAAAAGTCTCCCTTCGACCGCTCGACATCCCGCGGGCCGCGAGGTAGACGCCCAGACTTGAGCGCAGCATGGAACTTACGGTCACCACGAGTGCGGCTCGCACTAATCCAGACTCGCCAAACGCAAACAGATTCACTGGTAAGCCATAGTTGCCTGTGTTAGCGAGGATTGTGGTCAAAATAAGGGATACATGTGTGGCCTTTTCAAGTCTGAGTATCCGTGCCACACCTTCACTGAGGCCCCAGAGCGTCAGGACCACGAGCGTTAGCCCCAGCGCCAGTTGGCCATACTCGTAGCCCGTGATGTCCGAGTTGGCCAGGGCATCAATGACCATGGCAGGGCTAAACACATAGAAAGCGCCCCGAGAGAATGTCTTCACGTCCAGCGATAGCTTACCGGTTGCGATCGCTGAAATTCCCGCTACGAGGAAGACAGGCAGCAGGATGTTAACCAGAATCCCTAACATGAACCAGCAGGCCCTACGAGATGACGATGCCGTCGAGATCTTCTTGCGGCTGCGGATACTCTAGATTGAGCCCCTGCAATGCGGTAACTAACACCGTGCCAACGACCACATCCCGGTACCACTTGCGATCAGCGGGGACAATGTACCAGGGCGCCCAAGGCGTGCTGGTCCTGCTCAAGACGGCCTCGTACGCGGCCATATAGTCGTCCCATCGCGAGCGTTCCTTCAAATCCCCCACATTAAACTTCCAGCGCTTGTCAGGACGATCGAGGCGCGCCTGGAGACGCCTCTTCTGCTCCTCTTTGCTGATGTGAAGGTAGAACTTCAGGATCAAAGTGCCCTCATCAGCCAGCATACGCTCGAACTCATTGATGTGATCGTAGCGACGGCTCCAGACTTCTGGGGAAACCAGGTTGTGAACGCGCACGACCAGTACATCTTCGTAGTGACTGCGGTTAAATACAGTGATCTCGCCCTTGCGCGGGACCTGATGATGGACCCGCCACAGATAGTCATGAGCCAACTCCTCCCGGCTTGGCACTTTGAAATTCGCCACACGCACGCCCTGCGGGTTAACCCCGCGGAAGACATGCCGGATCGTGCCGTCTTTGCCGCCCGTGTCCATCGCCTGCAACACCATCAGCACTTTGTGCTTGCCTTCCGCGTAGAGGACCTCCTGAAGCTGGGCGAGGCGCCGGCGCAAGAGTTTGAGGGCTTTCCTGCCCGCTGACTTTCCGCCGTCAAAGCCGCGCTTATCACGCGGGTCCCACTCAGTGAGGTCAACGCTCGTCCCTGGCTGAACCCGATAGAAATCCACAGTTCTTCGCTCCTTGTAAACCCAACCCTCATGCCGATTGGCGTCCCAGCGCCCCATTGTACCCAACGCGACAGACCCCGCAACGCACATGAATCAGGCGTACCGGTTTACTGCCACTGCGCAGGGTACCATAAGGTTTCAGCGACTCCCGAGTCACAGCCTACAGGGCTACAGGGCTTGCACAACTAACGCACGGGAGGACCTACGGGCACTGTGCAGTGTCCAGACCAAAGCCTATCCGCGCCAGATTCAGCAGCTTAAATGGGACCAATCCCACCTTCACATCAAGCTCCGATTTGTCGCATACCGTGGATGTGTTCGCTTTGTCGATCTGAGGCTTAAGCTTGAGCAGCGCCCGGTCCAGCTCTGTCCCCTCATACTGATGCATGAGAGACTCGATCTGCTGCATAAGTTGGCGCGCTTGGCCGATTCGCGCTTCGGTCTCCTCGGCCTTAGCCAAGCTGATCAGTCCCATCTCACGCTTCAGGCGATTGAGCCTGAACCCAGCCTCGTAAGTAACATCAGCCAGCACATCCCGGGTCATCCAGCGTGTCTCGTACGAGAGAATATGTTTCCACGTTGGCTGCAACAACAGCCGGCGATGATCATCCAGAGTCCACGCATGCCGGATGTACCCGAAGCGCTCAGGATGCTCATACGCCAGGCTACCAGGATCCAGAAACGGGGCCAGCGGTGCTATGAAGGGGATAAGCCGCCCATCGTCGAAACGACTGAGCAGCCCTCGGCAGTACTCAACGGTATCCAACACCGAAGTTGGGGACTGATGAGGAAGGCCAATCATGAAGAAGAGATCGAACCTCCGTGCCCCGACAGCTAGGCACGCTTCGATCGTCTTCTCAATCCCTTCATTGCTATAGGGTTTGCCAGAAGCTTTACGCACCTCTGGGTCGTGCGATTCCGGAGAGAATTCCACCAGGAAATTAGGTAGAGCAGCCGCCAGTTCCTCAGCATATGCACGATCCACCGGCCAAAAAAACTCGACCAGCACAGGGCCTTCAAACCCCTGAACTGCACGGAAGAAGCGTCGGGCATAGTCCATCCCTGCCTGGCGCAGATCTCCCAACACAAACACCGGCGCCCGACTCATGCTACCCAGCCGCCGGACGTCGGCAGCAAGACGCTCAGGCGCACGATAGGCCGGCCGTTCACGCCCGGAGAGCAGACGTGCCGCTGCCGCAGACCCGCCGCAGATAGCACAGTTCTGGGTACACCCTTTTACCGTCAGCGCAGCCATGATCGGATATTCCAGCCAGTGGCTGAATGGGACGTAGTTCAGGAGGTCCAGGTCACGCACAACAGAACGTACCACGCTGCCGTAATCCAGCGAGAGATCATCTAGTACCTGGGGTACGTATGTTAGGTCATTGACACGTATCTCTCCCTCACCCGTCTTCCAGGTAAGATTCGGTACGTCAACCGGCGGCGTCCCTCGGACAGTGTGCTCCAACAGACGCTCCAGTGGCAACTCTGTGCTGTCACCACGAAGTACGTAGTCCACCGACGGCAACCCAACAAGTTCCCGATGGAAGTAGGTCGCCGAGTATCCTCCCAATACAACCGCTGCATCAGGATGATAGCGCTTCACCCGTTCCGCTACCGCCAGCGCACCATGCGCATGGGGCAGCCAGTGGAGATCGATACCAAACACCCGTGCCTCCAACTGGGCTATCATCCGGTCTGGGTCAAAACGTGGTGACCGAACCATGCGGGCGGCAAGGTTAACGATCCGAACACGATATCCCTGATTTTGGAGATGGGCGAGCAACGTGGCGAAGCCGATGGGGTACATATCGAACACAGGGGTCGAAGGAATCAAATCAGAGATGGGACCCCACAGCGTAGCCCGTTCGCGAAAGTCATAGACGCTGGGAGCGTGAAGAAAGATCATGTCGTACATAGGGACGCAGTCTAACCAGAATCCACCGGGTGGCAAATGTCGTGTCGCCTGGACACAGGAGAGACCTCTCGAGACTCCCAAGACGACATCGTCTTTGGCGTTGACACGCGGGAGCGCCGTGTTATAATATTTTTTATACGGGGGCCTTCTAAAACCGTGAGGTCCTCAAACCAGATAGTGTGGCATAAGTACAACACACAAAGACCAAGGGGGTTTTAATATTATGGCACTGTTGAATGAGGAGATCCTGCGGGACGTGAGAGAGCTGTTGGCGGACATGACCAACCCCGTCAAGCTGGTAGTTTTCACTGACGACCAGCACTGCGACTACTGCGAGCAAATCGTTCAGTTGGTTAATGAGCTCGCGGCCACTTCTGATAAGATCCAAGTGGAATTATGCGAGATCCACAAAGATGCGCACAAAGCCGCAGAGTTGAACGTGAAACGGGCACCCGTAATTGCTATCCTGGGCGACAGGGACTACGGAATGAGGTTCTACGGCATCCCGTCAGGCTACGAATTCTCGACACTTCTACACGCGATCCAGGCCGTTGGCCGTGGTCACACTGAACTTGACCCACAGACACAGGCTTTCCTGAAGGGACTTGATAAGGCTGTCGACTTCCAGGTTTTCGTTACGCCAACATGCCCTTACTGCCCTCGTGCAGCCGTCCTCGCCATGCATATGGCCATGGAGAGCGACAAGGTAAACACCGACGTCGTGGAAGCTTCAGAGTTCCCTGACTTAGCCAATCAATACAATGTAATGGGTGTGCCCCTTAACGTGATCAACGGTCGCGAACGTGTCGAGGGTGCAGCACCGCCGCAGATGATCGTGGATGCGATCCGCAAAGCAGTCGCATAGGGTGACATAAGGATAGCAAACGCGCACCGTCGGGTCGTGCAAAAACGGGGCCCCGCATAGTCCGGGCCTCTGACTAACACTCTTGCCTAGTTGGCATCGAGCGTACAGTTATTCCATAATGGGGTGAACTATGTTCGACTTCAAGGTAGTAGGTGATTCAGAGACGCAACAAGGTGCGAAAGAACTGTATGACGTGATTATTGTTGGTGGTGGACCGGCTGGACTTACCACGGCAATCTATACATCCCGCGATGGCAAAGACACACTAGTGCTCGAGCGTGAGGCCACGGGTGGGTTAGCCGCCACTACCGAGCACATTGAGAACTACCCAGGATTCCCCGAAGGTATCAATGGTATGGAGCTGATGGAGAAATTCCGCGAACAAGCGGAGCGCTTCGGAACCGAAATCCTGGAATTCGAGCCTGTGACTCAGATCAAGCCCTTGGAGACAGGCCTATTCGAAGTTCATACCGAGAATGACAACAGTTTTCGGGGTAAGACCGTAGTGATTGCCACAGGCAGCCGCCCCAAACGGCTGAACGTGCCTGGGGAGGAGACCTTCTACGGACGGGGTGTATCTTATTGCGCAACGTGCGACGGCCCCCTGTTCAAGAACAAAGATGTGGTCGTAGTCGGCGCTGGCAATTCGGGGCTGCAGGAGAGCATCCCCATGCTTGAATACGTCAAGAGCCTGACCGTAATCGAATTCCTCCCTACATCCCGGGCCGAGAAGATCCTGCTGGATCGAATAAGCCAACATCCCAAAGCAAAGCTGATCTTCAATCATCAGATCACAGAGATCGTCGGGGATGAAGCGGTCACAGGGGTCAAAGCTATCGATCGCGCAACTGGTGAGGAAAAGGTCTTCCCCGCTCAGGGCGTCTTCATTTACGTGGGATACAAACCGGCCACGGAGTTCGTAGCAGATCTCGTCGAGCGCAACAAATGGGGCTATATCATCACCGATGAACACATGCGCACCAAAGTCGCCGGACTCTACGCCATCGGCGATGTCCGCGCCAATAACCCAGCACAGCTCAGCATCTCAGTTGGCGACGGAGCCAAGGCGGCTCTGGATATTCGGGAGTTCATCCAACACCTTTAGTCCGGGAAAAGGGAGGCTGTCATGAAGCGCAACATCGGCGAACTCGACCGACTACTTCGCACAATCCTCGGCGTGTACGGCATGTTGTTGGGGTTCCTGTTCATCCAAGGCGTGGCTGGCACGGTTTTGGGCGTCCTGAGTCTGGTGGTGTTGATAACCGGGCTGATAGGGCACTGTGCGGTGTACACTCTCCTCGACATCTCGACCGCCGATACAGAACAGCCTCTGGAAGAATCAGCGTCTGAACAGAAATCGGCGTAGGAGGCATAGTATCATGTGGATCAAAGACTCTACAGAGGTCGCACCTCAGACCCTCCAGGACGGCATCCGTATCCGCTGGCTCATCACGGACAAGGACGGAGCACCTAACTTCGCGATGCGGGTGATCGAAATAGATCCTGGCGTCACCTTTCCCCCACACACCCATCCATATGAACACGAGATCTACGTTCTGGAAGGGCGAGGGGTACTCACCAACCCGGAGGGGGATGTGGGCATCATGGAACCCGGGAAGTTCGTGTTTGTGGAGCCAAGCGCTCCACATGGGTATCGCAATATCGGAGAAGAAACGTGGCGCTTCATTTGCATTATCCCCCTACAGAAATAGGAGCACAATTCGATGACGTCTAGAGCTCAGGTGACCTGGGTGGGCCCAGGTCTTCGCATGATTGGCGAGGCAAACGACGGTCCCGCGATTGTCCTCGATTCGACTGGCACCTACGGCACACGCACCGGATTGGCCCCCATGGAATTGGTGTTGGTAGGCTTGGCCGGCTGTACAGCAATGGATGTCGCCTCGATCATGGCCAAGAAGCGACAGCCTCTCACCAATCTACAGGTCAAGGTCGAAGCTGAACGCGCTGATCAGCATCCCAAGGTCTACACTGAAATTCATATCGAGTACACGGCGTACGGGGAAGGGATCGACGAGCAGGCTCTAGCGCGGGCTATCGAGCTCTCGGAGGAGAAGTACTGCTCCGTCCAGGCTATGCTGCGCAATACGGCAAAGATCACCAGTAGCTATCGAATCGAACCCGGACCAAACCCGACACGACCAGGACCACTGCCACGTCCAGAGTGAAGCGGAACGTAGCCGTGGAGCGATAGAGGTAAAATGCACATGGGCCTGAGATCCCGACAAGAGACTCAGGCCCATGCCGTCGATGGCGAATTCAGGACGGCGCTATGCTCAGGTTAGGTGCACATGAATCGATCGCCGGGGGCCTGTTTCGTGCTCTCGAGCGTGCATCGGAAGTGGGCTGTGAATGCGTCCAGATCTGGACGAAGAACAGCCGGCAATGGCGATCGCCTCCATTGACTGCGCAGGAGATCACCCAGTTCAAAGCCGTTCGGGAGCAGACAGGACTCCAGCCAGTCGTTGCCCATGCGGCTTACCTGATCAACATCGCTTCGCCGAAGCCCTCTCTATGGCAGCGGTCCGTTGATGCGCTGATCGACGAACTCCAACGATGTGTAGCGCTTGAGATCCCCTACTTGGTGTTGCATCCCGGCTCATCCACCACAGGCGCCTCACACAGTGGACAGATACAGGTCATCAGAGCCCTCCACCAGGTACAGCAGACGCTGACAGGCCAATCCACGCGGATCTTGCTGGAGACAACAGCAGGACAAGGCCACGCACTAGGAGGAACCTTCGAGGAACTGGCAACGCTCCTGCAAGAAGGTGACCTGGGCGATAATCTGGGAGTATGTCTAGATACCTGCCACGTCTTCGCTGCCGGATATGACATTCGCACACCTGGGGGCTATGCAGCAACCATGGCAGCATTCGATGCGATCATCGGCCTGGACAGGCTGGCAGTCATCCACCTCAATGACAGTAAGCATCCCCTGGGGAGCCACAAAGACCGCCACGAGCACATAGGGGAGGGCCATCTGGGTCTTGAGGGTTTCCGTCCAATCCTCAGTGACCCGAGGCTCGAGGGGCTACCGGGCATCATTGAGACTCCCAAGAGCGACGACTTACATGAAGATCGAGAGAACCTTGCACGACTGCGGAAACTGGGGATCCCACCAGGACAACCTGCGAAGTAGAATAGGACCGGTAGAACGATGAGAGAAAAACTGATGAAGATCCTGAGAGAAGATGGCCTGACCATTGGTATCCTGATCCTTGTACTAGGCGCCTGGTTGATCCTGCGCACCCCCGGTGATCAATACCAGACTGTGGACGACTTCCTCACGGAACTGAAGCAGGGGCAGCCCACCACCGTAGAATTTTACTCCAACCGCTGCAGTATTTGCCTGACGTCTAAACCGAAAGTCGATCGGCTTGAGCAAGAGATAAGTCCTCAGGCAAGGGTCATACGGCTCGACGTGAGCAAGGAACCAGGCCAATCACTGACACGACAATGGAGGGTCACTGGGGTTCCAACCTTTTTCGTGTTCGACGGTGCAGGCACCGTCGTTTACCGACGGGCTGGAGCTCCTGACATTGAAGACCTGCGAGATTCAGTGGAGGCGCTTTCCTCGACACCCCAGGAATAGCAAGCTGTGGGGGCAGACCGTCCATGAGACGCTCTGCATCACAACAGACGGAGGGAGAGAGACTCAGGCAAGGAGGGAACTATGGGAGAGCTTTCGATCCCAGCTCTGATCCCAGGTACAGAACGTCCCTCCCTGCTACCCCTCAGCCGATACCGCCCACCCCAGATTGCTGACTCGATCCGACAGTTCCTCGAGGCAAGCACCCATGCTGGTGATCTTGTGTTATTGGCTGGGGATGTGGAAGCGCAGGCAGTCGCAGAGACGGTCAAACTGGGAAGAAAGGCCGTGGTCCTATGTCGGCACCCTGTGCAGATTTTGCGCATCCAATTGGCCTTGGATCCAGCCCCCGTGAGCGAAGTTCAAGCGGCTCTTACGCGACTTGGCGACACACTGAAGTCA
This sequence comes from uncultured Anaerolineales bacterium, assembly GCA_964385885.1. Taxonomy (GTDB): domain Bacteria; phylum Chloroflexota; class Anaerolineae; order B4-G1; family SLSP01; genus PWVB01. The sequence goes on along the minus strand of CAYLRT010000083.1, from coordinate 2,620 downwards.
GGGCAGCCATTGTTCAAGCACATCCAGGACCTCAATAGCACCCAATGCCCGAAGTGCGGTAGCCGCGCAACCGCACGTTGGTTCGCCTGGGACCGTGAGACAGGTCATCCCTACGCGAAGCGTGTACTGTGTCCCCGATGCCACGAAGAACAAGAGGGCCCGGTCACCCCAGAGGATATCCAAAACGCTGGAGACTTCCCTGTCAAGACTGGCCTGACCTACCACATAGCTCTTGGTAAACTCGCCCGAGCTACCGACCCCGCAATCGACCGCATCATCAAACTGGTACAGCTTTACACGCCCCGTAATCTTCGCTGCCTGATGGATATACTCAATAGAATGCCCCAGGTCCAGGTCACACCCGTGGCCCGCCGAGCCCTTATCGCACTAATCTTGGAAGCACTCGATCGGGGTAGCGTCCTGTCACCCTATGAAGAGCCAGAGCGACGACCCCGTAGCCTTCGCCCCCCCTCCCGGTTCCTTGAAAGGAATATCTGGCTGCTACTGGAGGATGCCGCGACACGTTACGCCAGAGAGAAAGAGATACGCGCCCTCACCACGCTTCCCACCACGCGGGCTGCCACCTCTGGCAGCGAGCTGCTGCACGCTGCAGAAGCAGGCTATTGTATCTTCCAGCGCTCCATCAGCGCCATCGATCCAAAGTCCTTTCCCACCTGCCAGGCTTTGGTCTTCACCCTCGGAGCCCCTGACGCGGCATATGCAGCACTCTCGACCCTTTGGGCACTCTGGATTTGGGGACAGAGCGTTCCCAAAAACCTGCGCTACTTCCTCACAAGGCGGAGGCTGGATTGGGACTGGTATCAACGCGGCGTCGCATTCGCCTTACGGCGGCTACGGCAGATCCTCACCCCGGGGGCTCGCCTCCTGCTCACGGCCCCTCAGAGCAACACGAATGCAGCCCGTGCTACCATGCACGGCCTCTTATATGCAGGGTTGAAGCCACAAACGTGGATTTCATGTCCACCCATCGGCCACCGGCTCTCGTGCCAGCCATCAACAGTGAGTTCACCCAAGGCCGTACCTTCCATCCAAGAGCCCCCTACCCTCGCCCAGATACAGCGGCACGCAGTCGCAATCCTCAAGCAGAGGGCAGAACCGATAAGCTGGCGCGACCTGGAAACACTGTTGATCTTTGATATGATGACCGCGGTGCTGCCCGAGCTATCACCTGGGAATTTCCCGCGCCTCTTATCGCTCGAGAATGGCAAACTCGCCTGGTTGACGGAGGAAGGGCCCTTGCGATACCGCCCCCTTGCCGACCGCCTTGAGGCTAAGGTGCGCCATCTCCTAAGTCACCAGGCACGGTGGCAAACAGACGACCTCGTCGCAGAGATCTACAGTGCGTTCCACGGTACCCTATCCCCCGAGCCCACACTGATCCAAACCTGCATCGAGGCGTACAGCCGGACAGATGCTGAGGGTCGGTTGGTCTTGCGAGAGGAAGATCAGCCTGAGCGCCGATCGGCAGAGCTCCGACGTTTGCGCAACATGATCGCCAGGCTGGGCGAACGATTGGGATATTTGATCACGCGCCACAGGGGCGAAGTTATCTGGATGCGCGACGGGCAGCGGGCATATGTGTTCAGAGTGACCGAGACAGCCACCCTCGCCCCTCACCTGCTAGTCCCACCTCCCCCCTGTGATGGTCGACGCTGTCTTGTCCTGCCTGGAGGGCGCGCATCCCTCGTCGCCCTCAAACTGCGCCGCGACCCCCGGCTGGAACAGCAAGCCCTACGACACCGGTGGACGTTTGTGAAATTCCGCCACTTGCGGCGCATGGTAGAAGAGATCCACGAAGCGGAGGAATTGGACGTCTACCTGGGCCTGGATCCTCTGGTCGAGCAGCCGCAAACGCAGCTCCACCTGCCTCTGGGAGGCGACAACAGACCACCTTGGGCCTAGATCTGGAAACTTCTCCGGGCCACGATGATTTTCTGCTGATAGCCCTGAGTGAACGATAGAAGACGCCGCTTCAACTTGCGCCAGGTGTCTGACGTCAGGAAGGCTTGTAGGCGCGAGAGGTCAGAGCTAAGGAAACTGATCCGAATTTGCGGCCAGTTACCATAGGCTGAGAACCACGCATCCGCAAGCTCCAGACCGGCTTCCTCCATAGCGGCAGGGAGATCTGTCGTGATAAAACTCAGACATGCCTCTTCCTGACCTGGAACGATGTTCCAACTCATCATCAGCTTGACCGGGGTATCCATATCCACCAGTCCACCCTCCGTCTCGGCCTTCGTCACGGATTTAGGCGCTCCAACATCTCCTGTGCTTGCTCTGCCCACACATCTGGAGGATGAGTGCCCAGGAAGCGCTGAAGCACATCTTTAGCCAGCTCGACCTCTCCCACGGTAACATAGGCTTGCCCAAGGGCAAAAAGGGCCTCCTGCATATTCGGACGCTCAGCAAGTGCTTCCTCAAGGAGTGGTATGGCCGCTTCAACATCCTCCTGCAGAAGATGTACATTCGCCAAACCGACCAGGGCTTCAGGCTTTCCCGGTTCCAGTGCGAGCGCCTGGTTGAACTCGGCCTCGGCCCGCTCTACCCACACAGGGTCCGGCAGCACTGAGCCTGCGGGGATTGCCCGTGTCAAAAAGAC
>CAYLRT010000082.1:11012-13184 GCA_964385885.1 uncultured Anaerolineales bacterium | reverse complement strand
GGCCTCGAGGGGCAGCCACACGGTAAAGGCCGAGCCCTCTCCCTCGCGGCTTTCCACAGTGATGTGTCCCCCGTGCATCTCGATCAACTCCCTGGCGATCGGGAGGCCCAGACCGGTACCCGAGATTTGGTGGCGCTGCGGGGTCTCCCCCCGGTAGAAGCGCTCGAAGATGTGCGGAAGTTCGTCTTCCGGGATCCCGATTCCCGTGTCCCGGACGGTTACGGTAGCCCAGGAGCGCCCCTCAGCTCGAGCGCGGTCGGTGCTGACGGTCACCTGCCCCCCTTGGGGCGTGTAGTGGAGGGCGTTGACCAGCAGGTTGTCGATCACCTGACGCAGCCGCTGTATGTCGATATTGACCTGTGGCGAGGGCTCACAGGGCTTGAATTTCAGGGATAGCCCATGCTGGATAGCTATCTGCTGCTGCGCAGCTACGGCCTCGGCCACCACGTCGTTGAGGGGCACCGCCTGGAGGGAGAGATCCAGGCGTCCGGCATCGATGCGCGACAGTTGCAGGATGCTCTCGATGAGCCGGGCCTGGTGTCGTGCCTCTTGCTCCAGGGCGTCCAGGTAGGTCTGGGCTTCTTCCTGCGGGCCCTTGCGCAGAAGGTGTGCATAGAGCAATATGCTGGTGGCCGGGGTGCGCAGCTCATGGGAGACGTTGGAGATGAACTTCGTCTTCATCCGGTCCAGCGCTCGGAGGTGGGTGATGTCATGGATGGCCACGACGGCACCGCCATTTCCCTGGCACACTGGCGATGCGATGGGTGCAGCCACCAGTTCCAGATCCAGTCCGCTGAGCTCCAGCATGGTGCTGGAGCGCTCGTCCGCATGGTGCTGTACGCACTTCGCAATCGCCTGGCGGAGGGTTGCAGCATCCTCCAGGTTCAGGTCGTGCTGCAACCATCGCTCCGCGACTCTGTTGGTACGCGTGATCGTCCCCTGGGCATCGGTCACCACAATACCGTCGCCGGTGTTGTCCAGGATGGCCTCCAGGCGGGCCCGTTCGGCCTCCAGCTCGGCTGTCCTGGCTGCCACCCGCGCCTCCAGTTCCTCAGCATGCCGCTCCAACTCACGATAGAGGCGCGCATTTTCCAGCGCGGTGGCCACATGATCGGCGAATGCCTGGAGCCGACGGGCGTCCTGCAGGTTGAACTGCCCCACGCGCTGTCCGTTGACGTTCAGGAACCCCACGGTCTTCCCGCGAATGCGGATGGGAGCCCCCACGTAAGCGCGTTGCCAATCCCGACCGGGAAGTGTCACCCATCTGGGGTCGCCTGCCGTGTCTGGGATGCAGATGGCCGTGCCGCGCTGGATCATCTCCCGCAGGGTGGGGAAAAGATCTATAGGTGTAGCCTTTTCTCCCACTGCGATGGGCTCTGATAGGACTTTCTCATAGCCCAAGGCGCGCACGATCCGTGCCTGGGTGCCCTCTACCAGCATGATGTTGAACGTGTCCCCGTGAACCACGCGCTGGACCTGGTCCAGGATCAGATCCAGCACCTGGTCCAGATCTAGCGTGCTGCCTACGACGGCAGCGGCCTGGGCCAGCGCCTCAGCCAGACCCCGCTGTTCCCGTTCGGCCTGGTAGAGGCGGGCATTCTCCAGCGCGATGGCTGCCTGCGCTGCGAAGGCCTCGGCCAGTCGGGCATGTTCATCGGTGTAGAACCCTGGTTCGCGCTTGTCGAGTGCGATCATGCCGATCAGGCGATCGCCCACAATCATGGGTACCCCCAACCAGGCGCGGATGCGGGCCTCAGCGTGGGGCCGTCGGCTGAATGCCTGGTAGTGTTGTGGCGCATCATCCACGATGAAGGGCTGTCGGGTCGTCACCACCTGACGATTGGGGTTGTCAGACCGCGTGAGGTCGAACCTAACGCCGATCAATGCCTCCAGGTTGGGGAAGCCACGTCCTCCGATGATGCGCAGGTGGGTACCCTCGAGGCGTTGGACCGAGGCGCTGTCATAGGGCACGACTCTCTCCAACTCGGCCAGGATGCGCTCGATCGCCTCATCCGGGTGACGCACGGCAGCCAGGGCCAGGGCCGCCTGGCGCAGGGTCTCCTCGGCCAGCGCGTGTTGCCTGGTCTCCTGGTAGAGACGGGCGTTGACCAGGGCTGTGGCCAGCATGGCCGCCGCCGACTCGATAAGCTGCCGGTGTTCCTCGCTGAAGGC
>CAYLRT010000082.1:0-10912 GCA_964385885.1 uncultured Anaerolineales bacterium | reverse complement strand
TGGCCGAATTGATGCAAGAGGGCCACCTGCTCCTTGTCGCGGTCGAGCTGTGCAAAGAGGTTGGCGTTGTGCAGGGCAACGGCCACTTGAGCCGCGAAGAGACGTACCAGCTCCACATCCGTGGCTGTAAAGATCCCAGGTTGATCGGCCGTCACGGTGAGGACACCCAGGAATGTGTCCCCCCAGCGTATCGGCACCCCCATGACCGCCCGAATGGGCTGGATGGCAAAGGGGGCCAGTCGTCCTTCCCATTGACGGTAGTCCTCCACGAGGATGGGCTCATTGTGTGCCCAGACTCTGCCCACCACCCCCTCCCCCTGATGTATGGTGAATCCGAGCAGTGGCCGGGTGTCATACCCACCGCCGGTGACGAGTTCCATCACTTCTTTCTCTGGGCGGTAGAGATAGAGGCTTCCACCCTGCCCCCCCACCAGCTCCACGGCGCGATCGAGGATCAAGGGAAGCAGGCGGTCCAGGTCCAGTTGGGAAGCGATCTCCAGGTTGGTCTCGCGCAGGGCCTCCAGGTTGCGGGCGTGACGTCTCAGGGCTTCTTGAGCCTGGCGATGGGCCGCGGCCTGACCGATGATGCTGGCGGCAACCCGGACGAAGTTCCGGGCTTCGGCACCAAAACTCTTTGGTACCACGTCGTAGACACCCAACAGACCCCAGGGTTGGTCCGCTTCGCCAATGACGGCGCCGATGGCGCTGCGGATACCGTGCTCCGTCAGGAGATGAGGGGGGCGGAAGCGGGCCTCGGTCCGGAGGTCCTCCACCACCACCGGCTCTTGCTGCTGGAGCGTGCGCACAAAGAGCGTGGCCTCGGTGTCATCGAGGGGGATGACGGCGGGTGCATCCTCCTTCCACCCCACACCGGTGACCTCCCGCACCAGGCCTTTGCGTTCCTCGTAGCGCAGGATATGGCAGTGGGTGGCCCCCAAAGCCCTGGCGATGAGCGCCACGGCCTCCTGGAGGAACGCCGCGAAATCCCGCTGACCCAGCCCCTGCAGGCTCAGGCTGGCCAGCGCGGCCTGGGCTTCGAGTGTCCTCTGGAGTTGAATCTGCGGCGTTATATCCTCCAGGGTCCCCTCGTAGCGGATGATCCGTCCTCCTTCATCGGTGATGGCCAGGGCATGCTCGCGGGCCCAGATGTGGGTGCCATCGCGGCGGCGTAGCTGGACGATGAGCTCCTGCCCTCCTTCGCTTCGCTCGATGGTACGCAGAGCCTCTGCGCGAGCCGCAGGGTCCGCGTACAGCGCCTCCACGGGTGTCTGCAGCAGAGTCTCGCGGTCCGGATAGCCCAGCATCGCCACCAGGGCGGGGTTGGCGTCGAGGAGCTGGCCATCAGGCGTGGAGCGGTAGAGCCCAATGGGGACATGCTCGAAGAGCTCGCGGTAACGTCGCTCACTTGCCCTCAGTTCGGCCGTGCGGGCGCGGAGCTGGGCTCTGAGCAAGAAGCTGCCGCCCACGCCCAGGACCGCCAACGCAGCGAGGGCCAGAACAGCTTGCGTCACCCACGGTGGTATCCGCTCCAGGAGGGAGGGGCTCTCGACGGCGCCGGCAAACCAGCGGTCCAGCGATTGGTAATAGTGTGAACCGGACTCGGCTTTCATCTCCTGCAAGTGCTGGTCCAATGCCCTTAACAATGCCTCGTTTTGCCCCTTGAGGGCGGCAAAGCGCAGTGACACGGGGCAGCAGAGGATGGGGGTGCGGATGACGTCATAGTTGCCGGCATGCCGCAACCCGTACAGGCGGCTGACCAGGCCAGCATCGGCCTGGCCTCTCTCTACAGCATCCAGCACCGGGGCGTAGTCATCCAGCTCCAGGAAGTGACAGGGGACGTCCAGCGATTGGAGCAATGTCTGCAGGCCGGTATAATAGATGTCCTCTCGCACCACCGCCACGGTCCTGTCGCGCAGGTCTAACAACGACTGAATGTCATCGCTTCTGGCATAGACGCGTCCCCAGTTGGAGAGGACGGTCTCCTGATTGAAGTCGAAGCGCTGGGCCCGTGCCTCGGAGTAAGCGATGTCCGTCATGAGGTCGAGCTCACCCTCCTCCAGGAGGGCAAGGCAGTCGGGGAAGTCACAGTCCACGAACTGAAGTTCCCAACCCTCCGCCTCGGCTACTGCCTCCAGGATGTCAACATAGAAACCGGCTGGCTGCCCGTCGGCGTTGCGGAAGACCAGGGGCTCGTTCTGGTAGATGCCCACCTGCACGGATTGGGACGGCACCTGAGCAGACACGGGGAACGTCGCAACAAGCATCAGCAGCGCGAACAGCACAGCTCCCAACGTGCGCTTTCCGATCATGACATATCCACCCCTGATGCGATCGGGCTTGGGCCGCTTCGGGTCCTGGAGGGACTGCTCGCGTTTCTCATGCTCACCAGAGATGTTATACTTGATTCATTATGTCGGGCAAGAGAACACCACGGCGCTCGATAACGGATGCGGTGAGGAGTTGCTTTGCACCAGGCGCAGGCGTGTGGAGGCGTGTGCGCCGCTGGTGGCATAGCGTGGATCCCTACGTGGTGCGTGGGGTGCCTCAGGCCTACCGCAAGGGCATGGTCCTCTTTTGGTGGTATGGGGTGTTCATCTCCATGGCCTCGGCGTTTGTGGACCCCTATGTGACGCTGTACGCGCTGGCCATGGGTGCCACCCGCCTGCAGGTCGGATCGCTTGCGTCGGCGGCCAGCTTCTTCGGCATGTTGATGCCGATCCCTGGTGCGCGCTGGGCGGCGCGGCTGGGCCGACGCAAGCCGGTGGTGCTCATCTCCTTTGGGCTGCGCTTTGTGGCCCTGCTGGTGGCCCTCCTCGCTCCGCTGCTGACGACAGGACAGGTGTTGGTGTTGCTGATTATGGCGGCCTTCGCAGCGCGGGCAGCCTTTCTGCATCTGGGTACCTCACCGTGGACCTCGCTGGCAGGGGATCTGGTGCCCCAGGAGCGTCGTGGGCGCTACTTCGCGGCTCGCAAAACCGTCATGGCGCTGGCGTCGCTGATCTGTGTGCCGCTAGCGGGGCAGCTCATCGGACTCTTTCCCGATCCCGTGGGCTATCAGGTTGCGTTCGCGTTGGCTGTCCTGTGGGGCGCCGTGGCGCTCTACCTGTTCGGTCGGGTACCCGAGCGTGGCGTCAGTGGGCCCCAACGGCGCGCACAGCGCACCGATCAGGAGGCGTCCCTGTGGCGCGTGCTGCGCGGGAATGACCTCTTCTGGCGCTTTGTCCTCATCAGTATGGGCTTCAACTTCTTCTGGCAGCTCGGCGGTCCCTACTTCGGCGTGTACCAGGTGGAGGTACTGGGAGCGACGGCCAGCGTGGTGGGGTGGCTGAGCATGGTCTCGGCCGCGATGCGCATGATCGGTCAACAGGTCTGGGGACGCGCGGTGGACCGACGAGGAGCGCGCTGGGCGCTGACGCTCTGCCATCTCTTGATCCCGTTTCTGCCCTTCATCTGGTTGCCCCTGCGGGCGCCCTGGCAACTGGTCTTTGTAGTGGTGCCCAGTGGTTTCCTATGGGCGGGGCGTGAGATTGCGAACTTCAACCTGCTGTTGGAGCTGGTGGGTGAGGAGCGCCAGACGGACATGATCGCTGGCTATAACACCTTGATCGCTGTGGCGAACATCCTGGGCCCGCTGGTTGGAGGGCAGGTGATCCGCCTGTGGGGCTATCGGGCTGATTTCGTGCTCTCGGGCATAGGGCGGATGGTGGCCGCACTGCTGTTCCTGGGGCTATTGCGTCCCTTCCGTGGCCGAGTCTGGACCCTGTTGGCCCCAGATCGACGCGGCAGTTGACGATTTGGTTCGTCTCTCTACCATACAGACGGGGTCTGGGTTCGGCGAAGGAGTTTCGATGTGGACTGAGGTGCAGGGGCCTGAGGAGAAAGTCATCGAGAGGACGGTGGCGCTGCTGACCTCCGCCTTTCGCACGCTGCGACGCGAGGTGCCCGCCGAGCGGATCCGGTCATTGGGGGAGCTGGTGTGTCAGGCGATGTCCACTGGCGGCCGCTATTTCCACACATTGGAGCACGTCTTCGACCTGGCCAACCCCTCGGATCCCCTGCAGACGTTGGCCGCGCTCTTCCATGATGTCGTGTACTGCCAGGTGGATCGGGGCTTCACCTTACCCGTTGCCGTCATCCTGGATCCCTATGTCGTGCGGGGGGACGGTTCTCTGGTCCTGACCTCTCGGCCTCGCTATCATGATCTGCCCTGGAGGCTGATGTTGGGCCTCTTTGGCCTGCAGGCCGGCCAACGGCTGATGCCAGAGTCTGGCCAGAATGAGTTCCTGAGCGCCTTGCTGATGGCCCGCGTGCTCTCCGACCTTCTCACGTTCCAGGAATTGGTGGGGGTGGGGACCTGCATCGAGGCCACGATCCCGTTTCGCGGGCCTGACGCGAATGGGGAAACAGCACCTGAGGCGTTGGCGCGCCGGGTGCGCCAGCTGAACATCCGTCACGGGCTGGGCCTTTCCCAGGCTGAGGTCCAGCGCATGATCAAGCGGGCGGTGGCCTTCGCCAATCAGGATGTGGCGAACTTCGCCGAGCCGGACCCCGGTCGCTTTCTTGATAACACGTGGAAGCTCTTACCGGAGACGAACCCCGCCCTGCGGCTGAGGGAGGTTTACTCTGTCGTCAGCTATCGTCGTGCATTGCAGGACATGGCGGCTTTCCTGGCGCAGCTCGATCCCCGGACGATTTTCCATCAGTATCGGGACGAACCCCCGCCAAGCCAGTACGCGCAGTTGGTGGCACAGGCAACCCGCAACCTGCAGATCGGACGGGAGTACCTGAATCTGAAGCTGGTGGCGATTGCGCTGCTGGAAGCGCTGGCGATGGTCAGCGGCGGGGATGGTCCAATCTCACTGCTGTCTGGTGGGCTGGACGAGGGCGGTGGTCTCCGGCTTGAGGGACTGCTCCCTCCGGTCGAAGCGGCGGCTGGCGTCGATGAGACATCGACCCTCTACAAGCTGCTGGCGTTGGGTCGTGCCAGCGAGACCGATTTCGATCTGCGTCATTCCCCTCTGGCGCTCTTCATCTTCAGGGCGTTGGGCCCGGAGGGGGCATGGGCCCTGCTCGAACCCGCGTATGCCATGTTTGCCGGTGATCTAAGCCCGTCGGCGTTCCTGGCGCAGGTGCCGGCTGAGGTCTTAGCACCTGTGGCCGCCGGGTGCGCCAGGCTGGCACCCACACGACGCTCGTCGCTCCAGGCCTACGCGACCCGTCGTTCCTGAGAGAGATACCCCGTTCACGGTAGGGGCTTAACCCTGGGGGGGAATTGGCTGGATCTGAAGGAGTGAGAGATGAACGTTATCTTGATCCTGTGTGACACCCTGCGGCGGGACCATTGCGGCCCTTACAACGGTGGGTTGCCGCTCAATCAGTGCTGGAGTTCGGAAGCGCCGGATTGGGTGGTGCCCACGCCCAACATGGACCGCCTGGCGGCGCGAGGGACAGTCTTCGAGCAGTGTTATTGTGGCAGTACGCCCTGTATGCCCGCGCGACGGGACATCTATACCGGTCGCTATGAGTTCCTCGAGCGCGGTTGGGGCCCACTGGAGGAGGAGGATCTGGATCTGCCTCGCCAGGTGTCAGGCCCGCCCAATCAGTCGGTCGCGCGCGTGGTGGCGCAGGGCTATCGGGTCAGCACCCTGATCAGCGATCATTTTCACCTGTGGGAACAGGGCTCTGGCAACTACCACATGGGGTACACGGGGTTCGACTTCGTGCGCGGGTGTGAGGCCGATGCCTGGTTCACCGCGCCGCGCGAGGGGTTTCCCTGCCCGGAGGGGGATCGGCTGAACAAGAATGAGCGCCACTGGCGCAACGTTTACCACGTGCGCCACCAGGAGAGTGACTACTTCGGTGCGCAGGTCCTTCAGCGCGCTGTGGCCTGGCTGGAACGCAACCACAGCGAGTACCAGGACTTCTATCTGCACCTGGATATCTTCGACCCGCACGAGCCCTGGGATCCCCCCGAGGAGATCCTGCGCATGTTCGACCCGCGGGGCTACGACGTGCCAGACATGACGGCGGCGCCCCCCTACCGTAAGTGGCGCGAGGTGTTGACGGAGTCCCAGTTCCTGGCCTATCGAGCGCGGTATGCTGCCAAGGTGGTCTTCCTCGATCACTGGCTGGGCTATCTGTTTGACGCCCTCGATCGGCTTGACCTGTGGCGGGATACGTTGGTGATCCTGACCACGGATCATGGCACCTTCAATGGCGACCACGGGCGCATTGGCAAACTGCAGACGCACGAGTTCGATGCCGTGGGCCACATTCCCCTGATCGTGGCCCACCCCACGCTGGCACATGGTGAGCGACGCTCGCAGTTGGTCCAGTTGGTCGACCTCTACCCCACGATCCTGGAGGCCGTGGGACGCCCGCTGCCGGAGATGAGTGCCGATCGTCCGTTGCATGGGGTGAGCCTCCTGCCGGTCCTGGAGGATGCGAGGGCTCACACGCGGGACTACGCGCTCTATGGGCAGTTCGGCAAGAGCGTGTCCATCACCGATGGGACCTGGGTGCTCCATCAGTCGCCTGTGGAGGGCAACGCACCGCTCAACTGGTATGGGTATTGCCTGGCGAAATTCCTGCATTACGATCTGGGGCCGTATCAGGACGGCCGCCGGCCGGTGCGCAACTGCCCGTCGTGGCCCGAGCCGACGTGGCTCAGCCATAAGCCCAGCGACATGAACGAGCGCATCAATCTGGCGGATCGTGAGCCGGAGCAGGTGCAGCGCATGCAGCGGGCCCTGCGGGAGACCCTGGGCCAGGTGCAGGCGCCGCCTGAGCAGATGGCGCGGCTGGGGCTGTGGGACATCTAATCCGGGTGGTACTTGTGAGTGTGGAAGGCGGTGCTCTATGAGTTTCGATGCGGATGCCCATTTCGCTGCATGGTACGACGCTGCGCAGCCGGGCGAGTTCGCCTTTCGTGCTACCAACCGCCAGGCATGGTTGGCGTGGCAGGCTGCGTTCCGTGCGCGTCTCCGACAGGCCCTGGGGTTGGAGGTGATCGCCGAGGCGCTGGCGGGTTACGAGCCGCATGCCGAGCAGTTGGAGGTGGAGGACCTGGGGGCCTATGTGCGGGAGTCGTGGCGTCTGTGGGTGGAGCCCACGGTCCCGCTTCCCTTTTACCTGTTGCGGCCGGTGGGAAGCGCTGGGCCGTTGCCTCTGGTCCTGACCCCTCACGGGCATAACCATCCACACATCTATGTGGGGCTGGCTCGCTCGGAGGCGGAGCGTCGCTCCATCGCCGAGGGAGAGCGCGACATCGCTGTGCAGGCCGTGATGGAGGGATATCTGACCATCGCCCCGACGACGCGGGGCTTCGGTGAGACGCGCACGGCGCAGGATATGGCCGAGGGGCGGCTTTCCTCGTGTCGTACGCTGCTGCTGCACGACCTGTTGATCGGACGTACCCCCATCGGGGACCGCGTCTGGGACATCTCGCGTCTCATCGACTGGGCGTTGGCCACCCAGGAGGTGGACCCGGCCCGCATCGCGATCACCGGTAACTCGGGTGGAGGGACAGTGTCGCTCTTCGCCGCGGCCTGCGATACGCGCATCGCGGTGGCAGTGCCCAGCAGCTACTTCTGTACCTTTGTGGGAAGCATTGGCTCTATTCATCACTGCGAGTGCAACTATGTGCCGGGCATCCTGCGTCTGGGAGAGATGTATGATGTGGCAGGCCTGATCGCACCGCGTGCCTTCCGGGCCATCTCCGGGCAAGGGGACCCAATCTTCCCCATCGAGCACACGCGCCTGGCCTTCGAGCGCCTGCGTCGCGTCTACCAGGTGGCTGGCGTGCCAAAGCGGTGCTCCCTCTATGTTGGCGAGGGGGGCCATCGCTACTACAAAGCGGGGGCATGGCCCTTCATCCGTGATCAGTTTGCACGCGTAAACCCATCATAAGCGAGGAGGTCCAGCGACAATGGCACGCAAGCATCCTCATATCCTGATCTTCAATCCCGATCAGTGGCGCGGTGACGTCATGGGACATCTGGGGAACCCGGCGGCTGTGACGCCCAACCTGGATCGTCTGGTGGAGAGCGATGCGGTTTCGTTCCGCGTGGCGGCCTGCCAGAACACGGTGTGCACTCCCAGCCGCTGCAGTTTCATGACGGGGTGGTACCCTCACGTCCATGGACACCGCACGATGCATTACATGCTCCGCAGCCGTGAGGGGGAGCCCAACCTGCTGCGCGTCCTGCGGGAGCATGGCTACTTCGTCTGGTGGGGAGGCAAGAACGATCTGGTGCCGGGGCAGGATGGCTACGACCAGCACTGCGATATCAAGTACCGGCCGGAGCGTCCGCCCAAACCCATGTGGATGACGGACCGTGAGCAGGAGTGGCGGGGCGAGCCAGGGAGCGATACCTATTACTCGTTCTACGTGGGTCGTCTGGATACCGGCGGCGAGGAGATCTACTATGATGGTGACTGGGCCAACGTGCTGGGCGCGATTGACTTCATCCGCCATGCGCCCACGGATCGGCCTTTGTGTATCTTTCTGCCTCTGACCTACCCTCACCCGCCCTATGGGGTGGAGGACCCATGGTATAGCCTGATTGACCGCAGTCGGGTGCCCGCCCGAGCGCCGACGCCGGAGGACTGGTCGGCCAAGTCCTCGCTGCTGCATGCGATCTACCAGGCCCAGAACCTGCAGGGGTGGACGGAGGAGCGCTGGCAGGAGCTGCGGGCGGTGTACTATGGTATGTGCGCCCGGTTGGATCATCAATTTGGGCTGTTGATAGATGCGCTCAAGGAAGCCGGGCTCTACGATGACACCGCTGTCTTTGTCTTTGCCGATCACGGCGACTACACCGGCGACTATGGCATCGTGGAGAAGACCCAGAACACGTTCGAGGATGCCCTGGTGCGGGTGCCCTTCATCGTCAAGCCGCCGCGCGATGTGCCCGTGGCGGCTCGTGTCAGCGAGGCGTTGGTGGAGTTGGTGGATTTCCCGGCGACGGTCTACGACCTGGCGGGCATCGAACCCGGGTACTGGCACTTTGGGCGCAGCCTGGTGCCGGTGCTCACTGGTGAGACTGACGAGCACCGTGACGCGATCTTCAGCGAGGGAGGGCGTCTGAAGGGCGAGCGGCAGGCGATGGAGCTTCCCTCGGTGGCTGGGAGGGAGGACCCATCGGTCAGCCTCTACTGGCCCCGTATCAAGCATCAGATCTCCGACGACGCTCCGTGGCATACCAAGGCGGCGATGTGTCGCACCCGAGAGTTCAAGTACATCCGTCGCCTCTACGAGCAGGATGAGCTGTATGACCTGCGGCGTGATCCTCAGGAGTTGCACAACCTGATCGATGACCCTGCCTACGCCGAGGTGCTGCGGACGCTGAAGGAGCGGATGCTGACCTGGTACATGGAGACGGCCGACGTCGTCCCCTTCGATATTGACCGTCGCTGGTGAAGGCATGGAGGATCAGGCTGTGAGCCGTGAACGCCCCAACATCCTGTGGATCACGACCGATGAGCAGCGTTTCGACTGTGTGGGCTGCTATGGCAACCCGGTGATCCGTACCCCTCACATGGATCGTCTGGCCCATGAGGGGGTGCGTTTCGCACGCGGCTATGTCCAGAATCCCATGTGTATGCCATCGCGCATGGCGCTGATGACAGGACGCTACTGCTCGGAGCATGGCTGCAACATCAACTGTGTGGGCCTCCCGCCCCACGAGCAGCAGCACACGTTCATGCAGGCGCTGCGGGGTGCCGGTTACGTGACGGCGGCCATCGGCAAGATGCACATGATGCCCAAGTGGGGCCCCTTCGGCTTCACCTATCTGGATCTTGTGGAGGGCAAGGCCGACGCCAATAACCAGTATATCGAGTATCTCAGAGCGCGGGGTCTGGACGGGCTGCAGCATCAGGCAAAGGGGCCGGTTGGGCCGTTTGGCACGTACACGCAGGCGCTGCCCGTGGAGCACACGATTGACGCCTTTATCGGGCGCCGGGCGGTCCGCTGGCTGGAGCGTTACGATAGCCAGGCGCCGTTCTTCCTGTGGGTCTCCTTCTGCAACCCGCATTTCCCCTTCGACCCCCCTGAGCCGTATGACACCCTGTATGACCCAGACGAGGTCCCGGGCCCGGTGTGGCGCGAGGGAGAGCTGGAGGCCAAACCGCCTCAGAGGCAGTTGCAGCGTGAGCGTGGCTACGATCGGCTGACTGAGCGCGAGCTGCGTGAGATCATCGCCCACTACTACGGCAACGTGACCCTGGTGGATGACCAGATCGGTCGGCTCCTGGAGACGCTGGAGCGGCGGGGGCTGCTGGAGGGGACCATGATCGCATTTACCAGCGATCATGGCGATCTCCTGGGGGATCACCACTTGCTGCACAAGAGCGGTGTGACGTTCTACGATGTGACCGTGCGGGTGCCGTACATCATCCGCTATCCGCCGCTGTTCACCCCGGGCACCGTCTGTGATGCGCCGGTGGAGTCGATTGACCTGCCGGCGACGACCCTGGACGTGGCGGGTGTGGACCCGCCGCCGGCGATGCAGGGGCGCAGCCTGGTGGGGTTGGCCGAGGGCAATATCGACGATTGGCGCGAGGATGCCTTCTCGGAGATCGATCTGCGCCTCAACCCTCGGATGCACGGTCCGCTGGATCCAGGCTCCCGGGATTACGTCGCCATGGTCTGCACGCGCGAGTGGAAATACGTCCACTTCCCGCACCTGGGCTATGGGGAGCTCTACGACCTGGTCAACGATCCGCATGAACTCACCAATCTCTTCACCGACCCGGCCTACGCCGATGTCCTGGCAGAGATGCAGCTACGTCTGCTCAACCGCATGATGGATAACCAGCGGCCCTACATTGGGGCGCAGACGCAGACGTTCAAGGAGCACTATGAGGCGGACCACCGTCCTCCGGCCCCGATCCCTGGCGTGGTGTACGC
>CAYLRT010000081.1:1440-13304 GCA_964385885.1 uncultured Anaerolineales bacterium | reverse complement strand
GCGTACGCGGCCCATCGCTTGCGGTGGTGGCTCTCGGAAAGGGCCTTGATAGAGGTGACAGTCACCGCCTCCCCTACCACTTTTGTGACAATCTCAGAAGGGAACGAAATGCCACCATGGTTCTCAACGTCGTGACAGAGGGGCAGAGAGGAGAAGTGATGCTACGGTCGGGCAAGCTGGCCACAGCGCAGCGTCTTCTTGCGAGAGGACCCTTCCGGGCTCATGCACAACCACCGCAGTACATCCCTCTGGAGGACAGCTTTCAATCAAACCACTTCCATGATCGTCGAGGCCAGATCATGAAGAGGAACCGCCCGATCGCTCAGGCCAAGTTCGACTACGGCGCGAGGCATTCCATAGACCACACAAGTCTCTTCCGCTTCGGTGAAGATCATCCCCCCTTGTGCCTTAATCCAGGCGGCACCCTGTGCCCCATCCGCGCCCATGCCCGTCATAACCACTCCCAACACGCGATCGCCGTAGACTTGAGCTGCCGATTGGAAGAGGACATCCACTGAGGGACGATGAGGCGTATCTGAGGGCTGAGAGTCCAAATGCGCCACCACTTCCCCGGGAGATCTCTTCCTCAACACCAAGTGGCGACCCGCCTTGGCGATCAGAACCTTGCCGGGTTCCATGGGCTCACCTTCTTCGGCCTCCTTAACTGCCAGCGAAGTGATACGATCCAGTCGCCGTGCATAAAGCTCCGTATACCCCGGCGGCATGTGAAGTACAATCGCTACAGGCACCGCGAGATCAGCGGGCAACTGGGAGATCACCTGACGAAGGGCATGTGGGCCTCCGGTCGAGGCCCCTATCACCACTGCATCCACCCGATGGGCATGTCCCGAAGCTGGCAGTATCCGCAGTGGCCGTCTCTCCTCACAGAGCGGCGGGGCCGAGCGAGGGGTTATCATAGCAACCTGCTTCACTTTCTCGATCAGCTCCTGGGCAAGATCGTACAATTGCTCTGACGCCAAGGCCGTTGGCTTCTGGATCAAATCGATCGCTCCGGCATCGAGAGCTTCCAGGGCCATCTCGCTGTGTTCACTGGCGATGCTCAACACCAGGACGGGTATTGGGCATCGCTTCATCTGTGTGCGTAGGAACCCCACACCGTCAAGACGGGGCATCATCAGGTCAAGCAACACGACATCAGGGCTAAGTGCCTCGACTTGCTCCAATGCCTCCTCACCGTCTCGGGCTGTTCCCACCACCTTGATAAGGGGGCTCGTCATCAGGATCGTCCTGACGACTTTGCGCACATAGGCCGAGTCATCGACCACCAGCACGCGGATCACACCTCTAGGTGGCTTTGACATAGATCAGCCCCTCCCCAATCTGCTCCAGGCGAAAAGCTGTGGTGACTCGAAACAGTGACTCCGCCGCCCCCAAACAGAGATAACCAGGTGCCGACATCTGCTCCGCAAAGAGTTCCACCACGCGCCTGGCCATCTCCCGAGAGAAATAGATAAACACATTACGACAGAAAATGACCGGTGCGGTCGCCAAGTCCAGGATCTCCTCACGCACCACCAGGTTGGCTTGACGCCACTGGATCCGTCGCTGCAGTGCCGGAAGGACCTGCCAGCCCTCGTTCACCGGCGTGAAGTACTTCCGTTGGAGGGTCCGTGGAAGGTTACGGAACGCGCGGGCTCGATACCATCCACGGCGCGCCCTCGCCAGCGCCGCGGCACTGATATCGCTCGCCACGATCTCAATGGAGGCCCTTGCGAACCACCCCGCCTCCTCCAGGGCCATGGCAATAGTCAGGGGTTCTTCGCCCGTCGCACAGGCGGCGCTCCAGATCCGTAACGTCTGCCCTGGGTGCTGAGCCACGTAGGCGGGCACGATCTCCTCGACCAGTGCATGAACCTGGCCCATCTCTCGCCAGAAGTATGACTCCTGCACCGTTATCGCATCAATAAGCCGCTGCCACTCGAGGGCAGCGCACGTACCATCCTTCAGACAGCGATAATAGTCCAGGTACGAATTGAACCCACGCTCGGCGACCAGTGGCGCCAGTTTCTCTTCCAGTAGCTCACACCTATCATCTCCATAATAAAGCCCCGTGCGCGCATAGATCAGATCCCGCAGCAGGTTAAATGCCTTCTCCTCGAAATCCTGGACCCTGGAACGAGATCTCATCATAAGTCATCCCACATCATGCGCACCATTTATTAGGGAGCTACATCACAAAATGCAAACACCGCGCCAACAGCTAGCGGTCCTTCACTCATAATGGAGCAATGATAGAGACGTACCCTCTGTTCACGTTGAACCAAGAGGGAGATCCAGCGGACAGCAAGATCGAAAGCAGCATTACGTAACTACCAATATCAACGCAGATGGAGGATCCGAGCCTCCAACGCCCGGAGAGACTGCACAGCACGCCCAATCGTCTCCTGCACTTTCATCCAAGACTCAACCTGCCGCTCGACGGCCGCACGCATCTCGTTCACACGTCGCACCAGATGCGAGAGAGCTCTGGCATGCCCTTGACCTTCACGCTCGATGATCGCGGTTTGCTGCGAGACGTGCTGGACAGCCGGGATCATCTGCTGCAAAGCCTGCGCCTGCTCTGCCGCCGCCCGACCCACCTCCTGAGCTCGACGGCGCATCTCGCCGACCGCCTTTGCAATCTGCTCAACCGCCTGCGATTGCTCACGCACTGCCCGGCTGATCTCTGCGGACATCTTCGCCAGGTGCTGCGCCTCCAGAGTTACTTGTTCAATCGCCTTCGATTGCTCAATGAGTGCCTTGCCGGTGGAGTCAGTGCTGCCTTTCACAGAGGTGGTGAGCTGGGCTATCTGGTCTGCGGCAGTGGCCTGTTCTGACGTGGCCACCCGCACCCGTGCCGCCATGGTTGCGGCATGCTGCGCACCTTTGATGAGATCCCGAATACCCTCCCCCTGTCGCTCTATAGCGCTAGCTGTCTCCTGAGCTGTCCGTCGCACCTGACTCACGTTTTCCACGATATTGGCTGCCGCCTGAGCTTGCTCCTTCGTGGCCAGCGACACCTGATGCACTTCATCGCTCGTCAGTCGCACAGCCTGAACCACTCCCTGGGTTGCGGCACGCTGCTCCTGTACCGCATCGGAGATCTGTGTGACCAGCTCGGTTGTCATGCGCATGCCACTCAAGATCTGATCCACCCCGGCCAGCCCTTGTGCAGCCAATTCTTGCCCTTCCTCGGCCACCCGCAACCCCTCCTCCGAGACCGCAACCGCCTCTTCTGTAGCTGTTTGCACCTCTTTCACAATATTGGCGATATCGGTGGTGGCAGCAGCGGAACGATCAGCCAGGCGGCGGATCTCCTCAGCGACCACGGAGAAGCCACGGCCCGCCTCACCCGCACGAGCCGCCTCAATCGAGGCATTAAGTGATAACAAATTGGTGCGCTCTGCAATCAGACCGATTGTCTCCACAATGGATCCAATATCCTCGGCGAGCTGATTTACCTTGTGTATGACTGTCACCGAGTGCGCCACGGACGCGCGCACCCTCTCGAACCCCTGTATGCTGCGACGAGCCACTGCACCACCCGTCTCCACGTCCTGGCTGATCTGTTGGGTGCGCGTCTTCGCTGTCTGCGCCAGCTTCGCCACGGAATCCACAGAGGCGCCGAGCTGTTCAGAAGCCGTCGCTGCATCAAGCATCGCTCTCTCAATGCTGCTGGCGTTGCGAGCTACACCATCGATAGATCGCGCAAGCTGTTCAACACTGACAACGGTATCATCAATGAGATCCTTGAGCTGTTCTTGCATTGCGGCTACTTGTTCGACCGTAGCCCCCATTTCTGTGAGAGCAGAGAGCCCTTCCTCTGACGCAGATGAGACCTCGTCGGCGCTCTCAGCTACCTCTTGGATGGAGCGGGCCAGCTCCTCCGCCGCTGCGGCACTCTCACTCACCAGACCTACAAGAGCATCGGTGTCCCTTGTGACCTGCGCCACTGATGCTGCCATCTCATCCATCGAAGTCGCCGTCTCGTCCGCAGAGGTTGCCAAATCCTCTGCGGTATCAGCCACATTGGCGATTGAGCGGTCTATCTCCTCAATTGCGGCAGCCGTCTCCTCAATTCCGCTGGCACAATCGTCAGCCACGCCTAGCATTCCCTCGACTGAAGCGGCAGTCTGATTGAGCGAGGACGCCAGCTCTTCTGCAGAGGCCGCGATCGAATTCAAACGCGTATTTGTCTCTTCCACAGAGGCCGCCAGCTCCTCAGCATCTGCCTGGATCAGGGTCAGGGACTGCTGTTGTCCCTGGGTGACACCCACTGCCTGGGCCGCTATCCGATCAACCTCGTGCACCGCCTCTATCGCCGCCCGTGTGTCCTCCAGGGTCTCACCGTTCACACCTTTCTCCGCTCCACGTTTCCGATTGCCTCGCCAGAAGCTCATTGCTCTACCTCCTTATGTCTGGGGAGCACCTCGGCCTCCGAAGCGCTCAGAAGCTCTTCAATGTCAAGGATCAAAACCAGACGATCATCCTCCAAGACGACCACACCCTCCAGGAGTTGCGTACTGACCCCAGAGACAGTATCAGGTGGCGGTTGCACATCCTTCCCCGAGATCTCCAGGAATTCACGCGCGGCATCCACCAACAGCCCAACTTTCCGCCCTTTGATATCGAGCACGATGATACGTGCCTGTTGATCCCAGGGGATGCGCGGCATCCCAAAGCGCGCGCGCAAATTGATCACCGGCACCACGCGACCTCGTACCAGCACGATCCCCTCCACATACGAAGCGGCATTGGGCACCGGTGTAATGCCCTCAACCAACTGGAGCTCCTGAACTACTGTGCTCGCAACGGCAAAGGTCGTCTCGCCCAGCTTAAACAGAATGTAGGACGCCATTCCCTCGCTCATACATCCCCCCGTTCGCCAAGGAAACCACATCGAGGATCAGAACCGCGCGACCGTCGCCTAGATCTGTTGCCCCAGCGATCCCCTGTACCGCAACCAAAGGATCATCCAATGCTCGGACCACAATCTCACGCCGACCTACCACACGATCTACCACGAGGCCGTAGTGCTGTCTGCCTGTACCAGCCACCAGCATCTGAAGAGCTGCCTCAGCAGGACGTCCAAGACCAAAGGCCTCACTCAGGAACAGCACCGGTAGCGCTCGCCCACGATAGGGCAGGATTGTGTCCCCGCCAACTTCGGTGAACATCTCCACGTTGACCTCTCTTACCTCCCGGACTGCTGAAAGGGGTACCGCGAAGGTCTCGCCCCTCACGGATACGAGCAGGGCATCCAGGATCGCCAGGGTGAGTGGCAGTCGAATCACAAAACGTGTCCCCTGCCCCTCCTCCCATGTCAGGTCCAGATGCCCTCCCAGATCTTCCACGGCGTCGCGCACCACAGAGAGACCAACCCCACGGCCGCTTGTCAAATCCGACTCGGTGCGTGTGGAAAAACCAGGCGCACAGAGGATGTCCAACACAGTGTCTGGCGTGACCGTCTCATCAGGTCCCAAGAGTCCACGCTCTCGCGCACGGGCGGTAACCGCCCCAAGGTCAATGCCACGGCCATCATCCTCGACCTCAATGCACACCAGATCGCCCTCAGCAGCAGCTCGCAATACCACCCGGCCTCTCTCCGGTTTGCCAAGCGCCTCGCGCGTCTCGGGATCCTCTATACCATGACTGAGTGCGTTGCGCACCAGGTGAAGCAACGGATCCATCATGCGCTCCACCAGCAGCTTATCTACCTCCGTCTCCTGTCCCTCCAGTATCAGGTCTACCGGCTTGTTGAGTTCGCGCATCAGGTCATGCACAACAAAGCGCATCCGATCGAAGATCTCGCCGACGGGCACCATGCGAATACGCATAGTGCGCTCCCGCAGATCCCGCAGGTGCCTGCCCAGCGTATCGTTGATCTCCCCTAACTCCTGCTGCTCAGTCCGGGGAAGCATCTTCCCTGCTCTCTCCAGGCATTCCACCAACCGCGAACGTGTGATCACCATCTCGCCCACGATCTGCATCAACTCATCCAGCCGCCCTAAATCAACGCGCACCATGCTGGAAGGGCGAAGCAACGAAGCAACAGCCGCCCCGGGTGGACGAGGCTCTTCCTCGGACTCTGAGGGGAGCTCCCGAGAGGCCCCAGATGGGACAGGCGCTGGAGGAGATGAGGGCTGGGGCCCCTCCACAAGAGCCCACGTTACTCCAGCCTCTGTCAAGGGGGCAAAGGCCTCAGGTGACGCAGCCGTCCGCACCAGGAACTCAAACTGAACTCCCCCGTCCTCTGTGGCTAACGGCATAGCTTGTTCCAGTGTCCCCATTTGCAGCAACTGCTGCCTGACCCAGTCCACGCTATATCCCTGCCGCGCCAGGTCCGCGGACGGGATAAAGATGAAACGCCAAAGCTGTGCCTCCTTCTCACCTATCGGAGCCTGCACCGCCACATCCTCAGGCTCTGGTTCGACGGATAGTGCCGGTGCGCTCTCCAACAGCATCTCCTCTTCCCTGGTTCCCTGGTCAAGGAAGCGCGTCGCAGCAACAGAGGGCAACAGGGCCTCTATCTGCGCCAGGAGCCCTTCGATCTCAGGGGGGGCTGCGCCCGCGCGATGGGAGGCAAGAATCTGCTCCAGCATCTTCACGCCATCGAACAAGCTGTCAACGGCCCCAGGCGTGAGATCGAGACGATGATCGCGGAGGGCCCGTACAACATCCTCCATCGCATGCGCCACCCGTTCAGCTCTTCCCACCCCCACCATTCCCGACAACCCCTTGAGAGTATGGAGCCGCCGGTAGGCATCCTCAAGGGATGAATCGGGCAATGGCATTTCCGCTCTGCGAGCGTCCTCCAGAGCCAGGAGGTCACGACGCAGAGCGGACAAGTGCTCATCGCACTCTGCGTAGTAATCATCCATGAACTCAGCAAAGATGTTATTCAGATCCTCAGCCATATTGGCTCTCCAGCAACATTGTGACCGTCTGCACCAATTCGGGAGGCTTGAAGGGTTTCGTCATATAGCGCGAGGCCCCTGCCGCCATGGCATCAGCACGCGAGCGTTCATCGTCTTGCGTTGTTAATATCACGACAGGCAACTCACAATACCTGGGCTGCTGTCGCACAAAACGCAACACCTCTAATCCATGTATATCTGGCATGTTCAGATCAAGTACGATCACGTGGACCGGTGTTAGGGCTAGCTTCTCGATTGCCTCCAATCCGCTCCCCGCCTGGATGAAACGCACCTGCGGGAGCGAACGCAAAGCAGCAATCACCATCCTGCGCATGGTCGGCGAATCATCCACTACGAGAACCGTCCTCAGGGCATCTCCCCTCGCTTGCCCACCCTCGACAGTGAGACGATCAGAGGCCAGTGCGCGTAGAGCCGGCTTGAGCTGATCAAACAGATCAGGCTTAACGATATAGCCCTCCAGACCCAACTCCTGCGCTGCCGCCCGATACTGCGCGTTGTCATACAGCGTCAGGACCATCACCTTGATATTGGGGTTTTCTTCCTTAATCTGTCGCGCTGCGTCCAGACCACTGGCATCCGGCAACGCCAGGTCCATGAGGACAATATCTGGCCGCAGTGCACGCGCCCTCTCCACACCCTCGTGGGCTGTTCCAGCCCGTCCCAGGACAACCATATCCGACTCCACTGTCAGGAAGGCCTCCAGCATCTCAAGAAACTGGAGATTATCATCAACCAATAGCAATCGGATCGTCATCAATCCCTTCCAGAGGGGGGTAGCATATCAAGGCTAGACGCCCTGCCCGCCCAAACCCATTTGGCCGGCTACAATCTATGCTAAAGGGCTGCCAACGGATCGTCAATAGGGAAAAACCTGAGAAGACAGGGGGAAAGGTCTGAGACCGTCGCTCCCCGGACAGCAAGGAGGTGTCACAAGAGAAAAAGACTACGGTCGGTTAAACGCAAGGCCTAGCCCGAGGTCACCAATCCAGACGCCAGAGCAAACCGCACCAGCCCAGCAATATCGAAGATCTGCAGACGCTCCATGATATCCAGCCGGTGGGTCTGTACGGTCTTGACACTCACCCCGAGGATCGTGGCGATCTCCTGGGTAGTGTGGCCCTCGGCGATAAGCTGGAGCACCTCACGTTGGCGCGACGTAAGACGGTCGAGCGGGGTGGGTATCTCATCCATATGGTGCACATAGTCCTCGATCACCTGCCGTGAGATGGCGGGACAAAGATAGATCTCATCACGCAGCACGGCATGCAGTGCCCGCTCCAATTCCCTGGCATCCACATCTTTGAGCAAATAGCCCGCGGCGCCCGCCCGCAGCGCCTGTGCCACGTACTCCTGATCGGCATGCATGGAGAGCATCACCACGCGCGTCCCCGGATGATCATGCACGATGCGCGCGGTAGCCTCCAAACCATTCAGCCCTGCCATAGCGATATCCATCAGCACAATATCAGGCTGCAGCTCCGCGACCCGTGCCAACGCCTCGCGCCCGTCACCTGCCTCGCCGATCACAATCACATCGGCCATCTGCTCTAACAGGGCCCGGAACCCGGACCGAACCAATGTATGATCCTCGGCCAGCAGCACCCGGGCCTTCCCCTGCACCTCGGGGTGGCTTCTTTTCACCGGCGTACGCACCACCTGGGGAAACCGCACCGTGACAGTACATCCTTTGCCCGGGCTGGACTCAATATGCAGTTCACCGCCCACCAGCTGCGCACGCTCCGCCATGCCCAGAATCCCAAAGCTGCCGCCAGCAGTGGCCGCCGTCCGAGCAACGGCCGGATCAAAGCCCACGCCATCGTCGCGGACCTGCACCAGAAGATCCTGGCCATCTCGACGCAAAGTCACCTTCACATGCCGGGCCTGGGCGTGGCGGAGCACATTCGTGAGCGCCTCCTGAACGATACGAAAGCAGGCGGTCTCCACCTCACCATCAAGGCGCGCAAGGGGGTCGGCGTAGAACTGGATATCCAGCCCAGAATGTTGGCAGAGACGCTGGATGTAGGAGCGCAGAGCAGGGACTAACCCCAGGTCATCGAGCACCGCTGGTCGCAGGTCCTGCGACAGCGCTCGCACGCGTTCGAGGGTATGTTCCACAGCCTTGATCACCGCCTCGAGCTGCGGAGATGGATCCATCTCTGGCGGCAATTGCTGCACAGCCTGCAGCCGCAGTTTGATCAGAGTCAGCGACTGCCCAATATCATCATGCAGCTCGCGTGCCAGGCGCTGTCGCTCCGTCTCCAGGGCATCCACCAGCCGACGCGACATCACCCGCTGGCGTTCCTGGGCAGACTCTCCCGCAAAGCGTTCCCGCCCCTCTGGCTCGGACATGGATGCATGCCTCCCAACTGCCCTACGCCCATCGAAGCATCAGGCCGATCTCTCCACGAAGGGCCGTAGGTTCCCTTACGGCCCTTCGTGATTCTTCCTATGACGCAGGGACCATCCAGATACTATCCCCCACCACCTCAAATGATGCACTCACACCTGACGCCCCCGTCCCCGGCTGCCCGCCGCCCACGAAAAGGGTAAACCGTCCGGGCTCAACCGCGCGTCGTCCGTCTTCCAGCACC
This sequence comes from uncultured Anaerolineales bacterium, assembly GCA_964385885.1. Lineage (GTDB taxonomy): Bacteria > Chloroflexota > Anaerolineae > B4-G1 > SLSP01 > PWVB01. The sequence goes on along the minus strand of CAYLRT010000081.1, from coordinate 3,775 downwards.
ACACTCATCTGTCGCGGTGTAACCGTGAAGCTCACCTCCTGAGCCTCGCCTGCCGCCAGGTGGATACGCTGGAAGCCTACCAACTGCCGCAGGGGCACCGGCACCGTTGCCTCCGTATCGGCCAGGTAGAGCTGGATCACCTCGTCACCTGCCCGCCCGCCAACGTTCTTGACCGTGACGCGCACTGTAAGGGCAGTGCCAGGCGATAACGTCGAATCGCTCAGGACAAGTCCATCATAGGCAAAACTTGTGTAGCTGAGACCATAGCCGAAAGGATACAATGGCTTGCCCCGGAAGTATCGATAGGTATGACCCTCGGCTGCATAGTCGCGGAAGGGCGGAAGCTGATCCACAGACTCATAGAAGGTCACCGGCAAGCGACCTGCAGGATTGTAGTCGCCAAACAGCACGTCCGCCAGGGCCGTGCCCCCCTCCTCGCCCGGATACCACAGCTCCACGATGGCAGCAGCGTGATCAGCAGCCCAGTTGACAGCCACTGCGCTGCCGTTCATCAGCACCACCACCAGCGGTCGACCTGTTTCATACAGTGCCTGCAGGAGCTCCCTTTGCACGCCGGGCAGCTCGAGCGTTTCACGGTCCCCGCTGCTCCGTTGCCCTCCGGCGACCCCTTCCCGCTGCCCCTCTTCTCCCTCGATAAGCTGCGATAGACCCACCACCGCCACAATCACATCAGCGTCGCGCGCCACCGCCAGGGCCGCGGAGAAACCCGATGTATCGTCGCTGCGGATCTCACACCCTTTGGCGTAGACCACTTCTGCGGTAGCCCCCACCTTCCGCTTGATCCCCTCCAGGGGAGTCACTGAGGATGACGGTGTCCCGTGATAGTTACCCAGCAGCACAAGAGGATCATCGGCGTTTGGGCCAATCACCGCGATCTTCCGGATCTCTTTCGAGAGCGGCAGGACGCCATCCTCGTTCTTCAGAAGCACAATGGACTCCTGCGCCATGCGCAGCGCCAGCGCCCGATGCTCGGGGCAATCGTTCACCTCTGCCGGGATCTGCGCATAGGGCACCCGCTCCGGCGGATCAAACATCCCCAGCTTGATCCGGGCGACGAACAGGCGCTCCACCGCGCGGTCAATCGTTGCCTCGTCGATAAGGCCTTTCTCCACCGCAGCCAGCAATGCCCTGTACGCCTCGCCACAGTTCAGGTCACAGCCATTCTTGACGGCCACGGCTGCGGCCTCCTCCGGAGTCTCCACTACTTTGTGATGGGCGTAGATATCACGGATCGCGCCACAGTCCGACACCACATATCCCGCAAAGCCCCAGGTTTCCCTCAGAATACGCTGAAGCAAGGTGGGGCTGGCACAACAAGGCTCCCCGTTGGTACGGTTGTAGGCCCCCATCACGGAATAGGCCCCGGCCTCCCGCACACACGCCTCGAATGCCGGCAGATAAGTGTCCCACAGATCACGCGCGCTGACCTCGGCGTTGAAGTGATGCCGCTCATGCTCGGGCCCGCTGTGTACCGCGAAGTGTTTGGGCGTCGCCACCACCTTGAGGTAGCGCGGATCATCACCCTGCAGGCCCTTGACGAAAGCCACTCCCATGCGCGCCGTCAGGTAAGGGTCCTCGCCGTAGGTCTCCTGGCCGCGCCCCCAGCGTGGATCACGGAAGATGTTGATGTTGGGCGACCAGAAGGTGAGTCCGTAATACTGTGCCGAGCTACCATCGTCGCCGAGAGCCGCATGGTGTTTCGCCCGCGCCTCATCGGAGATAGCTACCGCCACCCTGTGCATCAGCTCCGTATCCCAGCTCGCCGCCATCCCGATCGCCTGGGGAAAGACGGTGGCAATGCCGGCCCGCCCCACACCGTGCAGACACTCATTCCACCAGTTGTATGCCGGGATCCCCAGGCGCTCAATAGCCGGTGCCGCGTAGACCATCTGCGACACCTTCTCCTCCAGCGTCATATGTGAGACAAGCTCACGGGCCCGTGCCTCGGGCGGCTGCTCTGGATCCCAGAATACCTCAAGGGTTGAGGACCGATTCAGCGGCATAGACCCCACCTCCTCTGCAAGTTCTCTGAATATACAGCTCACTCGATGATGAGGCTCGTAAGGCTCTCGGCCGGCACGATGATCTCCCCCCCATCCGTCACTGAGGTCACTGCCTCGTAGTGATCAGCCGTGGTCGTCACGGCAGTCCTTAAGGCCCCCTCAACACCCGTGACACGAAAGGTCATCCCCTCGCGAGCCGTATTCAAGACGATCAAAGTATACGCCCCATCGGGCCTGGCAAAAGCCAGTGTGAGCAAGCGACCATCATCCGGCACACTCTCCACCAGGCGCGCGCCTGCCGGAATGTAGTT
>CAYLRT010000081.1:0-1340 GCA_964385885.1 uncultured Anaerolineales bacterium | reverse complement strand
GAAGCCCTCCCAATTGATGGTGTAAGGGTCCTCATTGTCGTTGGCGGTCTCCCACCACCCCAGCCAGGGCGCCAGTCGGAGGTAAGCCAGATCAAGCTCATCAAAGACGAACTTCACCGCCTCCCAATCCCAGCCCAGGTCATTGGCGTAGGGGAAGGTATAGGTACATGCGCCGATGCCATCCATGGTCTGGTAGCCCTGCGTTGGGTCCACGCGCACCACGGTCACCGATGGCGTCACGGTAGCCGTCGGTGGCGGCTGTGTGGGCACCACCGAGGGGCTCGGCGTGGCGGAGGGTACAGGCATTGGCGTGGCAGCAGGCCCAGGCCCCCGACACCCCAACAGGATCAATCCTACGGCGCAGACAGGCCACAGCCATCGAGTCAGCTTGGTTAGAGTCCGCGCCCCGACCTCGGCACAGTCAGAGAATCTGCTTTCACCCTTAAACATAGACAAAAGCATCCCCCACCGGCACATGCGTGATTGGAATTTCAGGTGGCACGAGTGGCCGCAACCACTCCACCAGGTAGGCCATGCCCGGTTCTTCGCTGTTGGCGTGTCCCAGGACGATAAGGGCCTTGGCATTTCCCTCCGCTACCGCATCACGGGCATATTCCGAGGTCTCCCACTCCCGGACCTCACCGACCACCACCACGTCCACATCCTCGCGCGCCAGGGCCTCCATCTGCCATGAGGCCGGCGCCGCGCCGGGGAGCACCGCGACACCACGGCAGGGGGTCTCCAGATCACCCACCACCCGCACGACAGAGATCCCCAGACGCGCCTTGAGTGTCTGGGCCAGTGTCCCCACCGTTGTCGCCGGGACGCGGAAGAAAGGTCCCATCCCCTCGGTGGCATAGGACTCCCAGCCTAATGCCCGCGCCACGCCGGTGAGGATGCCGTCGGGGCGGTGGCGGTGCCAATGGTCGTGGAAGCGCCACACCACGATCCCATGCGTCTCGAGTAATTGGCGTTTAGCTTCATAGACGGGGTTCCCCGCCAGCCATGCTACCTCATCCCGATGGTTGTAGAAGGTGGGCTCATGGGTGATGATCAGATTAGCGCCTAGCTCCACGGCGCGGTTGATCACCTGATAACTGGCGAGAAAAGTGGTCACAACCCCTGTCAGCTCCTGGGCCACATCACCACATTTGACGGTGTCCACCGTATCCTCCAGGGGTGCCCCTGGGATCTTTGCCAGGATACGTTGCAACAACATCTCGATCGTCATTGCCATAGCATCCCTCCTATACCTATCACAGGTCACGCTCGGCCCGCTGGCGGCGGGCCTCATAGAGGCAGACCGAGGCCGCCACCGAGGCATTCAGAGAGGTCGCCAC
>CAYLRT010000080.1:5665-13312 GCA_964385885.1 uncultured Anaerolineales bacterium | reverse complement strand
CTGACATCGAGCAGACCCTCAAGGCTCTCACCGAAGAGGCCAATCAACTGCAGGCTGAGCTGATGGAGAAATAACCCTCTACAGCTTTGTGGCGCTATGCCCCCGCCCACATCGTTGGGCGGGGGCATTTTTCTTCATGCTCGCGCTGGCTACAGGAATACCCACCGTGGAAAGCCAGCTGCGGCTCCCAGAGCAGCTAGCGTGCTAGCAGAACCACAAGCACAGCCGCACAGGCCATCCCCAAAGACCACCAATCCATTGCGTTCCACCTGGGCTCTCTCATCATGACTTTACTCCTGGCTCACGAAATAGACCAAACGTTCTAGCCTTAGTATACCAGAACCTTTGTTCTAATGCAAGCCCCAAATGCGTGCGGACGGCATATCTCGACCCTTGGGAGCTCACATAATCCTGCCCTACACATGCAGACCAGCTATAGAGTTTGGCGTGCGGCGACGTGTCGCCGCTCTGAGAGCGGTGCCGAAGCACCGCAGTCCACACCGAGGGGCTACGCCATGCTGAAACCATGTCTGTCAAGCGGGGTCTTTGGAGTGCGGCGACACGTCGCCGCTTTCGGTCCGAGACGGCGCTTCGCTGCCTGACAAAGCGTCACTCACGCGCCGCAATCCACAGCGGGACCTGCGGCATGCGAAGCCGTGTTGCGCCGAGCAGGACTCTTGGCGTGCAGCGAAGCGGAGGCCGAGGGAGCTTCTGAAATCGTTGACAGGGAACCACCGCGGCTCCCAATGATGCCGTGGCCTAGAAGTGCTAGGTTGCGCAGGCGGGTGAGCCGCGTCCCAATGTCCCAGCGATTGACAAGATCCCATATCTCAGGGTACGATAGCACCGCAAAGCCATCCTGGCTGGTTTGAGTTGCTGTCGCTCTATGATAACCTATGGCGGCTTTGCCCTTTGGCTCCTACATAGTCTGGGTAGGCGCTAGGAAAAAGTCTTGACATTGGCGAATTATGGTGTTATTATTACGAGTGTGGTAAGATTTTTAGAACCGATGCCGGTTGCGCCGGTGTTCTCCACGTGCTCTCGGGTGCGTGATGTAGTGCCTTCCAATGGATGATGATAGATAGTGTAGTCCGATCTTGGCGCTGACAGCCAAGATCGTTGTTAATGTGGCGGCCCCGAGGGGAAGCTACAGCTGGACGTTCCTGATGAGCAGTTGAGTCATAGTTCTAGGAGGAGGCGAGTCATGTCACGCAAGCGATTGAAGTTGAGTCGGCGGCAGTTCCTTTACACGTCGGCGATGGCAGCCGCAGGTGCGGTGCTGAGTTCCTGCGCAGGCAAGGAGACGGCCACACCTGAAGCCCCCGGGGCCGAGCCAACCAAGGCGGAGGAAGGGGGCGCTGCGACCTCGGAGCCGACCAGCGGGTACAGCGAAGCCCCCATGTTGGCCGAAATGGTCAAAGCTGGCGAATTGCCACCTCTCGAGGAGCGCCTGCCCGAGGTCCCCTTTGTGGTAAGCAAAGGCGTGCTGATCAGTGAAGAAGATCTGCCGGATTGGACACCTGGTAAGTACGGCGGGACGCTGCGTATGGGTCACAGCGTTGCCAACTGGAACCCAGATGTCTTTGTCATGCTGGACGAGGCTACCTTGCAGGGCCAGGGCATCAGTATGAACGGCATCGTGGGAAATGTCGTCGAGAGCTACGAGGTGTCAGACGACAACAAGGTGTTCACTTTCAAGATCCGCAAGGGCCTGAAGTGGTCCGATGGCGAGCCGGTCACCACCGAAGATGTCCGCTTCACCTGGGAGGACATGTACGGCAACGAGCAACTCTACCCGAACGGCCTGCCAAACGAGTTTCGCGTCGGATTCTCCGTAGAGGGTGAGCCCGGAGAGTTGGAGATCATCGACGACTACACATTCAAGATCAAGTTCCCCAAGCCTTATGGTGGTTTCGTCCGCAACATGTGGATCGAGGGCTGGAAAGGCTACACTCTCCTCATCAATCCCGCACATCACCTCAAGAAATTCCACGCCGACTACACACCCCTTGAGGAGATGAAGGCCGGCATGGAGGAGCTGAACCTGACAGATGAATGGTGGCAGTACTTTGGCAACATGCGCTGTCAGAACTGGGACATGAGCAACCCGCGCTGCGCGAACTACCCGGGTCTCTACCCTTGGATCATTACGGAGTCCGACGATCCCAACCTGTTGATCTGGGAGCGGAATCCCTACTACTTCAAGGTAGATACCAATGGGCAGCAACTCCCCTACATCGACAAAATTGTCTCTCAGCAGACAGAGGACGTCGAGATGCTGAACCTGAAGGCGATCTCCGGCGAGATCGACTTCATGCGGGAATCCACAGCGCTGGTGAAGATCCCGCTCTATAAGGAGAACGAGGAGAAGGCGGGCTTCCGGGTCGTATTGACCGACATGCACGTTGATTCCTCCGGCCTGCGCCTCAACCAGACCTTCGAGGATGAGAACTGGCGATCGGTGGTGCGGGACATCCGCTTCCGCCAGGCCTGCAGTCTGGCCATCAACCGCAAAGAGCTGATCGACACCGTCTACTACGGTTATGCATCACTGCCCCTGGAGCTGGTTGGCGAAGAGTTCTCCCAGTACGATGTGGATAGGGCCAATCAGTTGCTGGATGACATGGGCCTGACCGAAAGAGATGCAGAGGGCACACGCCTCTACCCGAATGGCGAGCCCATTACCATCCTGTTGGAGCATGGAGCCCAAGCACCGGACCTGATACCTGTTGCGGATTTGACTGGTCAATACCTGAGGGACATCGGCCTTAAGGTCACGGTCAAGCAGATCGATCCCAGCCTGTGGGGCCAGAAATGGGGGGCAAACCAGATCCAGGCCACAGTGATGTGGAGTCATGACCGCGGGTGGGACAATGACGCGGTGACCGGCTCTGTGAACCGCGCTGGCCCCCTCTGGTCAACGTGGGTCAACAGCCACGGCGAGGAGGGCGAGGAACCGCCCGATTGGGTCATGAAGGCCTATGATATCGACGCCCGTCGTTGGCAGGTAGTCTCCGGCTCGGAGGAGTACAAGAAGATCGTCGCAGAGGGAACCAAGTGGTGCCGCGACAATCTGCCGTACATCAACTATGTCGAGAATGTGAAGTACCCGATGATCGCTTCGGTCAAGTTGGGGAACATCCCCCAGTCGGGCTTCGCGATCGCGGCGAACTTCAGCGGTGAGCAATTCTTCTTTAAGGAGTAGTCAGTGGGGGACATTGCGCGACCTGCGCAGTCTCTGTCTACATGACACTCGGTGAAGGTAGTGTCGCCTGGCCGTGCGGCCAGGCGACACTATAGGACAGACCACTAGTCGGCGCACACTTGACCCAATCCTATTACCTGAGTGTTGTGGTCACACAGCGTAGCTGTGACCCATGCTAAATTCAGGTTCTGCCGTTGCCGATAGTGCCTTGGGGAGGAGAACAAGTGCTACTCTACATAATTCGTCGTATAGCTATGTTGGTGCCGATCTTGATACTGATGTCGATGGTGGCATTCTTCCTGATCCAGCTTCCGCCGGGCGATTATGTCAGTATGCGCATTATCCAGTTGGAACAGGCGGGTGTTCAAGTCTCTGACCAGGAAGCGGACCGACTTCGGCGGCAGTTCGGCCTCGACAAGCCGCCCGTTGAGCGTTACATATGGTGGGTTAAGGGAATCGTCTTGGAGGGAAACTGGGGCTGGTCGCTGCAATGGAACAAGCCTGTCAAGGAGATCCTCGAGGAACGCGTGCCAACGACTGTGACGATTTCCTTCCTGTCGCTGGTGTTCTCGTGGGGCGTTGCGATCCCCATCGGCATCTATTCAGCGATTCACAAGTATTCCATATTCGACTATCTCGCCACCTTCATTGGATTCATCGGCGTGGCGACGCCAGGTTTCCTGCTGGCACTCATCATGGCCTGGCTGATCTTTACGAAGTTCGGGTTCTCAGCCCTGGGGCTTTTCTCACCTGAATACCTTGACGCTCCGTGGAGTACTGCGAAGTTCGTGGATCTTCTCAAGCACATCTGGTTGCCGTTGGCCCTGGTGGGAATGAGCAACACGGCTGGGACGATCCGGGTGGTGCGCAACAACCTGCTTGACGAGTTGAACAAGCAGTATGTCATCACAGCACGCGCCAAAGGGCTCCGCGAGTGGAAGTTGCTCATCAAGTACCCTGTTCGTATGGCGATCAACCCCATCCTCAGCACGATAGGTTGGGTGTTACCAGGTCTCGTTTCCGGCGCAGTCCTGATCAACATTGTGCTGAGCCTCCCCACGGTCGGCCCCGTGTTGCTGCGCGCTACGATGGCACAGGATATGTACCTCGCCGGCTCCATCGTATTGATCCTCAGTGCGCTAACCGTGATCGGCGCCTTGATTGGTGACATCCTGCTGGTGCTGGTAGACCCACGCATCCGCTTTGGGAGAGTGATGAGATGAGCACGCCAGATAAACCGAATCCAATTGGGTTGCCGGGCTCTCCAGAGCCGGCAACTGAGGGCAAAGAGTATGTGATCACAGAGGAAGAAGAGCGCTATTACTATGCCAGTCAGTCAGAACTGATCTGGTGGCGCTTCACCCGACACAAGGCAGCTCTCATCTCGGCCGTGCTGTTGATCTTGCTCTACTTGGGTGCAGCCTTCGCTGGCTTCATCTCCCCCTACTCCAAAGACAGGCGCTTCACGGATCTTCAGACGGCGCCCCCTACGAAGATTCACTTCATCCGTCCGGATGGCGGCTTCCAGCCATATGTCTACGCTTACAAGCGCGAGTTGGACCAGGAGACCTTCAGGTGGATCTTTACCGAGGACACCAGCCAGATCTATCCGATCAAGTTCTTCGTCAAGGGGGATGAGTACAAGCTGCTGGGTCTCTTCAAGGGCGACATCCATCTCTTCGGCGTCGATGGTACCCCAATCTTTCTCTTTGGCAGCGACCAGTTGTCACGTGATCTCTTCACCCGCGTGTGGGTGGGGGCCCAAATCTCCCTTACCATTGGTTTGGTGGGTGTGTTCCTCAGTTTCATCCTGGGCGTGATCCTGGGGGGCATCTCCGGCTATTTTGGCGGGACGGTTGACGACATCATCCAACGCGTGATCGATTTCCTCCTGGCGATCCCCGGGTTGCCCCTGTGGATGACCCTGGCGGCGGCTTTGCCACGTGACTGGCCGGTCGTTAAACTGTACTTTGCCATCACCGTCATTCTCTCAGTGTTAGGATGGTGTGGACTTGCCCGCGTGGTACGGGGTAAGATCCTGCAGTTACGTGAGGAGGACTACACACTGGCGGCGATAGGCGCTGGCGCTAGCGACTGGCGTATCATCACCCGCCACTTGCTCCCCGGTTTCACGAGTCACCTGATCGTGTCAATCACCTTCTCTATTCCGAGCATGATCCTGAGTGAGACTGCGCTGAGCTTTATTGGTCTTGGCATGCAACCCCCTGCCGTAAGTTGGGGTGTGTTGTTACAGGACGCCCAAAGCCTCACAGCCGTGGCCCACGAGCCCTGGTTGCTCATCCCGGCGCTCTTTGTGATCGCAACTGTGATCCTGTTCAACTTCGTCGGTGACGGACTGCGCGATGCCGCGGATCCGTATGAGAGATAAGGGAGACATCGAGATGACAGCGGCATCAGATAGTCAGCATGTCCTGGTTGATGTCCAGGACCTCAAGATGTACTTCTTCCTTCATGAGGGCACTGTCAAAGCTGTTGATGGGGTGAGTTTCAAAATCCATGAGGGTCAGTCACTGGGTGTGATCGGTGAGAGTGGCTGTGGCAAATCGGTTACCGCGCAGTCACTGCTCCGCATCGTGCCCTCGCCCCCGGGGAAGCCCGTCGGTGGCAAGATCGACATGTACCTTTGGGAGAATGAAGGGGAGCATGCGGAGACTGCAGAAATTGTGGACGTGCTGCAGTTGGACCCCAACGGTGAGAAGATGCGGTCAATCCGTGGCAAGCACGTCAGCATGATCTTCCAGGAACCCATGACGTCCCTGAGTCCACTGCACACCATCGGCAACCAGATCGCTGAGAGCCTCCTTATTCACGAGAAGGGCGTCACCAAACGAGAGGCACGTGAGCGAACTATCGAGATGCTGGGGCATGTGGGAATCCCGCAGCCTAGCCGCATGGTGGATGCTTATCCCCATCAGCTCAGCGGTGGTATGCGCCAGCGAGCCATGATTGCCATGGCCCTGATCTGTGGCCCGAAGCTGCTCATTGCTGATGAGCCCACGACCGCGCTCGATGTGACCATTGAGGCGCAGATCCTGGAATTGATCAAGAAGCTACAGGATGAAACCGGCATGGCGCTGATGTACATCAGCCATGACCTGGCCGTCGTAGGCGATGTCTCCGACGACATCATGGTGATGTACCTGGGCCAGGTGATGGAACACTCGAGCACGGATGAGATCTTCGATAATCCATTGCATCCGTACACTCAGGCCCTGTGGCAATCGGTGCCCGTCATCGATGCGAAGCTGGAACGGCTGCAGCCGATCCCCGGCACGGTACCCAGCCCATTTACGATCCTGCCAGGCTGCCGGTTCTATCCGCGCTGCAAGCAAAGGATACCTGGCGTATGCAATGCTGCACCACCGCCCCTGAAAGAGGTGACCCCAGGGCACTTAGTGCGGTGTTACCTATATGAGTGATGTCTTTGGGATCAGGATCCTCCATAATCGAGAGGCAATAAGGCATGGCTAATCAAGAGCAATTACCTTTGTTAGAAGTTCGAGGCTTGCGGAAGTGGTTCCCGATGTCCAAAGGCTTTTTCGGCCGGAAAACGGTTTTCGTCAAGGCTGTAGACGGCGTGGATATCGACGTGCTGCCCGGCGAGACGTTGGGGATCGTTGGAGAAAGTGGCTCTGGAAAAACGACTCTGGGACGCTGTGTCGCACGCCTGTATGAACCGACTGCCGGAAAAATCACGATGCGAGTCGACGGCGAGGTCCTTGAGGTATCGGCGTTGAAGGGCAAAGCACTGTCCGCCTTTCGCAAGCGCGCCCAAATGATCTTCCAGGATCCTTACTCCTCCCTCAACCCACGTATGAACGTCCTGGAGACGGTGGGAGAGCCTCTGTTGGTGAACAAGATCGCCAGGGGCAAGGAGTTAGAGGAGCGTGTGACCGAGATGATCCTGAAGGTCGGGCTACGGGTGGAACACCTGCGGCGCTATCCGCACAGTTTCAGCGGCGGTCAGCGCCAGCGGATCGGCATTGCCCGAGCGATGGTGTTGAACCCCCGTCTCGTCGTGGCCGATGAACCTGTCTCTGCCCTGGATGTTTCGATTCAGGCGCAGATCCTGAACCTCCTGCTGGATCTGCAGCAGCAGTATGGCCTCACCTACCTCTTCATCTCACACGCCATGAATGTGGTCCGCTATATGAGTAACCGCATCGCTGTGATGTATGCAGGGAAGCTTGTGGAGATGGGGCCTAAGCAAGAGGTGCTGAGCTATCCCAAACATCCGTACACGGAGGCTTTGCTGGCAGCCGTCCCCAAGTTCTCACTGCGGAAGCGCGGCACGCGGCTGGTCTCTCGGGGCGAACCGCCTGACCTGGCCAATCTGCCGCAAGGATGCGTCTTTGCCCCACGCTGCGCGTACGCAACGGATCGTTGCTGGCAAGAGGCGCCCCAACTGAGGGAGGTTGAGG
>CAYLRT010000080.1:0-5565 GCA_964385885.1 uncultured Anaerolineales bacterium | reverse complement strand
GCGTACGCAACGGATCGTTGCTGGCAAGAGGCGCCCCAACTGAGGGAGGTTGAGGGTGGGGTGTTTGTCAGTTGCCACCGAGCTGAGTCGCTGACACTAAAGGGAATTGAGGTGCGTTGACCAGGTACACACCTGGCTACGTCGGTCAACCCGATTTATAGTTGCCTGGCGATGGAGAGCGGCCTGAGTGCAGGGCCAAGCAGAAGCCTTTATGCCCTGCGCCTGGGCCGCATCACCTTGTGTCAGGCTCGGGGTCATGGATTCGAGGGGATGACACGCTCTATGAGCCAAGGGGAGAAGATGTCGCGGTATGTTCTAGCCTGGATATTGTGGGCGCTCACGGTTGCCTGGGGCGTGTATATCACGTTCTGGGCAGTACGCGATGCGATCATGTCTGTCACTGAGGTTATCACCGCACAATATGCTCGCTATGGAACCTCTGCTCAGCAGTTTCAAGTACGGCTTACCCGCAATGCTGTTGACCGATTCAGCGTTTTCACGTTGGGGGTCCTGTTGGTCGTGTTCGTGGTTGCGACCGAAAGCTATTACCGTGACGGTGTTGATCGGCACCAACTGGGGAGACGCTTCGTGCAGATCACAGCCATTGAATTCGGTGTTCTCTTCGTCGCCTTGGCGACCCAGGCGATCTGTCAAGGGGCGCTGGGCTTGTTCACGATCTGGAGCATACTGGTCCCATGTGGCGTGCTGGCAGTGACCGTGGCATTGAGTTGGGTGCTGACGAAGTTGCCCAAGGAATCCTCTTCAGCTTGAGCTCACACCTTGTACTGGGATGATGTCATGTCAGTACAGCGGGCGGGAGCCAGCTCTTCTTTAGAGGGTTAGAGTGACCGAATCCAGATGGATCCGCTGGCCCGATCTGGCCTTCTGTGCCGTGTTTGTGCTTGGCCTGCTTCTGCTATTCACCCAGCTCAAATCGCCCGCGAACTTGTACGATGAAGGATTGGTACTCACGAATGCCGAGCGCATTCGCGCTGGTGGGGTACCTTATCGTGACTTCTGGACGATGTATGGGCCAGGGTACTTCTACGCTCTGGCAGGGCTGTTCTCGCTGGTTCGACCCACCATCCTGGCCGCACGCCTCTTCGACACAGCGCTGAGGTTCTTGCTGACCCTTGAGGTCTATCTGCTGGTGCGCGGCATGACATCGCGCCGAGTTGCGCTGATCCCCTACGCCCTGGTAACCTATTGGTTGGCTACCATTCGCTTCTACTCGTATCCGGCTTTTCCGGCAACGGGCGCGCTTCTCCTGGCAGCGCTGTGCTTTATGAAATACCTGTGGGGCAACCATCGTCGATGGTTGTTCTTCTCGGGGATGGCGCTGGGCCTAGCTGCACTCCTGCGACTGGACTTCGGTGGGTACGGGGCCGTAGGCCTTGGCCTGGCGGTGGCGCTATTTGAGTGGTCCAAGGCGAGAGCTACCGGCAGCATCCGCTCAGGTTGGTTGCTGCGCGTGCTGAAGACCGAAGCGCTAGTGGCTGCCGGGGCGTTGCTCGTGGCACTCCCGCTCTACGGCTATTTGGGGATCACATCAGGTTTCACGACCCTGTACGATGATCTTATCGTTTTCCCCGCCACAGTGTTTCGGTCTGTCCGACACTTGCCGGTCCCGCCACCTATCCCTGACTTCGCGCAACTGACAGGCCCCCAGTGGGAAGACTGGCTCCGATTGTACCTGCCGCTGACTGTCTATGCGATGAGCGCCGGAGTGTCACTGCGCCGACTGCTATGGCGATCTACACAGGCATCTGATCGCCAGACCGCCGAGGTCACGCTCATGCTGGCGATGACGGGAACCGGGCTTGGGCTGGTGGTGAAAGCAACCTCGCGATACCATGATCTGCACGCGTTGCCCACAACATTCTTCGCTGTGATTCTGGCGGTCGCTCTGGCCTGGCGGATTCCCAGGCGGCTCTGGAAAAGCGCCCCCTTCAAAATCGCCTTTGCCGGCCTGGCCTTCCTCTTCTTAACCGGCCCCTACGTGGTGCACTTTGCCCTGCTGGCGTCGCGTAACTATGCCTCGCCGTTGGCATGCCATACTCAGTTGCCAAGGGCCGGGTGTGTGCCTGTCGATCCGGAGCAGGAGCAGGTAGCCAGTTACCTGCAGGCGCACACCCAGCCGGATGAGTACGTCTTCATTGGCAATTCACGCCACGACTTGATCTTTATCAATGATCTTCTACTCTATTTTCTGGCCGATCGGTACAGCCCCACCAAGTACATGGAGCTTCATCCAGGCTTGGCGACCACCCTACCGGTGCAGCAGGCCATCGTCAACGACCTGGCTGAGAAGGATGTGCAGTGGGTGGTGTTGATGCGTAGCTGGGAATCGAACGAGCCTAATGCCAGCTCGATCAGCAGTGGAGTGACCTTCCTTGATGACTACATTCAGGCGTGCTATGAACCGACCGTGACATTCGGGAAGTACCAGGTATGGGTCAGGAGACCCCAGGGACAATCCGAGTGATGTCAGGGTCGACAAAGCCGAGTCAGCTAGTGGTTTCCATGTGTCGTGTCTGTAACAGTGAAGGGAGAGAATAATGTCAACAGATCATTATGAGTCGCCTCATGCGGAAGCACAAACAAGGGTCGCCCGGGTTCGTTTTGAGCACCGGCGCGATGCGCTGGGGATTGGGACGCCAAGACCTCGCATATCATGGTGGACCGATACCTCCAAGCGGGGTTGGACTCAGGCCGCTTACGAGATAGAGGCCACGAACCCTGATGGTTCCCTCTTTGGTCAGACAGGCCGGATTGACTCCTCTCAGTCCCTGTTGGTCGACTGGCCTTTTGCCCCTTTGTCCTCGCGCCAAAGGGTATCAGTTCGGGTACGGGTATGGGGAGATGACGGAGAGGTCTCTGCCTGGAGCGAACCGGCCGCTGTCGAAGCAGCGTTGCTCGAAGCTCAGGACTGGTCAGCCCGGTTTGTGATCCCAGATTGGGAGGAGGATGCCTCCCAGTGTCAGCCCTCACCGCTGCTGAGGAAGGAGTTTGCGCTGCACAAGGAAGTACAACGCGCCCGTCTCTATATCACGGCGCTGGGCTTGTACGAGGCCACCCTCAATGGCGTAACGGTCGGCGATCATGTCATGGCTCCAGGATGGACAAGCTACCATCACCGCCTGCGATATGATACTTTCGATGTCACCGGCATGCTGCAACAGGGACCTAATGCGCTGGGTGCCATGTTGGGTGACGGCTGGTTCCGCGGACGGTTGGCGTTCGGTGGCGGCAGGCGGGCGATCTACGGTGATCGAACTGCACTCCTGGCTCAGCTCGAAATAGAATATGCGGACGGCGAAACTGTCTGCATCATCACCGACGAGAGCTGGCGGGCCCACCGAGGGCCAATCCTGTGCAGCGAGATCTACGACGGTGAGACGTATGACGCCCGCCTGGAACTGCCCGGTTGGGACCAGCCGGGTTTCGACGACAGCGCATGGACGGGAACCAGGGTGGTAGAGTGGGATTTCGACACGCTCTTCGCCCCGTTGGGTCCTCCTGTTCGTCGCACTGAGCTCATAGCACCACAAGAAATCTTCCAATCTCCTTCTGGCCGAACGCTGATCGACTTCGGCCAAAACCTGGTTGGCCGTCTGCGGCTAACCTTGCGGGGGCCGGCAGGCCACACGGTCACACTGCGCCACGCTGAGGTACTTGAGGACGGCGAGCTCTGTACGCGTCCGTTACGCACGGCCAAGAACACGGACCGGTACATCATGCGTGGCAGTGAAGACGGCACACCGGAGATCTGGGAACCACGTTTCACATTCCGCGGATTCCGGTATGTTGAGGTCCAAGGGTGGCCCGGCGAGCTTAAGCGTGAGGACGTGCGGGCCGTCGTATGCCACTCGGATATGGAACGAACTGGCTGGTTCGAATGTTCTGACCCGCTCATCAATCGGCTGCATGAGAATGTCATCTGGAGCATGCGGGGTAACTTCCTTAGTATCCCCACCGACTGTCCTCAACGCGATGAGCGTCTGGGTTGGACCGGAGATATCCAGGTGTTCTCTCCAACTGCTACCTTCCTGTACGATGTGGCTGGATTCCTTACCTCCTGGTTGGCAGATCTGGCCGCTGACCAGACTGAGTCAGGGGTAGTACCCTTCGTGATACCCAACATCATGTCCAGTGAGGTGCCTCCGACAGCCGCGTGGGGTGATGCGGCGGTTTTCGTTCCCTGGGTGCTCTACCAGCGTTTTGGAGACGCTAAGATCCTGGAAGATCAATTCGACAGCATGTGTGCCTGGGTTGATCTGATCGATCGTATAGCTGGCGAGAACCGATTATGGGATCATGGATTCCAGTTTGGGGATTGGCTTGACCCCGCTGCGCCGCCAGAGCAACCGGGTGCCGCACGCACGCCGGGCTTCATTGTCGCCACTGCCTACTTCGCTCGCTCAGCCGAGATACTGGGAGAAGCCGCTCGCATCCTGGGACGTGATGAAGCAGCTACACACTATCTGAGCCTGGCCAGCGAAGTGCGTGAGGCCTTCAATCATGAGTACGTGACCCCAGCGGGACGTGTCCTCAGTGACTCAGCCACGGCCTATGCCCTGGCGTTGCAGTTCGCCCTCCTCCCGGAGGCCTCGCAGCGGCAACATGCTGCAGAGCGCCTGGTATCGCTGTTGCGCGCCAACGGCTACCGCATCAGCACCGGGTTCGTGGGTACCCCGTTGATCTGCGATGCGTTATGCAGTGAGGGTTACTACGACGCAGCATATCGTCTGCTAACTCAAAAGGAGTGCCCGTCGTGGCTCTACCCGGTAACCATGGGGGCCACCACAATCTGGGAGCGGTGGGATAGCATGCTGCCGGATGGAAGGGTCAACCCTGGTGAGATGACCTCCTTCAACCACTATGCGCTGGGCGCTGTGGCTGATTGGATGCACCGTACCGTGGCCGGTCTGGCCCCTGCTGATCCCGGATACCGACGTCTCGACATCGCGCCGCGTCCAGGTGGAGGGCTGTCGTATGCTAAGGCATCTCATATCACGCCCTACGGGCTTGCATCCTGCGCCTGGCGGCTCACTGAGAAGAACATCACTGTTGAAGTCCAAGTGCCGCCCAATACAAGCGCCCGCGTGAGGTTACCTGGTAGGGATCAGGAGTCACCTATCGAAGTAGGTTCAGGTACGTACACCTGGACTTACACTTACCACACTCCCACGGCACGACGCAAACCGTTATCGCTCGATAGCACAATTGGAGAGTTGATTGAGGACGAAGAGGCTTTCGCCGCAGTCATGAATGCGTTCCCCGAGCCTATTAGGGAAATGGCTACTGGCTTTGTGACACCACAGGTGGATATCACGCTGCGCGATGCCCTGAGTCTCGTGCCAGGCAGCGACGAGATCCTTGTGGCGATCGAAAGAGCCTTCGACGAACTGAATCGTCAGGGCTGAATCACGGGTTGTGTTCAGCGACATGCACGTTTCACTTCACATCGACAGCCAATCAACTGCGGGCCGAGTTGATGTAGAGATGACTCTCTGCTTCATGGCGGTCTCGGCCACTGCCGGTCGGTGAGCCTGTCAGACCGCT
>CAYLRT010000079.1:7830-13357 GCA_964385885.1 uncultured Anaerolineales bacterium | reverse complement strand
TTTTTGACGCAAGTATCCGGTGTGCTATAATCTTCTTCTGGAGATTCACCCGCTTCGGCTGCAGTGTAAAAATGCACAGGTCTTAATCACGAAACTCCCAGGAGGTTTCTATGGCAGAACGCAAGATGGTCACAGTGGATGGTAATACCGCATGTGCCAGCGTAGCCCACAAGATCAATGAGGTCATTGCCATCTACCCGATTACTCCCTCAAGCCCCATGGGGGAGCTGGCTGATGAGCTCTCCGCCAAAGGGGAGACCAATCTGTGGGGGGCGGTCCCGCTGGTGGCGGAGATGCAAGCAGAAGGTGGTGCCGCGGGCGCAGTCCACGGTGCCCTGCAGACCGGTGCCCTGACCACGACCTTTACGGCCTCTCAGGGCCTGCTGTTGATGATCCCCAATATGTACAAGATTGCCGGGGAGCTGACGCCCACGGTCTTCAATGTCTCAGCACGAAGCTTGGCGGCTCAGGCCCTCTCTATCTTCGGGGACCATTCGGACGTGACGGCGACCCGCGCCACCGGGTTCGCGCTCTTCGCGAGTGGCTCGGTGCAGGAGGCCCAAGATTTCACGCTCATCGCGCAGGCGGCAACGCTGGAGTCGCGCGTGCCCTTTGTCCACTTCTTCGATGGGTTCCGCACCAGCCATGAGATCAACAAGATCGAATTGCTCACCGAGGACGTGATGCGAGCGATGATCAATGATGATCTCGTACGGGCCCACCGGGAGCGAGGATTGAACCCAGATCGGCCGGTCCTCCGTGGGACCTCGCAAGGTCCGGATGTCTATTTCCAGGCCCGCGAAACGGTCAATCCCTATTATCTGAAGGCTCCAGTCATCGTGCAGAAGGCGATGGACAAGTTCGCGGAGCTCACCGGGCGTCACTATCATCTCTTCGACTATGTGGGTGCACCGGACGCCGAGCGCGTCATCGTGTTGATGGGGTCCTCGGTGGAGGTCGCGCATGAGACGGTCGAGTACCTGGTAGCCCAGGGCGAGAAGGTGGGCGTGGTGAAGGTACGGCTCTTCCGTCCGTTCAGTGCGGAGGACTTCGTCAAGGCCCTACCGGAGACCGTCAAGGTGGTGGCGGCGCTGGATCGCACGAAGGAGCCGGGCAGCGCTGGTGAACCTCTGTATCTGGACTGTGTGACCGCCTTAGCCGAAGCGGGATGTAACGTGAAAGTCATCGGCGGCCGCTACGGTCTGTCTAGCAAGGAGTTCACACCGGCGATGGTCAAGGGCGTTTTCGACGAAATGAAGAAAGATGCGCCCAAGAACCATTTCACGGTGGGCATCTATGACGATGTCACGAATACCAGCATTGACTACGATTCTTCCTTTAGCATCGAGCCCGATGACGTGGTACGGGCCATCTTCTTTGGGCTGGGATCGGATGGGACCGTTGGTGCCAACAAGAACTCCATCAAGATCATCGGTGAGGAGACCGACTTCTACGCGCAGGGATACTTCCAATATGACGCCAAGAAGTCTGGGGGTATCACAGTGTCCCACCTCCGTTTCGGTCCCCGGCCTATCCGTTCTCCCTATCTGGTCACTTCTGCCAACTTCGTAGGCTGCCATCAGTTTGGGTTTGTTGAGCAGTTCGATGTGCTTGGCGCGGCGGAGAAGGGCGCCATTTTTCTGCTCAACAGCCCGTATCCGGCCGAAGAGACCTGGGATCATCTGCCCCGTAGAGTTCAGGAGCAGATCATTGAGAAGGAGCTGGACTTCTACGTGATCGACGCCTATCACGTGGCCAATGAGGTAGGTCTGGGCGTGCGCATCAATACCATCATGCAGACCTGCTTCTTTGCCCTCTCTGGCGTGTTGCCCAAGGACGAGGCCATCGCCAAGATCAAGGAGGCGATCAAGAAGACCTATGGTAAGCGGGGCGCCAAGGTGGTGGAGATGAACTACGCCGCGGTGGATCGCGCGCTCGAGAATCTGCACAAGATAGAAGTCCCCGCCGAGGCCACTAGTACGATTGAGATGCGGCCTCCTGTCAAGGGTCGGGAAGTACCTGAGTACGTGCAGAATGTCATCGCGAAGATGATCTTGCGTGAGGGTGATAATCTGCCCGTTTCGGCCTTCCCTGCGGATGGCACGTACCCCACCGGGACGACACAGTACGAGAAGCGCAACGTTGCCCTTCAGGTCCCGCTTTGGGATCCGGAGGTATGTATCCAGTGTGGCAAGTGCTCAATGGCTTGCCCCCATGCGGCGATCCGTACGAAGGTGTACGAGCCCGCGCTGCTGGACAAGGCGCCGGAGGGGTTCCGATCCGTGGACGCGCGCGGACGTGAATTCGCGGGCATGAAGTTCACTGTGCAGGTCAGTGTTGAAGACTGCACGGGCTGTGGTCTGTGTGTTGAGGTCTGTCCGGCAAAGGATCGTCAGAACCCGGATCGTAAGGCCATCAATATGACGGAGGTTCTCCCGATTCGCGAGCGCGAGAGCAAGTACTGGGACTTCTTCTTCAACGAGATCCCGGACTACGATCGGACTAAACTGAACCTGAAGACCGTGAAGGACTCACAGCTTTTGCGCCCGCTCTTCGAGTTCTCGGGCGCCTGCGCTGGCTGTGGTGAGACACCCTACGTCCGTCTACTGAGTCAGCTCTTCGGGGATCGGGCGGTGATCGCCAATGCCACGGGTTGTTCGTCCATTTACGGTGGCTATATGCCCACCACGCCTTACACCAAAGACCCGAATGGTCGTGGGCCAGCCTGGAACAATAGCTTGTTTGAGGACAATGCCGAGTTTGGCTTCGGATTCCGTCTGACGCTTGATAAGCAAGAAGCCTATGTTCGCAAGCTGGTGGAACAGTTCCGCAGCAAATTGGGCGATGAGCTCGTCGAGGGCCTGTTGAACGCCGAACAGGTGACCGAGGCGGACTACGCAGCCCAGCGAGAGCGGGTTGCGCGTCTCAAGGCGATTCTGGCAGGCGATGATAGCCCTGCCGCAAAGGACCTCCTGGGGCTGGCGGATGTCCTGGTTCGCCGCTCGGTCTGGATCCTGGGTGGCGATGGCTGGGCCTATGACATCGGCTACGGTGGGCTTGATCACGTGTTGGCCCAGGGCCGCAATGTCAATGTGTTGGTGCTGGATACTCAGGTCTACTCCAATACGGGTGGGCAGATGTCCAAGGCCACGCCGCGTGGTGCGGTGGCGAAGTTCGCCTATGCTGGTCGCTCGCTGCCCAAGAAGGACCTGGGAATGATCGCTATGAGCTACGGCAACATCTATGTGGCCCAAGTCGCGATGGGCGCGAACGATACCCAAACGCTGCGGGCGTTCCGTGAGGCGGAGTCCTATGATGGGCCGAGCCTGATCATCGCCTACAGTCACTGTATCGCGCATGGGATCCCGAATATGAAGTATGGGTTCAAGCAGCAGAAGCTGGCGGTGGATTCCGGAGCCTGGGTGCTGTATCGTTATGACCCACGTCGTATCGCTGAGGGCAAGAACCCGCTTCAACTCGATTCCCGTGAGCCCAAGATCGACATCAAGGAGTACATGTACAATGAGGTCCGCTTCCGGTCGCTGGCTCAGGCCATGCCCGAACGAGCCGAGCAGTTGCTGGAGCTGGCTCGCGCGGACGTCAGGACACGGTGGAACATCTACCGGCAGATGGCGGAGATGGATTACAGTTGGGCGGTGCAATCGTAGTCTCTCCAGCCTGAGATGTCTCTGATCTCTGATTAAAAAAGAGGCCCCCCTACCTAGCAGCAGGGGGGCCTCTGAGATTTCCTGGGAGATGGGCCGGCGCTCTTAGCCCGGGTTTTCTTGCTTCTGGGTCCCTCTGACCAATACGAGATGCCGTGGCCACAACAGCTTGCCCCAGACTGCCAAGGTTCAGGGGGCACGGTATGGGGTACTGCGCGCCGGCTCGTCAGGCGACCGAGACAGTTGACGTTGCCCGGCGCGCTGCGCGCATCCCCAGTAGCGCCACCACCCAGCTCAGCGCGAGGAGGGCGATGACCAACACAAAGGGTAGGCGCCGGTCCACCGTCGAGAGCTGGCCCGCGATCCAGCCGAAGGGTGTGGAGCCCAGCACGACCATCACCGTGAGCAGAGCATTGATCCGCGCCCGCTCCGCTACGTCGATACTGACTGCTACCAGCTTGTCGAGCATAGTGCTGGTAAGTGGGGTGCTGCAAGCCTCGAGCATCGTGATGGGGATCAGCCAGCCGGTATGTCCCGGTGGCACCAGCACGAGCAGGACCTGGCTCGCAAGGAAGAGTGCGAGGCCCACCAGCATGGGGAGGTAACTGGTGCGTCGCAGGCGCGGCATGACCAGGAAGAAGAAAGCCATCATTGTCATCGAGCGCACGAAGGGGTAGAGAGAGAGCTGTGCGTCGCTCACCTGAAGTCGTTCGGCAACCAGCACTGACCAGAAGGTGCCTCGGATTGACCAGCAGATGGTCAGGGTCAGCATTAGCGCGCCCGCGTAGAGTGTCGTCGGCGTGTGCAAGATCTGGCGCAACACGCCCGTCGATTCACGCAGCACCGCCAGCACCGATTGGTGCGCCGTCTCCTGCATGCGCACGCGGCCTTGCCGGGTCTCAGTGACCAATGCGTTCATCACCAGAAACTTGGTCGTCATCATGATGAATGCCAGCACGTAGAGCCCGCGCATGGTGGGTACCAGGCCAAAGCGCCCGATGAGCACACCCGCCAACGGTGTGACGAAGGCTGCCAACAGCCCCGCGATGTAGATCCAGGAGTAGATGTCCACCAGTTGGTCAGGCTCCGTGTCCTCGACCAGCAGGCAGGTCCAGGAGTTCATCGTCACTCGCCAGACGGCGTTGACGAGTGCAGCTACCAGGAAGTAGGTGAAGTTCTGAGCCACAGCCCAGATGAGGGTGGGGATGCTCCACGAGATAATGTCGAAAATCAATGTGGTGCGCTTGCGTCCCAACTTGTCGGTGATCGCGCCGCCCAGCAGCGCCCAGAGGACCTGGGCACCGGTGCCGATGCTGGCCACCAGTCCGATCTGCGCATCGCTGAGACCCAGGGCGAGCATATAAAGGGAGACGTAGGGGGCATATAGATTGAAGGGGATGCCCCAGAGAGGTTCGGTGTAGACACAGCCACGGGCGTTGCCCCGCAGGTGTTTCAAGGTGTGGATCAGACCGCGATTGGACAAGGCATGCTCCTTGTAGTGTGTTTCAAGCGCAGGCTATTATACCCCATTGAAGAACGTGGTGTGGGCAAGGGAGTAATTCGTCAAGACCTCTGCGTACCCTTCGACGGCACGTCGATGAGGGGGCAGCCCCGATATTGAGATGAACACCGTCTGCGACAACGTCACCGACATTGACGACCGCCAGGGGCCTGGACCACATGCCCCACGCTGACGCCAGAGGCCACCGCCACGGACGCTGTGCTCTTTGATGAGGACTTCACCAGCCCCGACGTGGCCGGGGTGCTGGATGATGACAGTGGGAAAGCTTGGCTCGAGGATGGGAAGCTATATATCCGAAACAAGGGCGATGCGCCCAGGGCTACGGCGGCCGTAGTGGCAG
>CAYLRT010000079.1:6604-7730 GCA_964385885.1 uncultured Anaerolineales bacterium | reverse complement strand
CATCATCTACCGCTGTGCACCGTCAGTATCGTTGGAGCAGCCTCAAGAGGATTGGCTCTGCCTCCAGCAACGAGCTCACTGCGAATTCCACGCCATCGTGGCTGCTCTCTGAGGAACCCACCAGGATCGTGTGCATACCTGCCTGCGCTGCGCCATACAAGTAGCTCGGTTGGTCATCTAGCAGTACACAGGCCTCACCTGGAAGTTCGAGTTGTTGTAATACCTGGGTGTAGGCCCTGGCGTATGGCTTGCCCTGGTAGCCCAGGCCTCGCACGTCGAATATCCGCGTGAAGTGATGGCGGACCCCCAGCCGTCGTGTCACTCGCTCGGCCCACTCGGCGACGCTGTTGGTGAAGATCGCTTTAGGCACCGAGAGCCTGGACAGCATCTTATCCAGCGCGGGATCGGGGTTCAAGTAGGGCGAGACATCGATCGTGTGCACGTAGCGTAGATAGTGCTCGATATCGACCTCCGGATGTTCCCGCAACAGGCCGGCCATGGTAGTGCCATAGGTCTGATAATAGTGGGCGCGCAAGGCCTGGGCCTCCGCCGGAGATAGTCCCAGGGTCTGGGATAGCCAGGTCTCAATGCGTTCCCCCACCTCGCGGAACAGCCCTGAGGCATTGGTGTACAGCGTATCGTCAAGGTCAAAGAGCAGGTATTGAATAGGGCTCATAGCGCCGGCGACCCAGTGCCTCTCACTCTAGCCTCCCACTCAGGGGCAGGGCGACCAGCCCGCTCACGATTTTGGGATAGAAATCTGTAGACTTCTGGGGCATACGTTCACCAGCCTCGGTGCACGCGCGCACCTGCTCAATACGGGTGGGGTTGAGCAAGAACAGGAAGTTGGCGCTGCCGCCGGCTACCGCTTCGATCCCAGGTTGAGGGTCGCGGAGATAGGTCAGGTTCTCCTTGCGGCTGACGCTCTCTTTACTCAACTTCATGGTCCGCTCGATGATCAGCTCATGCAGGATGGTGACG
Source organism: uncultured Anaerolineales bacterium (assembly GCA_964385885.1). Lineage (GTDB taxonomy): Bacteria > Chloroflexota > Anaerolineae > B4-G1 > SLSP01 > PWVB01. Next base: position 6,749 of record CAYLRT010000079.1, on the reverse strand, counting down.
TCGAGACGGCGGAAACTGGGATCCCGATCGGGCAGGAGTTGATCCATCACTGCCAGGTCCTTGAGAGTCAGCAGGTAGAACGTGCCGTCGAAGAATCCGTAACGAGGATGGTCTGGATGCGCTTCAGCCATCGCCTGTTGCGTGG
>CAYLRT010000079.1:0-6504 GCA_964385885.1 uncultured Anaerolineales bacterium | reverse complement strand
TCGGGATCGTTGACGACCCAGAAGTTCTGTTCTACGTCAGGCTCAATCACCCGATCCCGCACTAATGCGGGCATGTGTGAATCCAGGAAAGGGCGCAGCAGGTTGATGATGGTGTTATTGCGATCCGGGTAGAGTAGAAAGATATGCCCCCACGCCGTCTCTGTGGTCTGCGTGAGTTTGAGACGGTCCTCCTTAGGCCCGCGCAGCGTGTACTCATGAGGGAGAACGGTGCCCTCGTCAAACCGCGACAGCTCCAGCGCAACGGTCAATCCCAGGCGACGGTGTTGGTTGCCGTCGGGCGTGGTGAAGTGCTGCTCGATCACGTAGAGGGCAGGTTGGGGGTCACGGATAAAGACGTCCTCGGCGAGCCATGTCTCCTTGTAGCAGCGCGCCCGGGTGTAAACGTTGTTGAGGTCGGAGTCGTCTGGGTGTTGGTATCCCTGAATGATGCGCACGAAGTTGTAAGGCGACTGAGCGTAATATTGCGCTTGCTCTGCCTCGTGAATTCGATCATACGGTGCGGTGATAACGTCTGAGAGGTCACAGATCTTATCTGGATTATAGCGCAGTCCACGGAATGGGCGTATGTTGGCCATAGGGCTCCTCAGGTGAGATAGGTCTTAGCCAGTGCCACGATCTCGTCCCCTATGCGCTGCTGGGCTTCCCTGGTAGCAGCGCCAATATGCGGCGTGGCGATAACCTGGGGCAGTGCAATGAGCTTCTGCAATAGCGTGCTCTTTGGAGGCTCCTCCGTATAGACGTCCAGCGCGGCCCCAGCCACCTTGCCACTTGTCAGGGCCTCATAGAGGGCCTGCTCATTGACCACGCCGCCACGTGCTGCCTGCACCAGATAAACGCCTTCCTTCATCTTGGCGAAAGCCGCGGCGTCCAGCATGTTGAGGGTCTCAGGGGTGGCCGGTACATGGAGGCTGATATAGTCAGCTTCCTTCAGCAGCTCGTCGAGCGGCACTATGTCCTCGTGTGTGATATAAGGGTCGTAGGCGATAACGCGCATGCCCAGGGCCCGGGCCTTGCGCCCCAGTTCGCGGCCAATGCGGCCATAGCCGATGATGCCCAGCGTCTTGTCCGCCAGCTCAGTGCCTTTCAGGGCTTTCTTCTCCCATCGACCTGCCTTCATGGAGCGGTCTGCATAGGGGGTACGACGGGCCAGCGCGAACATCAGGCCCAGGGCCAGCTCGGCCACCGCGTTGGTGCTGGCTTTCGGGGTGTTGCACACTTTGATGCCTTTGCCTTCGGCGTAGGCGACGTCGATGTTGTCCAATCCCACGCCACCACGGATGATGACTTTCATGCGGGTGGCTTTGTCAATGAGAGCTGCGCGTACCTTTGTGCGGCTGCGCACGACCATACCCTCGTAGTCGCTAATGACCTCGGCTAACTCGTCGGGGGTGATGTCATCACGCACGTCAACCTCGATGCCCAGCTCTTTCAGCGCCGTCACGGCGGAGGGCGCCACAGGATCACAGATGAGTAACTTGGCCATGATCTGTCTCCTTTCGGTGGACAAGGGCTTTGGCTCTTGTCCCCGTGATATGGGTGATATGGATGGTTCTAGCTCAAACCCACGATCTCGTCGATGAGACCCAGCACCCATCGAATGTCGTCGGGTGCAAGGTCACCCATATGGGCGATGCGGAACGTCTGTTCCTTAAGCTTGCCGTAACCGTTGGAGATCATCGCACCGCGCTTCCCAAGCTCCTCGTTTAACTCGGCGATGCTGATCCCTCGCGTGTTGGCGACGGTAGTGACCGTGTTGGAGAGGAAGGCCTCGTCGGCGAACAGAGCCCAGTGTTTCTTCGCCCATCCGCGCACGATCTCGGCCATTTCGATATGCCGTGCCCAGCGGTTCTCCAAACCCTCTGCCAGGATATCATCCATCTGACGGTTGAGGGCCTGGATCAGGCTGATGGCCGGCGTGGCCGGCGTCTGGTTGCGCTTGTAGTACTTGAGCATGGTGAGGAAATCGAAGTAGTAACCTCGGTGGGGGATCTGCTCGGCCCGGCGCAGCGCACGCTCACTGACCGCGGTCACGGTCAGACCTGGCGGCAGGGCCAGGCACTTCTGGGAGCTCGAGAGGACGACGTCCAGATCCCAGGCGTCAAACTCGATCTTCACGCCCCCCATGGCCGAGACGGCATCCACCAGAATGACGATATCGGGATGCTTGGCCCGCACCATGGCGGCGATCTCCTGTAAGGGGTTCATCACGCCGGTCGAGGTTTCGTTGAGTGTGACGGTCAGGACGTCGTAGTCTCCCTGGCTGAGGGCCTCATCGATCATGTCCGGTGTGAAGCCCTGGCCCCAGGCGATGTCGATGCGATCGGCCGGTATGCCATTGGCCTGAGCGATCTTGAACCAGCGATCTGAAAAGGCCCCACATACCGGGATGAGGGCACGCTTCTGGACAGTCTGCCGTAACGATCCCTCCATCAGCCCTGTCCCCGAACAGGCATAGATGAAGACAGGCTGCTCGGTGTAGAGCATCTTCTGGAGCTTCGGCGTGACCTCGGCCTGAAGATCGGAGTATTCGGTGCTGCGATGGCCGATCATAGGCGCGGTCTGCGCCTCCAGGATCGAGGGACGGACGTGGGTGGGTCCAGGGATGAACAGCTTCTTGTACATTGCTAACCTCCTTAAAGTGAAAAGGATCATAGGCGCTGGGTCGACCGTGGGTGACCGCCTTGCGTGAAGGCAGTGTCCGACACCCCGGGGTCTCACCAGGCCCGCTCCGAACCTCACTTGTTACGATAGCCCGGGTACACCGTCAATTGTACCTGTAATCCATAGTCTGGCAGCATCCATGAAGCCGACCACGAAGGCCGCGAACACCACGCCCCAGGTGAGGGGAACCCACGCCTCTCGCCATCCGGCGGCCATGTTTTCGCGGTGTAGGGCCAGGACGAAGATCATCGCTCCCAGCAGTGTAAACATGGCAATAACCCCCGCGATGGTGTAGGAGGCAACGACATAGAGCGCGAGAGGTGACGATGTGCCCTGCAGCAAGAAGACTAGGCCGGCCACGCTACCCTCGATGACCAGAAGCTGGGTAAATTCACGCCCGGATCTGAGTGTGGCCTTCTCCTCGCCGTCGGACCAGAGGGCCTGGTTGAAGGCGGGCACCAGGACAAGGCTCATGGACAGCCCCATCATGGTGCCAGTGAGCAGGCGCAGCCAGGGCTGTGGGACATAGCCGAGGAGCCCTGCCCCTGGAACCGCCTGCCCACCCAGCCTAGGCAGAAGGCTGATTCCGATGTCCGCGGTGGAGGAGTTCAGGCCGTCGAGGACCCAGAGCACAGCGAAGATCAGCGGCAAGATGAAGAACGGCCAACGGGGAAATCGCTGGCTCCTCCGTCGTTTCCACAGGCCCCAGTGCACCAGGATCCCTGTCAGAGCTCCGGAAAAGGTACCGGTACAGCGTTGACAGACCGGCAGTTGATGACCGGCTATGAAGAAGGAGTGGCTGGCCCGTCGGTGACATACTGCTGCACCGATGTAGTCGAGCTTTCGCAGGAATCCACCGGGTGTGCCGAAGATCAGAAATCCCAGACTCAGGGCCGCCAGGGCAACCCCCAACCAGCGTAGCAGTGACGAGTACTCTCGGCGCATGGTCACATCCTTCAGTCAATGCGCGAAAAGATGGGCGGGTGGATGTCGAAGAGGTTCCGCGCAAGCCGCCGTGGCGAGACAGATGGGTAAACAAGCCCACGGCATAGGAATGATATGGATGAGACGAATAGGCAGGTTCCTGATCGCGCTCGGGTTCAGGCGCAACACAAGGGTGAGGACAGAATTGTGGCCGCTCCCGAGCATTGAGCCGTGTGCCATTGGATGGATCATCGCGCGCTATTATAATAGGGGGTGACCGCAGCGCAACCGCGCTGGCTGTGGAGGAGGGAGGGACGGCATAAGATGACCTCTCATATCGTCGAACGTATTCTGGACTCCGTGGAGGTGCAAGCCGCCCAGGCAAAGCCCAAGGAGATCCTTGTCGGTGCCTACTGGACGTGTGTGGCCCTTGAGGTCGAGGGCCAGGTACGCGCGGGGCTGTCAGCCTGCTTCTCGAGCCATGCAGAGCACCATCATGGGGGCCCAATGCCCATGCGTTGGGCTGGCAACCTGCTGGAGCATCGGGTTCCAGAGCTGGCCCATCTCGCCTTGAGCCGCAGCTTACTCGAGGCCAGTGTGGGCTTTGCCACCATCAATGCCCTGCTTGAGGTGGATGAGGCTGCGTGTGTGGACGTCAACGCCGCGGATGTGATCGCTGAGCATGGGGCTGGGCGCGCGATCGCGGTGGTCGGTCATTTCCCCTTTGTCAGTCGGCTAAGGCAGGTGGCTCAGGTCTTGTGGGTTTTGGAGTTGGTGCCGCGTGAGGGGGACCTGCCCGCAGAGAGGGCGCCGGAGATCCTGCCGCAAGCGGATGTGGTAGCGATCACCGGCACATCGCTGCTTAATGGGACGTTCGAGACGCTGGTTGAACAGTGTCGACGTGACGCCTTTGTCATTGTGCTGGGGGCCACGAGCCCTATGTCCCCTGTGCTCTTCGATTTCGGGGTCGATGCAATCTCTGGCACCCGGGTGTCTGTGCCCAAATCTGCCATGCGAGCCGTCGCGCAGGGGGCCACATTCCGGCAGATCCCCGGCAAACGTCTGCTTACTATGTTCAGGCCTGGGGTGTTGAGGGGGTCGACCTCATGACTGTCGGCGCCGAAGCTGCCGCGAGACGAAGGGCACGAAGGCCACGCTGCCCAGGTTCATCTTGTGAAGCGTCTCTCCCTCTTTGACGATCTTCCACAGGTTTTGGTAACCGTAGCCTGCGCCCAGGGGGATCACCAGACGACCGCCGTCCGCCAGTTGTTCCAATAAGGGGGAAGGGACCTCTGGAGCGGCTGCCGTAACGATGATCCCATCGTAAGGTGCGAACTCGGGCCATCCCTCATATCCGTCCCCTTGCTTGCAATGCACTTGATAGCCCAGCGCTTGCAGTCGGGTCTTGGCCTCTTCATAGAGTGCAGGGATTCTCTCTACGGTATAGACATCGGCACCCAGCTCGGCCAGGACCGCAGCTTGGTAGCCGGAGCCGGTGCCGATCTCCAGTACTCGGTCGCCCGGCGATATCTCCAGGGCCTCGGTCATCAGTGCGACAATATAGGGTTGTGAGATGGTCTGCTGGTGGCCGATGGGCAGCGCAAAATCCCCATACGCGACCTCGACGTAGCCGTCGGGCACAAATAGATGGCGGGGCACTGCTGCCATAGCCTGCAATACACGCGGATCGGTGATCCCTTGTTCCTTGAGCAATGCAATCATGCGGGCTTGTGCTTCTTGTTCGTCCATAATCACCTTACCCTTATTCGAATCTCACGCTCCATACATAGTCCTTTGCTCTAGCACAAGAGATGGACTCCTGCTTGTAGCAACGCCTACCAACAACAGGGCTTCCTGAATTTCCCCCCACCTCAGGGACAGCGGTCCACGGCTGGGAAGGGGATCTCTCCCTGCCAGTTGATGAGATCGCTGCCAGATAGAATCCACAGGGTCACTGACAACGGTTGACAGCGCTCTTGGGCCGGGATATGTCCCCTTTTGGAGTACACGCAGTCTGGCAGCCATCTCTGCTGCGTTCTCGAAACGCTTTGAGGGCTGCTCGGCAAGCCCCTGCAGAATGAGCTCCTCGAGGCCTGGCGGGATGGCTGACACATGTCGGGAAGGGGGGATCGGCGCCTGGTTGATGTGTTGCATCACCATGCCCATGGGTGTCTCTGCAGTAAACGGTAATTGGCCGGTGACGGCTTGATAGAACACTACGCTCAGGGAGTAAAGATCTGAAGCCGGTGCCGCTGGTTTACCCATGGCGATCTCTGGGGCCATGTAGGCCGGGGTCCCGACCATGGCACCGCTGGCAGTGAGCCCTGAGAGGATGGGCATGCGTGCGATCCCAAAGTCGGTGAGCACAGGACTCCCTGACGGCAGAAACATGATATTGGCCGGTTTGATGTCACGATGGACCATGCTCTGGTCATGGGCGTAGTCCAGTGCCTCGGCGATGGAGGCCCCGATCTCTATGGTCTCAGGGATGGTGAGAGGGCCTTTTTCCAATTTATCCTTGAGGGTTGGCCCCTCGATGTACTCCATGACCATATAGTAGACGTCCAAGGTCTCGTCGTAGTCGAAATCGTAGACCTGGACGATGTTGGGATGGCGCATGGTTGCCACAATGTGGGCCTCGCGGCGGAAGCGAGCCACGAAGCCCACCTCGTCTGCCAGGAATGGATGGAGAATCTTGATGGCGACCATGCGCTTAAGTTGACGTTGACGTCCTTTATAGACCTCGGCCATACCGCCGTGGCCGAGGTGCTCGAGGATTTCGTACTTACCGAGGGGCTTGCCAATCAGGAACTGGATGCTGCTCACCACAACCTCGCTTTTAGGGGAGCGGACCGTTGCCTTCTTCATCGGAGGCGTCGCTGCTCATCTGCATTATAC
>CAYLRT010000078.1:0-13938 GCA_964385885.1 uncultured Anaerolineales bacterium | reverse complement strand
GAGCAGGTACGCCAGATCCCACATGGACACGTGGCGACGTACGGTCAGATCGCATTCATGTTAGGCTGGCAGTTCGGGGCGCGCACGGTCGGTTGGGCGCTACGTGCACTTCCTGCAGGCTCTGATGTGCCCTGGCACCGTGTTGTGAATGCAAAGGGAGGGATCAGCTTGCACGATGGCACGAGACAGCGCCAGCTTTTGGAAGCAGAGGGCGTCGAGTTTGATGACACAGGGAAAATCGATCTGGCGCGTTTTGGCTGGCGTGGCCCGCTTTGTACCTGAAGCCAACAACGAGAGGCGTTCGCTCAAATGGGGAAAAGGCACATGATCGCAACGACTGACACTCCCAAGCCTCTACCCACCGGTCCACAGTGTGGACATGCATCCAGGTTGTCCCCAGAGCTTCCACGCCGGCTCCCTGAGCCACGGAAGTAGCTATGGCCGCAATTCAACTGATCAAAGTAACCAAGACCTTCCGCCAAGAGCCAGCGACCCTTTCACGCGCGGCCCTTCACCTCCTCCAGGAACAGCCTCAAGAGATCCGGGCGCTGGATCGACTCGACCTGTACGTGCCTGATGGTCAGACCATCGCCGTGGTAGGGCCCTCAGGATGCGGCAAGAGCACGCTGTTGCGTGTAGTAGCCGGGCTGACTGATTACGAAGGCACGGTCATGTACGATGGCCGGGACATGCGGGACGTACCGACCAAGGAACGCCGGATCGGTATGGTCTTTCAGAACTATGCGCTCTATCCGCACTTCTATGGCCATGGGAACCTGCGTTTCTTCTTCCTGGTCAACCGGGCCCCCGATGCAGAGGCCGAGGCCCGTATTCGCCTCACGGCCGAGATCATGGGCTTTGGCTTCAGGGAGCTTCTGAAACGCAAGCCCGGAACCCTTTCAGGTGGACAGCAACAACGATTGGCCATCGGTCGAGCCATCGTGCGTCAGCCAGAGCTGTTCCTCCTCGATGAGCCCCTCTCCAATCTGGATGCCAAACTACGCGTTCAGACCCGGCTGGAGATCAAACGCCTGCTCCACAAATTCGCAATCACCACCCTGTACGTCACCCATGATCAGGTAGAGGCCCAGGCCCTGGGTGATGCCATCGCCGTGATGCATGCAGGCCGCATCGAACAGGTCGGCACCTACCAGGATATCACAGCTCGCCCGGCCAACTTGTTCGTGGCCGGATTCCTGGGGCTCCCCCCTATGAACCTGATCCCTGCCGAGGTCGTCGAGGGACACCTGGTGCTGCCGACAGGGCAGCGTATTCCTCTGCCTGGCCAAGTAGCGGAAGTGCTCCATCGTACCGACTCCGTGACCTTCGGGATACGTCCTGATGCTATCCGACTCGCCCCGTTGGACGGAGTGAGGGAGGTCTCTCAGGGATTCGACCTGAGGGGGGCCATCGATGTGGTAGAGCCCGATTTTGCCAGGCGCACGCAGATCGTCTACGCCAGCCATGGTGAGGTGAGTTTTTGCGTGCGGGTGACCGCCGAACAACCCATGGCTCAGGGGTACCCCATCAGAGTCTTGATCCCATGGAGCGCCATCCACTGGTTCGACACCGCCAGCGGTAGCCGGTTGGTATAGATCGCCACCGAGGCCGTCTTCCCCGTCTGTGACAATCATCTGAGGACGAACGCAAGTCCTCCCTTGACCCATAAGTGGCAGGCTTTACACTCAGATAACTTCTCCTGCCGGCTACATACTACAAGAAGAGTTGGAGCGTTATGCGACAGATCCAGTTCGTCGATCTTACACTGCGGGATGGGCAACAGAGCCTGGCAGCCACCCGCATGACGACCCAGCAGGCGCTGCGTGTCCTACCCATCATCGCGGACGCAGGGTACCAGGCCATGGAACTATGGGGAGGTGCCACCCTGGACAGTTGTGTCCGGTTCCTGGACGAAGACCCATGGGATCGGCTGGACGCTTTTCATCAAGTGCTGAAGGACCCACTGCGTTTTCGAATCCTGTTGCGAGGCCAAAACTTATTTGCCTACCAGCCCTTCCCTGACGATCTGGTGATCGCCTTTGTCAAGGAGGCAGTTCGATCAGGCGCCGGATTCCTGAGGATCTTTGACGCACTCAATGATATTCGCAACTTGCAGATAGCACTGCTGGCCGGGAAAGCCTACGGAGGCCGGGTGGAGGCCGCTCTCAGCTACACCGTCAGCCCTGTGCACACGGTGGACTACTATGTAGACCTGGCGACTCAGCTTGTCGACGAGGGCGCTGACCAGATCGCGGTCAAGGACATGGCGGGGTTGCTGCACCCTCAGACAGCTCGCGAGCTGTTCCAGAGGCTCAAGCAGGCGTTGCCTGTGCCGCTGACGTTCCACAGCCATACGACCACGGGCCTGGCCACCCTAAACGCCGTGCAAGCCATGCTGGCCGGGGTGGATCAGATCGACAGCGCGATCACACCATTTGCAGGAGGACCCTCTCATCCTCCCATCGAAGTGTTGATCGTCTTCGCTGAGGCCCTGGGCTTCGAGCATGGATTGGATAAGGCCGCCATTCTGGAGGCCCAGAGACGACTGTTCGACATCCATCGATCTCTGCAGGAGTTCATAGCCCCTGCCAATCGCACCTATCGCCCTGTAACCTTCGCCGACGTGGAACGCAAGCGAGTCGACGCCATCCTCAACTTGCTCATGAGACCAAATGATGCGGGGACAGCAACGGCCAAGGCCCTTGAGCTCATGCGTGACCTGCTGCGTAACCTGGGGTACCCCCACCCCGATGACGAGATGCTGGATGCGCAGATCCCCGGCGGGATGGTCTCCAACCTCCACAACCAACTCCAGCAGATGGGGCAACTTCATCTACTGGAAGAGATCCTGGCCGAAGTTCCCAGAGTGCGGGCCGACGTAGGCTATGTCCCGCTGGTAACGCCCACGAGTCAGATCGTGGGGGCCCAGGCAACGTTCAACGTGCTGATGGGCCGCTACCAGATGGTGTCCAACGAATTCAAGATGTTGCTCCGTGGTGAGTTCGGGAAACCCCCGGCTCCCCCCAACCCCGATGTGGTAAAACAGGTCCTGGGCAGTGAAGAGGAGCCCTTACGCTACCGGCCTGCGTCCTATCTCCATCCGGTACTCGAAGACACATACGACCTGCCTTTTGTGAGGTCCAGGCGCGACTTGCTCCTTCACCTGATGCTCAAACAGCCGGCCGACAGTTTCCTGCAGCACAAGTATGGCCTCGACGCCTGAGCGCGCTGACGCTCAGACGAAACCCATTATCACTCCGACCTACTCTCGTGGCGTCCCGAAGTCGGCGATGAAGTAGTAACCGTGCCCATTGGCGGGCATCACCCCTACCCCCACCTCGGTCAGGTAGGTGCTCAGGATCGTCCGACGGTGGGGATCATTGGGCGGCACCTCATCCATCCACATAGCGACGGCCAATTCTGGCGTCCCGTACCAGGCCCAGCACTCTGACCAGCGCACGGGGTCATACCCTTCCCGGATGATCCGCTCTTTGTAGGTGGCCCCATCGGAGCCGACGTGATCACACCAGCCCCGGGCGTAACAGTCCTCAGCATGGCGCTGGGCGGCACGCGCCAGGATGTCGTTCCAGGCCAAAGGCCCGAGTCCATGTTGCGCCCGTTGTTCGTTGATCAGCGCGAAGACCCGCTGGGCCAAAGCAGTCAGATCATCCGCAACAGGGGGAGCCGCCGTTGGGATCGGGGTGACCGTGGATATCGGAACGTCAGCAGCAGGGGATTCGACCGCAGGTGAGGGAGATGGAACCGGAGTCACGACGGTCGGCTCAGCGGTTGGTGTTCGCACAGGCGCCGTCGGCTGCTCGAGGGTTGCCAGAGTCAACAGTGGAAGGACAAGAAGCTGCCCAGGTTGAAGCAGGTCTGGGTCTGCCAGGTGGTTGGCGGCAAGCAATGTATCCACCGTCAGCGCATAGCGATTCGCGATCATGCTCAGCGTCTCGCCGGACCCCACCTCGTACAGGATCCAATAGACCGGGATACCTTCCCACTTTGCAGCAGGAGGGATCCTCAGTTGGTCGCCCTGACGGACAACGGTCGTGGCCCCCATGTCATTCTCCAACTGAATGGCCGCCATGGGCACACCAAAGCGCAGCGCGATCGCAAGCAACGTATCACCAGGCGCCACCGTGTACTCCTGCCATGGCTCGGCCGTCTGAGTGGGCAGGGGCAATTGCACAGTCGGCGAAGGCAGAGCGGTCGGCTGGAACGTGGCCGTAGGCAGCGCGGTCTGAGGGAAGGAATCTCCAGGTGCTACCGCCACTGGGCTGACCGAGACCTGCGCCTCAACGACAGGTGTTTCCAGTGATGCGGCCGGTCCCTCACCTCGCCGACATCCACCGCTCCACAGCGCCAGTACCGCAAACACTCCAACTGTCCATCGAAACCTGGTCACCCTTGCCTTCGCCTCCATCCGGCCCCTTCGACCTCATCCACTATACCGCGCTGACAAGACCGGGCAACCCAAAACCCAACTTGTGCCACTCACGTCCGGAACACGTCACAGATCAGGTCCTCTTCCAGAAAGACCCACCTGCCATCATCAAGGAACGCCCCATCACGCGAAGCCGCTATTGTCTCCCTCCAGCATACCTATTCCACCGGCGAACATCATGCGCGCTCCTCTCTTGCTGAGCACCAGCTTCACGGTAGAATGCGGCTCTACCATGAAGAAGACCGTCATCATCTACACCGATGGCAGCGCCTTGGGCAACCCTGGCCCAGGAGGGTACGCTGCGATCCTGCGCTACCAGGGCCACTGCCGCGAGATTTCAGGGGGATTCCGGTGCACAACGAACAACCGGATGGAACTCATGGCCGTGATCAAGGCTCTGGAGGCTCTGACAGAACCATGCAAAGTCACGCTGTACTCCGATTCACAGTATCTGGTGAATGCAATCACCCGGGGGTGGGTCAGACGCTGGCAGCGCAACGGCTGGAAACGCGGTAAAGGAGCGCCAGCGCTCAACGCCGACCTTTGGCAGCAGCTTCTCACATTGCTGGAAACCCATGATGTTACCATCCAATGGGTCCAAGGGCATGAGGGAGACCCTGACAACGAGCGCTGTGATACTTTGGCCAAGAGAGCTGCGCGACAACCCAATTTGCCAGCGGACCCCGGCTATCCGGAGACACGGTGTCACCGACGGCCTCACAGATGAGAGCGCCAATGATATGGTTATCCAAAACAGAGAGGGAAATATGACAGACCCGAAAGCCTATCGCAAGTTCATGAAAAGCGATCTGTGGCGTGAGATGAATGGGATCCCCACGGACCAACAGCTTCGAGTACCACATCCCCCGCTCCAACAGCCGGTCCACTCAGACCTTCCGTCGATCCCCCTGCCAGATGTTGTCCACAGCCGGTTGGGAGAGATGACAGTGCGAGACGCGATTGCCCGCCGGCGCAGCCTGCGCCGCTTCGCGCCCGACCCCCTCACACTGGAGGAGTTAGCTTATCTCTGCTGGGCGACTCAGGGCGTTCACGAGATCTGGCGCGGGGGCCTCGCCGTACGGCGCACCGTCCCCTCAGCGGGGGCGCGGCATCCTTTCGAGACGTATCTCTCGATCCACCGGGTAGCGACGCTGGAGCCAGGGCTCTACCGTTATCTCTCCCTCGAGCATCTCCTGCAGCCCATCCGATTGGACCCCGCTCTGCCACAGCAGATCGCCCGCGCCTGCCACAATCAGAACTTCATCGCTGAGAGCGCAGTCACCTTCGTATGGACGGCTATCCCCTATCGCACCGAATGGCGATACGGCCTCATGGCACCAAAGCTGGTGAATCTTGACGCGGGGCATGTGTGTCAGAACCTCTACCTAGCTGCGGAGTCGATCGGAGCAGGCGCATGCGCCGTAGCTGCCTACGACCAGTCGGCGCTCGACACGCTTCTGGGCGTGGATGGCGAGGACGAGTTCGCTATCTACGTGGCTCCCGTCGGTAAGCCACGACGCCCAGCCTCGGAGTGAAAGGCCTGCCACGCCTGCGGGATCTCACTGAGAGAGACGCAGGCGTGGACAACCAGCGCTTTCTGCACTCAGGCTATGGTGACCTCTGGGCAGAGGTAGACATCCTGGATGGCATGGAGGATGGCAACCCCTTCCTCCATTGGCTTCTGGAACGCCTTTCGACCACTGATCAGTCCCATGCCCCCGGCCCGCTTATTGATCACCGCGGTTCGCACGGCTTGCGCCAGATCATTACTCCCCGAAGCGCCGCCCGAGTTGATCAGACCAGCCCGCCCCATATAGGCATTGACTACCTGGTAGCGGCAGAGGTCAATGGGATGATCCGTCGTCAATTCAGTATAGATACGCTCATCGAACCGGCCATAGCTCGAATCCCCCATATTCATGGCCTTGTAGCCACCATTCAGGAGCGGCTGCTTCTGCTTGACGATATCCGCCTCTATCGTGACCCCTAGATGGTTAGCCTGCCCTGTCAGGTCGGCGCTCACATGGTAGTCCTTGCCACCCCGTTTGAAGGCCGAGTTACGCAGGTAACACCAGAGCACCGTCGCCATCCCTAGCTGGTGCGCCTTATGGAAAGCCTTGCTCACCTCGACGATCTGACGGGAGGACTCTGGGGACCCGAAGTAGATGGTTGCCCCCACCGCCACAGCTCCCAGATCAAAGGCCTGCTCGATCTGAGCGAAAAAGACCTGATCGTATTTATTGGGATAGGTCAGCAGTTCATTGTGGTTGAACTTGAGAATAAAGGGAATCTTGTGGGCATATTTCCGGGCCACCGACCCTAAGACCCCCAGTGTGGAAGCCACAGCATTACATTCACCCGCGATGGCCAGCTCCACGATATACTCTGGATCGAAATAGCGCGGATTGGGTGCAAACGATGCCCCAGCCGAGTGCTCGATGCCCTGGTCGACGGGCAGGATCGACAGATAACCCGTGCCTCCCAGGCGACCATGGTCGAAGAGTGTCTGTAGGCTCCGCAGGACCCGGGTAGGACGATCGCTAAGGGCGTAGATCCGATCCACGAAATCGGGGCCGGGCAGATGCAACTGCTCTTTGGGCACCGTGGTACACACGTGATTCAGCAACGAATCCGCCTCGTCTCCCAGCAGCGCTCTGATCTCGCTGATGTCCATTTCAAACCTCCTCATCACGATTTTGGCTGGCATTCATAGCCACAACGTCATCTTAGCCCCGAAGTGCCTACCTGCAAGCCCCAAGGTGGGCACTGGACAGTTGACAACATCGGCAGACCAAGATACATCTAGGGACAGGTTCAGAACATTGATGGGAAGGAAAGCAAAGAATGGCCAGGCTCTTCTCAACACTGCAACTTCGTGGTCTCAGTCTGCCCAACCGAGTCATGATGTCTCCAATGTGCATGTACTCAGCCGAGCAAGACGGCTGCCTCACCGACTGGCACACCATACACTACCTGACACGCGTCGTAGGCGGCGTGGGCCTGGTGATGATGGAAGCGACAGCGGTTGAGCCTCGGGGCCGCATCACCCCCCATGATCTGGGGCTATGGGATGACGTGCAGATCCCGCCACTCGCCAGGTTGGTCACTCACGTCCACGATCTCGGGGGGCGGATCGGGGTCCAGCTCGCCCATGCTGGTAGGAAAGCCTGGAGCCGCCAACGTGGATGGGGACCTGTTCAACCCATAGGCCCCACGTCTGAGGCCTTCGACACCGATTGGCAGCCGCCTCAGGCTCTGAATATCAAGGAGATCGCCGAGATCGTCGATGCCTGGCAGAACGCTGCCCGGCGCGCAACTGCGGCCGGGCTGGATGTCGTGGAGATCCACGCTGCCCACGGCTACTTGATCCACGAGTTCCTATCACCGCTCAGCAATCGACGAACCGACGCCTATGGAGGATCACGTACCAGACGTATGCGCCTGTTAGTGGAGATCGTCGAGGCCGTGCGCGACGTATGGGACGCAGACAAACCCTTGTTCGTGCGTCTCTCGGCCACAGACTGGCATCCCGCTGGTCTCACCTTGGAGGATACGGTAGAGATTGCCCGTACCCTCAGAACCCGTGGCGTAGACCTCATCGACTGCTCCAGCGGAGGGCTGACTCCCGCTGGGCCGCCCGACATTGGCCCAGGATACCAAGTTCCTTTCGCAGCTCGAGTGCGCCAGGAGGCAGGCATCGCCACTGCTGCCGTGGGACTGATAACTTCCCCAGAGCACGCTGCGGCCATTATTCATACTGAGCAGGCGGACATCGTGGCGTTAGGACGTGAACTTCTCCGTCATCCCTACTGGGTCTTTGAAGCTGCCCACACTCTCGGACAGGACGTCGAGTGGCCCGTGCAATATGCCCGAGCCAAGCGCTAGGTTGCGACCAAGCGGGCCGATGCCCGGGGATCACAAGTAGAGAGGCTGCAGCAAACTCACAGCGGACACCTAGGGCACCAGGAGAACTTTGGCAATGCCACCTGGATCGCCTACCAACCGTTCGAACCAGGCACGACCTTCAACCAACGGTGCCGTGACAACCCAGCGCCCCACCGTGAGACGCCCCTCGGAGAGGAGCATCAAAGCGGTCTGGAAATCGTCAGGCGTGTAGCAGAAGCTGCCCTGCAGTGTGAGCTCCTTTCGGATCACATCAGCCACCGGCATGCTGCTCACCTCGTCATGGAGACCACTCAGGATCACACGCCCGGCACGCCGCACAGCCTGAATGCACTGCGCGCGGGTGATCGCTGCTCCAACTGCATCCAGCGCGACGTCAACCCCCATCCCCCTTGTGGCTTGTCCCACCTCAGCCACGATGTCCCCTTCATGAGGGTCAAGGGGGACACCGCCCAATTCTGAGGCCACACTCAGTCTCTCTATGTTCGTGTCAACCACGAAGACTCGGCCAGCACCCTGTGTTAGCGCAACTTGGAGCGACAGCAGGCCAAGGGTGCCCGCCCCCACGATCAGCACATCGCGGCCCTTGACGTCCCCCATCAACCTCACGATGCGCACTGCACAGGCAACCGGCTCGGTCAGGGCACCCTCACGCAATCCCAATCCATCGGGGAGCCTGTACACGACATGCGCCGGGACACTGACGAATTCCGCAAAGGCCCCCGGGCGATGTGCACCGACCAATTGTCGTCCCAGGCACAGATGGGTTAGCCCTTCCTGGCAATAGGGACAGGTTCCATCATAGATCATCGGGTTCGCCGTCACACGATCCCCTGGACTCAGCTCAGAGGTCTGTGACTGAACGTTCTCTCCCACGGCTTCCACGATCCCCGAGAATTCATGACCCATGATCAAAGGAGGCACGCGGAGAGCGTTGTGGCCCAGATACCCGCTGAGTTCAGAGCCACAGATGCCACTGTAGGCCACCCGAATGAGGACTTCATCAGGGTCAATGGTCGGCGCCGGCACCTGCCGTATCACCATCTCCCGCGGTCCTGTCCACATCAGAGCTTTCATCATCTTCGAATGACTCATTGACTTCCCTCCCACCCAAGAGCCACCAGAACCCCTTCTCCGCCAAAAAGACGACGTCTGAGTCAAAGGTGCAACAACTCAGCACCATGTCGTCCCAAAGGGAAAAGCACCGCCGGGTTTTCCTCCACCACCAGAATCTCTGCACGACCCGCAGACAGCTCTTGGACATCCGCCTGAAACTGGGGCACACGCTCAGAGGCCAATCTAAGGGAGAGCGTGACATCAGCCGCGAAAGTCTGATCCAGGACTTGACCATGAACGGCGTCCACCAAACGTTTCAGAGGCTCATAGAGATTATATGGCACGGCAACCAGCAATGTTGTTGCCGGGACCTTGGCCGAAAGCTCCGTCACACGCAGCACCTCACGCACCGCTCCACCGTAAGCACGCACAAGCCCGCCGGTGCCCAGTTTCGTACCCCCGAAGTAGCGTGTGACCACCACCACAGCATCGCCGATCCCACTCCCCTGCAGCACAGCCAGGGCTGGCCTACCCGCCGTTCCTGCAGGCTCCCCATCGTCGCTGCAGTGGGCAATCACACTGTCACCATGGCCGATCACAAAGGCAGGGACGTTGTGAGAGGCATCAGAGAACTCTAGTCTCACTCGGTCGATGAAAGCCCGGGCCTCGTCCACCGAGAAAGCCGGGGCCAAAGTCGCGATGAATCGTGAGTTGACAACGAGCATCTCGACCCGCGTCTCACGCGCTGGCACAAGCCGAAATTCGCGGTCTCGACCCGTATCACAGTTCAAGCTCCACCACCTCCGTCATCGCCTCACGATACAACCCCGGCGGACCAAACGAGCGCAGGAAAGCCCCCAGGTCGAACTTCGGGGTAATCAACATCCTGAGCTCCACATGTTCCTCTCTCTCCAGAACATGCCCCTCGAGGATCACACGCTTTCTGAGCGCCTTAGACGGCAAGTCTAGTGCGTACCCGAAATCTGAGCGGCGCAGATTGACCGGGATGTATTGGCCACGCAGGTACTCCACCAGGTGATCCCTGACCTTCGGAAACCGCGCGCGGGGCAATCTCACATGCAAGTTGGCGCGCACAAACTGCCCCGGTGTAAATCCCTCAACGCTCTCGAGCACCCTGACATTCTGATCAAGGAGCCCCCCACCGGCAAGCACCTCGCGCACCCGCTCCACATCCGTGGTGCGGAGCGCTACGACAGTCTTACCGTACAGGCCCGGGTAGCGTCCCGCATGTTGCCGCGCCCGAAAGAGACTCTCACGCGCACTGTACAAGACCGATACGAGTTCAGGCCAGTCTGCGATCAGGCCCCGCATTACCATAGCGTTGAGCCAGGCTGTCCGAGCGCGCGCGATCAAAGGAGGAAGCCAGAAGACAAAATAAAGGGGCTGCACGCGACGTTTCACTTCGACTACACGCGCCAGTTGCTCAAGATAGCCTGTGAGAGGACGCTGCATCGTGTGATGCGTCAGCCGGTCACGCTCATCCCGCTCAATACATGCCCCGCAGCCCAGACAGTGGGCCGCCTCCCCCAAAGATGTCTTATCTCCCACTTCCCCCAGACAATAACCAGGGTCCTCCCCAGCCTTCGCCCGCTGATATTGAGTGTAGAGAAAACGAGAGGGTACATGGCTCACCTTTGAGGCCAGAGGTGGCTCCCAATCTGATCCTTTCTCGTCAAGCAGATCAGATGTCCAATACCCATGCGCAACCAACCACGCGTGCAGTCGTTCCCAGGTCCCTGGCGTGAGCGCTCGATCATAGCAACAGCCCTCGGAAGCCAACTCTTTCAGAGCCTCGATGAGCCAATGTCCCCCAATCGCCAAGACCTGTGTCACTGCATAGGCCTCCCAGGGCATGGCCAGGCGGAACTCAAACCCATGAGTCTCACACGACGACTTTACCGCTCCCACCAGAGGGTGCCACAGCCGCTCCTCAAGCATAAGCCTGTCATACTGGAGGGGTGTGAACGGCATGCGAATCAACAGCCCAAAACTGAAGATTACACGAGGCGCCCCACCTTGCGTCCGTCGTTGAGCCTTGAGCCACCCTACAAAGCGATGGAACTCGGCCAAGTCCTCTCCAGTCTCATGTCCGGTCAGAATGAAGAATAGCTTCAGTTCACGCACGCTGCCCCGTAACAGGCGAGCGATGACAGACTCAATCTCGCCCTCAGTGAGGCTCTTGTGGAGGAAAGCTCGCATGCGCTGGCTGATACCCTCGAGCCCCAGCGTGAAGCTCCGCTTCTCGGCCGTGATCTCCGCATCCAGGAGACGAGGGAAAGCCGCCAAAATATCCACCCGCTGACTCGTCAGCCCAACCCGATCGAAGTAACGGTGGAGTCCCAGAAGCATCGAGTAGATTGGTGCATAGGTGTTGAAGTTGAAACTGTAGACATCGACCGCTTCCACACCATGCTGACGCTTCAACGTCTTTGCCACAGCAAGGACGTCAGTCAGAGGAACCTCTCGATACGGTTTCCGATCGTACCCCTCAAAGCAAAAAGAACAGAAAGCCGGACAGCCAAAGGTGATCTGCAGGCGCGCTGTGGATGCCTCGTCGCTATTGAGATCAGGGTAGTCCACGATGAGATCTCTCGCATCCGGATCGCGACATACAGCCTTGACCAGGCTCTGCGGAACGTCGAGGTTGGCAAGCCACATCGAAGGCACAGCCTGTGCGGCGGTCCGTAAGCGAGCGGCTTTGGGTAGCTCACTATGACGATAGAAGGTGCGGAGGAACCGCTCCACCTCTCGTTCACCTTCGCCGAAAAAGAGAGCATCGACGAAACTGTCGCCATCGGGCGAGACCACGGCCTGACAGGCCATGGCATTTGAGCCACCAAGTACCATTGGGGGCCACGCCTCTCCCCTTTGACTCGCCAGGAGTGGCATGCCCGAGTGGAGCATCAAGTACGGGAGGTTGAGAAGTTCAAGTGTATAGCTGTTAGAGATCAACACCAGGTCAAAATCGGCCACATCATGCCAGGACTGCGTGCCTATCAGCAGTGGGATCCCATCACGTAGCCATCGCTCCCTGTCATGCGATGCAGGGAAAAAGGCTATATCGATGTAAGCGTCCGCGATGGCACGGCGTACAGCCTGAAACAGAAAGAGGTGTGGCGTAGATCGCACCACATCACGGAAGGGAGAGAGCCGGACGATCAAGACACGCAGAGAGGCCTCATGGAACCCAGGGTTCCCGAATGTTGGGTTGGGACGAGGCCACAACGCATCCACTTCCTGAAAACTGGACCAGTGCTCCCAAAAGTAAACTTCATGCGTGGCCATAGTCAATCCATTGTATCACACCCCTCAGACCTTATTATAGAGGCGGTGGTAAGACCTAAAGCTTCCCGAGGCGCCCGGCTTTATCGTAGGCCCCTCCTCTCCCGTCCGGTTCTGATGGGAAAAGGAATCTTTCCCTGCCAAGGACCAACTCGGTTGATCACGCCTGGTAAGCAACGATGTAGAAGTCAAAGATAATGAAATGAATCCCCACTGGGATGAATTAGGGCATTAACAGCCTTACCAGCTCCTCCTGTGGACTTAGCTCGGTGCCAGTGTTGGTGGCGCCACCCTGACTATCCCCACCCACTAACCTCGATGTCCATGACTTGGCAAGGCCCATCAACACGTTCACGACCAACCTAAACCCGTAACCGCAGCAGCGGCTCGTCGGAGCTGTGGGCCAACTGCGATCCTGGATCGTAGGGAGCCTACACTGAGTGAAAGGAAAGTCAATGAGGCCACGACACGGTTTCCGCCAAGACACGATCAGAGAGGGGCTTGCAAAAGGTGGCAATCTGTACTAAAATATAAATAGTCATTTGACAAAAGCCTAGGGGGATGCCATCGAAAGGGGGAGCCATGAGCTGGTCTGCCGTCGCTCAGGCCAGCCTTGACCTTTATCATCTGCAGCTTGAGCTGCAACGGATTGATCTACGCCTCAAACGGGCCATCGGTCTCTGGCAGATGGCCGGGCAGGACCCAGGCGATGCCTTCAGAGGTCTCTACGTCTCCGATGAACAGGCCCATGACCTGCTAAATCGACCGATTGGCATCAACTGGGGTCATACAGCGACGCTCCCGCCAGAGCTGACGCAGCAACTAAACGCTCAGATCCAGCGCATACAGAAGGAACTTGCCGTCGTCCGCGCTGATGCCCAGGCCCAAGGCCACGTTCTCCCCCTCGATAGGATCTGTACGATTTTCGGCCTGAGTCAATTCGAGCTTGATGTGCTTCTGTTGGCCGTGGCATCTTCCATTGACCTGCGTTATGAGAAGATCTTTGGGTACCTCCAGGATGATGTAACCAAGAAGGCACCTACGGTCAACCTCGCCCTGGACCTTTTTGCCAATTCTGGGATCGCGCGGCTGACAATGCTGGCACACTTTCGACCGCCTGCTCCCCTGGTCCAATATCGGCTCGTTGAGATCCGCCCGCCACAGGACACTCCCCACGCACCGCTGTTGGCTCACATCTTGCACGTTGATACGGGCATACTGACATGGCT
>CAYLRT010000077.1:0-13980 GCA_964385885.1 uncultured Anaerolineales bacterium | reverse complement strand
GCTGTAAGCAGCGTTATGGCAAAGGAAAGCACGCGACCTGAGAGAAGCGTCTTGCCCAAAACAGGAAAGAGCATCATATTTAGTAAGTGGAAGACGGGCGGATAGTTCGAGGCGTAGAAGGGAAACGTGCTGATATCACGATAGGGCCATTGTCCCTGGCTGTGCAAGACAGCGTCGTATAGTTCGAAGCTCTCTCCCTGGTCGTAGTCGTAGGGCCATTGAAAGAGATCCGCCGCGTAGGTGATAAACACACCGAGGTAAAGGAAGTAGACTGCGAGGGTGACAATCTCGAGGGCAATCAGGATCCCTGACCCTCGGGTGTCAGGGGCGTGTCCTGGTAGGGATCTGTGCTTTCCATGATGGCTTCCGGCGGCCGGTCGTTGCCCCATTTTGAGGAGAGGTGTACCGCTCAGGGCAAGCGCTAGCCCACTGGCAAGTAAAACGCTTTCCACGGGCCCAACACCTTGCCAGGCGCCAGCGCCCATCCGTCCTAAGACAAAGACCGTCAGGGAGCCAAGGACCCCACTGGCAATCATCAGCCAGCCAAGCTGTCGTTTCGTCATTGGAGGCGGATTATAGCGGTGCGTGGGCGGGTGGCAAGGGTACGGTGTTGACTGACTGATGGATGCTCTGTCGAGGTCTGGTATAATCAAAGAGCGTCAAGGAGGACGATGATGAGCAATGAGATGACTCTGCGTGAGCGGATTCTGTTGCGGTTGGCCGACGTCATTGATCCGGAGACGGGTGTCAACGTCTTACGGATGCGGCTTGTGGAGGATTTGGAGGCTGATGAGGCCACGGGTCGCGTCTCCTATCTGTTTCGTCCGTCCTCCCCGTTGTGTCCGATTGCTCACAGTCTTGGTCTGGACATCAAACGTGCGATTGCCTCGGTGGATGGGGTGACAAAGCAGGTGATTCGGGTTGCAGGCTATATCCGCCCAGATGAGCTTGCAGAGCTGCTCAATCGTGCTGAGGTATGAAGTGAGACTTCCGGTCTCAGAAGACTGGGTTGGAGGCGATATCTGATGGCAATCTACGAGTATCGGTGTGACGATTGTGGCGCTCAGTTTGAGGCGCGTCGGGCCATGAGAGATGCAGATAGCCCAATCGAATGCCCGGAATGCGGCAGTATGCATACTCGGCGTGGTCTCTCCCTGTTTTTCTCTCGTTCCGCGGGGGAGAAGGCTCGTGTCTCTGCGGGTAACGGGGGTGGGAGCGCGTGTGCATCCTGTAGTGCAAGCTCATGCGCTAGCTGTGGACACTGACTCGGGATGGGCTTTAGGATAGCTCGCTCTTGGGGGGGGAGAGGCTGACATACGGACGTGGCAGGTCAGTCAGGCTCAAGGAAGTCCTGGATCAGCCTGCTGTTCGCTCCTTGCTTCGATATCCGCTCGAGTGCCATGGTGTTAGTGGAATGGAGCGGTCGCCCTGGGTTTTGCGTTCGATTCGATAAGTGGTGCTTCCCTCACTGTCCTGACTCGGGGTAACGGTCTCGTCAGTGATATCTTGCATGGGATATTCCCAGATCTTTGGCCCCGCGAAGGCCCGCGGGGTCTTGGTTATTAGCCGCGTACGTCGGTCAAAGACCCAGGTAGTCGTTGTCGCTATCACGCCGAAGGCAGTTATCCCTAGATCGAGTGCGATGAGGACAACGCCAGGGAGCCATCCAGTCCCACTGTTGAGCCGCATCGATAGGTCGGTGGTCATCGCATCAGTAACAAAGGCGTTGATCTCCCCAACCGCGGTGGCTCGACGTTCATAGTTCGAACCATGGCCTCGGCTGAGTGGCTCGTTTCCCTGTTGTGTGCGTGGTATCACTCGATACAGGATACTGGCCTCGTCGTCGGTGGAGTGCTCTACACAGGCACCCTGAGATCCGTTGATCTCCTCCTGGTTGACCGTCAGACCAAATAAGGACCGCTCCAGCGTACACGAAAGTGAGGCAGCCGGGAGTCGCTCGCAGGTGAGTGTGTTCGTTTCATCCATTTCTAGCAGCCAAAGGGAGGCAATAACAGGCTTACCAGGCCAATTGCCACCAGCAGTAGAGACCCTTTTGAAGGTAACTTCAGTCATGGAGAAAGCCATTCTCGCTAGTCTGGGGTCGAAGCCATTTCCTGTGACTGTTCAGCATTGGGGGGGAGCTTGGAGGCTCCCTAACACGCGGGGCTCCATAATACCTGCTACGGTGCGGCTATTGTTTCGGGTGGGCGCGATTGACCGTGGCTCTGCTCCACTCGAGCTGGTTGATCAGGTGGTTTCAGGTAGACTTGGACTCGTTCGGTAGTCGCGCGCCGATCAACAAGGCTGACCGGCGTTGAATCTCTGCCTTGGGAGGCTAGCGGTATGCCATTGTCACCTTCCTCTGTCGTCATCGCTGTGGATTTGGGAGGGACCCAGATCCGGGCGGCGCGTTTCACATCTGACCATGCCATGGCGGCCCGCGTCGCGCTGCCCACGGAAGCTGGTGCAGGCAAAGATGTGGTCGTGTCTCGGATCATTTCTGCTATTGAGCGCGTATGGCCGTCGGACCCACAGGATAAGGTGCTGGCAGTGGCACTGGGGGCGCCTGGTCCTGTCAACTTCGAGCGGGGTGTCGTGCGCTTTGCGCCTAATCTGCCCGGATGGGACAATGTCCCGCTGAGGGCGATGCTCCAAGAGGCACTTGGTGTTAAGGTGTTCGTGGCCAATGATGCCGACATAGCTGCGTTAGGTGAGTTACGGTTCGGGGCAGGGCGTGGTGTCCGCCACATGATCTATATGACGATCAGTACTGGCATCGGAGGAGGCATCATCATCGATGGGCGGCTGTTTACAGGTGGACATAGCCTTGGTGGCGAGATCGGTCACATGACCATTGAGCCTTTTGGCCGACAGTGCTCGTGTGGCAATATTGGCTGCCTGGAGACCCTCGCCTCCGGCACCGCCATTGCCCGCCGTGCTCGTGAGCGGATTGCCGGTGGTGAGCCATCGGCTTTGCTGGCCATGGTAGGGGAAGATGTGGCCCGCATCACAGCACGAGACGTAAACGCTGCGGCACAAGCCGGTGATGCACTGGCTATCGATGTGTTTCGCGAGGCTGGCACGTATCTCGGCGTGGCCATTGTGGATTTGATGTTTCTGTTTAACCCTACGCTCTTCGTGCTAGGGGGAAGTGTGACCCTGGCTGGGGACTTCCTGTTTGAGCCGATCCAGGATGTGATCCGGGCTCGTGCGCCGCAGCCCTATCGCGAGGTGACTCGTGTGGTGCGAGCTGAGTTGGGTGGGGATGTTGGGCTCTGGGGGGCACTGGCTTTGGCGGAGACCGAGCTTGGTTGATAGCGGATAGCCTTAGGCATGGTAATGGCGTAATGACACGCATATTGGTGCTGCTGGGATCGTTGGAGCTGATACTCCTCATGGGGCTGGGGATCTGGCTGGGACCGGGCCTGAACGACGTCATATTGCCCGGGGTATATGTATGGGATGTACCAGTGGGGGGGATGACTTCGGCTCACGCTGGGCAGCGTCTGATGGCGGAACTTCCGCTCAATCGTCCACAAGTGGTGCTGCTGGGCCCCGATGGGCAACGATGGGACTTCACACCCGCAGACCTGGGGATGTCACTGGATCTAGCGAAGACGCTTGCCCGGGCTGAGGCCGTGGGCCGGAATTCGAAGGGGCTGGAGCGGATGCTGGACCGCATCAGGTTGATGCGCCAGGGGGTGCGCTTGGCTCCCGTATTGCTCTGGGATCCTGAGACTACGCAGCGCGTGTTGTGGGAAGTGGGTGAGAGCGTCGGAGAGATGCCTGTGGATGCTGGGATAAGCTTGGCTGATGGTCGTGCGGTGCTGCAGCCTGGCAAGGCTGGACGGCGCATGATTGTGACTCAGACGCTGGAGTTGCTTGTAGCTCCACTTACGGCCTTACAACCAGTCGAAGTTACTCTGCCCATGGCCGAAATCCCTCCCCGCGTAGGGAATGATCAAGCACAGCAAGCTTTGACCATGGCCCAGGCGATGCTGGCAGCTCCGTTAGAGCTGCTGCTTCCCGACCCTCAAGAGGGAGACCCCGGCCCGTGGGTTATCTCCCCAGAGATGTTGGCCGAGATGCTTGACGTCCGTATTGACGAGCAAAGTGTCAGCGTCAGCCTGCGTGAGGATGCTCTAGCAGCATACCTATCCACTTTGGCCACTGTACTCTACCGTGAGCCTGTGGATGCGTCTTTTACACTCGATGTCCAGACGCTCGCGCTTGAGATCACCAGTCCAAGTCGACCTGGGCGGGAAGTGGATGTACCGGCCACTGTGACGCGCATCAATACGATGCTCCGGTCGGGGCAGCATCAGATTCCGTTGGTCGTGCATGAGATTCCGCCTGCTATTCCAGACACGATCACCGCGGCCGATTTGGGGATTCAGGAGTTGGTTGCGGTGGGAGAGTCGTATTTCACTGGTTCTTCCTCTGCCCGCGACAAGAACATCCGGTTAGGGGCGTCGAGGTTCGATGGGGTGTTAGTCAGGCCCGGTGAGATTTTCTCGTTCAACGAGCATCTGGGCGAGGTCACGGCTGAGGCGGGCTATGATGAGTCCTATGTGATCATTGGAGATCGTACCGTCCCTGGGGTGGGAGGGGGTATCTGTCAGGTGGCAACGACAGCATTTCGGGCGGCTTTTTACGGGGGCTACCCGATTGTTGAACGGTGGCCACATGCCTACCGCGTGGGTTACTATGAACTCGGTGGATTCGGGCCAGGTTTCGATGCCACTGTCTATTCACCTTACGTTGATTTCCGTTTTCGAAACGACACACCCTATCACATTCTGATTCATACGGAGATCGACGAGGTACATGCTCGGTTGCGGTTTCTGTTCTATAGCACCAGTGATGGTCGAACCGTGGAGCAAATTGGACCCGAATGGGGAGACCCAATTCCCCCTGGCCCCCCGGTCTATGAATATGATCCTACACTTCCTGCCGGCACGGTTGTCAAAGTGGAGAGCGCTCACGATGGCATTCGAGCGACCCTTGGGAGGATCGTCCGTGATGCAGAAGGCCATGTCCTCTATCGTGATGAGTTTGTGAGCAACTTCGTTCCCTGGCCAGCACGCTACAGGTTCGGGTCAGGCTATGTCCCTCCGGAGGGTGCTGAGGTCGTGGGGCTGCCTGACGGCGAAGGAGATTAGGGGAGAGGTTGGTCCCAGCTTATCGCTGTAACCGCCTTAAGGCGTGACCCGTAACTAACGGTCTCCGCTGGCCCTCGTCGAGGGCCAGCGGAGACGGGGTTTCTGCATTGGTGATCGGTGCAGTGAGATGTGCTAGGTGACCGGCGCGTCGCCAGGCTGTTTTACCCAGGCCTCTAACTCGAAGTTCACCTTCTGAACGAAGCTGTTGGGGGGCATCGTAGGAGCTTCTCCGTACTCGAGGTCGCTGATCCGGACTTTGACCCGAAGACCATTCGTCTCAAGGACAATTTCGTTGCCGGGGGTCAGGAGGAGGACCTCTCCCTTGGCATCCAGTTTCGCGCGCAGGTCAGGGTCGTTATATGCGTGTTCGGTAGCCAGGTACTTGGTGACGGTTCGGATGTCGCTTTTGTCGAACAGCCACGCCTCAAACGCCGTGACTTTCTTGGGGTCGCCGGCTCCCAGGATCTCCGAGATGCCAATGCCGCATTCGCCCAAAAAATCATTGTCGATCTCGATACTGAACGATGGGTCGAAGTAGTCATCGCCGAAAATATAGGGTGTGGCAAAAGACTTCACAGGTCGTGTCTCAGTACCCACGTCGTAGGCTCCCACCATCGTTGCCTCAGGCCCCCCCGTTTCTGCTGGCTGCGTCCGGGTCACTGGGGCGGATCCTTGCCTGCGGGTGAGCAAATAGATACCCAGCCCGGCTCCCCCACTTACGATCAGGACAAGGGCAGCGATGACCGCAATCCTGAGCGCGCGTGCCAGAGGTGTCACGGTCGGTGTCTCGCCCTCTATCGCTATCGCTGCTTGTTCGACGCCAGACGGAGAAAGCAACGTCGGATCGAGACTGGAGGCTTGCTGAAGTCCGTTGAGTGCTGTGACATAATCTTGCAGGTGGAACTGCTCCGCCTCATTCACCGCCATCTTCAGATCCTCTTGCAGCATCGCCTCGTCTGCAAGCCAGGGGATGTGCTTTGACTTAGGCAGGTCAAGCCCCAGCCTGGTCTGCAGGAGGGATTTGTCCCTTGTGCGGTAGAATTCCTCCGCTGAAAACGCCAGGTAGGCTGCGCGGTAGTCCGCCCGCAGGTGACCGGGGGTCGCGTCGGTCCACTCGATTGGGAACAGGCCCCAACCCAGCGCGAACCATCCGATCAGGACACCCACCAAGAAAACTATGAGAAGTTTGTACTTGTCCCAGACAGGTTGGAATTTGACCATGACTTGGGCAAAGAGCGTGAATACCTTGGCTAGCAATGTGTCAAACATCGGTATGCCTCCCGATTCAGACGAGTGAGGTGTCCTACTTCGCTATAGTACATCCATTTAGAACTAGGGTACCATAGATTGCAGGGGTTTGCAAGTTTCTCCTGCAGGCAGTTGTGTTTCAGAAAGGCGACTGAAGTGTTGCAGCATGACTGATAGCTCGGGAGGCGGAGCGCGCCTGTGCCTATGCGCGATTACCTTGACCCGGGCCCTGGGCTCGCTATAATCGTTGCGCATGGTTGAGTGGCGTTCTCTGGTGCTCGACGCGATCGAGGGGAGTCTGTTGCGTGTGGTGGTTTACACACGCCGACGTTGGCTGCTCCCATTTCTGTTGGTGTGTGGACTCGTCCTTGCTGGTATTGCGGGGGGATGGCTCATCGGGGAGGCTGGACCTCTCGCGCTGGGAATGCTAGTGGTCGGGCTGGTCTATGTCGCCTGGGCGTTATACGATCTCGATTTCGCTTATCTGGGTGTGATTGCAGTTATCACCCTGTTACCTTTCGGCTCTCTCCCATTCAAGATAGGATTCACGCCTACCTTTCTGGATCTCGCGCTGGGCATGTTGTTCGTGGCCTGGCTGTTGCCCTTGGCAGTTCAGGAGCAACCACAGTTTATTGGCACATCAGTCGGCGTGGCCGTGCTGGCCTTCCTCTTGTTGGCGCTTGTAGCCTTTGTCCTGGGACTTTCCCATGGCGCTCTAACCACCTATCTGATACGCCACTTTGCGGAGATCGTGCTTAGTGTCCTGCTCTTCTACTTGGTGGTAAACACCGTGCGTGATGTCCAACGGCTGCGACGGCTGATGCGCATGTTCATTCTGTTTGCTTCACTAGCGGCACTATTGGGAGTCGTGCTTTATGTCATGCCCGAAATGCTGACGATTCGGATTCTGTCAGCCCTTGGCCGATTCGGTTATCCAACGGGTCCGGGCGTAATCTGGCACATTCGAGACGATCCTTCCTTGATGAAACGCGCCACGGGTACATCGGTCCATCCCAACGTGTTGGGCAGCTTATTGAACCTTGGACTGGTCATGTTGGTACCTCAGCTGTTGGCCAAGCGGCCTTTGATCCCACGATTCCTGGGTGTTGCACTTGTCGTTGTCCTGGGCAGCGGACTGGTATTGACGATTTCACGCAGTGCTATGCTTGGTGCCGCGCTGGCCATTGGTGTGGTTGTGGCACTCCGCTATCCGAAGTTCTTGCCAGTGTTGCTGGCGTTGCTGGCCATTTTGGCTATGATGCCTTGGTCCCGAGATCTCACTCAGCACTTCGTTGAGGGGTTCAAAGGACAGGATCTCTCTACAAAGATGCGGCTGGGTGAGTACAAGGACACGCTTACCTTGATTCGACGTTACCCAGTTTTTGGTGTCGGCTTCTCTGGAGCCCCGGATATCGATATTTACGTCGCTGTGGCCAGCCTCTATCTCATCGTTGCTGCCCAGGTGGGGCTCGTAGGGCTGTCTGCTTTCCTGGTGGTGATGGGGTTGGTGTTGTGGCGCTTCTGGCGCTATCGGAGCGCCGCCGAAGCGACTGGTGACCTGGAGCCCCTCTGGTATGGTTTGCATGCCGCGGTGATTAGCGCATTGATCAGTGGTACGTTTGACCACTTCTTCTTCAGTCTGGATTTCCATCACTCGGTCACCCTGTTTTGGCTGCTGATTGGCCTGGCGACCGCCGCTACAGAACTTGTCCGAGAGCGCACGACTATGCCTTCTCCTGACCGCTCACCGTTGGACTGAGAGTGTCGGCCCCTTATCTCCGTGGGAAGGGGCTGAGGGTTGAGAGTTCAGTGGCACCTCCTGCGGTAGGGGCTTTGCGTTGAGAGAATTATGAGCGACTCATCGGAAGATTCTCTTGTGTGATGTTTCGCTTCAGGTATACTTGATATCGACGCAGGAAACTTCAGCAACTCAGGAGGCCCTCAATGAGACTCTCTTGTCTTCAGGAGAATCTGGCACGTGGCTTGGGCATTGTTGGGCGGGCCGTGCCGTCGCGTACGACGATGCCGATTTTGGGAAACGTGTTGCTGGCAACTGATCACGGTCAGCTCAAGCTGGCGGCGACAAACATGGAGCTGAGTATCGTTCATCGGGTGGGCGCTCGTGTGGAGACTGAGGGAGAGATCACCGTACCTGCCCGGAACTTCATTGATCTTGTTAACTCCTTACCACCCGATCAAGTCGATCTGACACTGGATCAGGAAACGTTGACGCTGAACTTGTCGTGTGGCCTAGTGACCGCCAGCTTCCGGGGTATCGCCGCAGACGAGTTTCCTCTGGTTCCCGAGCCGGATGAGGACAATGGGGTTCAGCTTGCCGCGGAGGAGCTTAACAAGGCTTTGGGGCAGGTGGCCTTTGCAGCCTCCACTGACGAAAGTCATCCTGTGCTCACTGGAGTGCTGGCGGAGTTTCATGGTGAATCGCTGACGCTGGCCGCTGCGGATGGGTTCCGCCTCTCGTTGCGCGAGGTTTCCCTATTGGCTCCCGTGCCTGAGGACTTCAGCGTAATTATCCCTGCGCGTGCACTTATGGAGTTAATGCGCATCACTGCGGGCCTTGAGGAACCGGTGCGGCTGTCGACCACCTTGCCTCACAACCAGATCCTTTTCCAGATGCCCAATACCGTGCTGAACTCACAGCTCATTGATGGCTCCTATCCTGATGTGCGTCGGATCATTCCCCAATCCTTCAAGACAAAGGTTGTCGTGGGACGTGAAGAGATCCTGCAAGCCTGCAAGCGCGCCGCCATTTTCGCTCGCGATGTTGCCAACATTGTGACGCTCACAGCTCGTCCTGGAGAACTTGTCGTTGCTGCTGATTCGGCTGAATCCGGGCAGGGGGCGACGAGACTTGTCGCCAATGTTGAGGGGGATGAGCTGGAGATTGCATTCAACGTGCGTTTCCTCATTGATGTGTTTTCAGCGCTTGACACGCCGCAGGTGGCCCTTGAACTGAATTCTCCCAAGAACCCGGGTGTCGTGCGGGCTGTGGGAGACCCTGCATTTACGCATGTGGTGATGCCCATGTATCTGGGACATCGATGAGCATGGCCCCTGAGGCTGATGTTCTGAGGGGCTGTGGATGGTGAAGTTCTAAACTTGAGAGGGTGAGCGCTGGAGGCAAGACCTTGCCTCCAGTTTTCTTCATGCTGGTTGGGAGATGTCAATGGGTGTGATTGACCTTGAGACGTTGGAGTTGGCGCCTGAGTTGCTACAGCGCGTCTGTGACCCAGAGGTTCTAGTTGAGTCGGGTTCTGATGAAGGGGCTCCAGAATCCTGCGGCATTGTGGGACAAGATCGTGCTGTGGAGGCGGTCCGCTTTGGGTTGGGAATACGCAGCCTGGGCTTCAACATCTTCGTGACTGGGCCAACCGGTTCCGGACGACGGACTATCATCAGACGATTGGTCGAGGAACAAGCCAGGGCTAAGCCGGTACCCGACGACTGGTTGTATGTATTGAGTTTCTCGGATCCTGGTCAGCCTAAGGCCTTGCGCCTGCCAGCCGGTCGGGGAAGACAGTTCCGGGCTCATATGGATCGCTTCAGCACAGTGTTGCCGGAGAGACTCTCGCAGGCGTTTGATAGCGATCGCTACGACCAGGCTCGCGAGGAACTTGAACAGCAATATCGGACATTGGAACGGGAATCGCTGGCGGCGGTTGAGTACGCGGCGCAGTCACGGGATTGCGCTCTGGTGCGGGCCCCAACTGGTCTATACGTCGCACCTGTTCGAAACGGTGAATTGTTGTCCCCAGAGGCTATCAGTCAGCTTAACCCTGGTGAGCGGGCTCGAATCCAGCAAGCCCTGGATGAGCTCGAGGACATGCTTGACGATGTGCTGCGACGCCTGCGGGATCACGAGCGGCGCCTGCAGTCGGATATCGACAATCTGGATCGCGAAGTGGCCGACGCTGCACTGATGCCGTTGCTGGATGAACTCCGGGCCAGCTACGCCGATCAGCCTGCCGTCCTGACCTATCTGGAGGAGTTGAGGCAGGATGTCCTGGAGCACGTGAGCTGGTTTCAGTCGTCTGATGGGGAACTTCGCGAGATCAAGGGGGCCTCTCTGCTGGAAGTCCCCACGAGCAAGCGGTATCGGGCGAACCTCCTTGTTGACAACAGTTCGCTTGAAGGAGCTCCTGTAGTCATTGTGGATCGCCCGACGCTCGACCGGATGTTTGGGGCAGTGGAGTACGACGTCCGTTATGGTGTCAGTGTGACAGACCACACGCTGATCCGTGCCGGCGCACTCCATCAAGCGAACGGTGGATACCTCATCGTGGATGCCATCGCGTTGCTTTCACATTACGATGTTTGGGTTGGTCTCAGGCAGGCTCTGGCCCGCTCCGCTTTGCAGATCGAGACCCATGATGAGCAACGGTTGGTGCGCACAGTGACCCCACGTCCTGAGGCGATTCCGCTTGAGGTAAAGGTGGTCCTGATCGGATCTGCCGAAGTGCTCTATGCGCTCTACAGCCTGGATCCTGATTTCGGGAAGTACTTCAAGGTGCAGGTGGATTTCCACACTGAGATGGACCGCACCCTGGAAACAGAAAGGGCCTATCAACGGTTTATCAGGGCTCTAACCTCACGTGAACATCTTCTTCCTTTTGCCCCTGCGGCTGCGGCTAGAGTGGTGGAATATGGGGCTCGGTTGGTAGAACATCAGGACCGGCTGAGTACCCAGTTCGGCCAGATTGCCGATCTCGTGCGAGAAGCCTGCTATTGGGCAGCAGAGGCCGGCCATACCGAGGTCTGCCGTGAGGATGTCGTGACGGCACTCCATCAGCAGCGTCGTCGGGTCGGGCTGCTGGAGGAGCTGTCGTTGCGGGCGATTCTAGAGGACCGCCTGATTGTCGTCACGGATGGTGTGGTTGTGGGGCAGGTGAATGCCCTAACCGTCGTGAGTTATGGGAACCTGACGTACGGAGAGCCCACTCGAGTAACTGCAAGGGCCTATGTGGGACGGGGAAGCGTGGTCGATATCCAGCGTGAGATTGATCTGGGTGGGCCTCTCCACAGCAAGGGGGTTCTCACGTTGACGGGGTATTTTGGGGGCCAATATGGTGCGTCAGGCCCGCTCTCGATGGAGGCCAGTCTTAGCTTCGAACAGCTCTATAATGATATCGAGGGCGACAGTGCTTCCTGCGCCGAGCTTTATGCTCTGATCTCAGCCGTGGGAGAGATCCCGTTGCGACAGGATCTAGCGGTCACAGGTGCCGTGGATCAGTGTGGGCACGTTATGGCGATCGGCGGTGTCAATGAGAAGATCGAAGGGTTCTTTGAGGTATGCAAGGCTCGCGGTCTCACTGGTACGCAAGGTGTGATTATCCCCAAGGCCAATGTGAAGAGCTTAATGCTGGACGATACAGTCGTTGACGCTGTGCGTGGCGGGATGTTTCACATCTACGCGGTCTCCTCGGTGGACGAAGGGATCACGTTGCTAACGGGTCTACCTGCAGGTGCTCGCGATCATAGTGGTCGGTTCCCGGAAGATTCGGTTCACGGACGAGTCGCCCGTCGTCTGAAAGCGTTTGCCGAGTCCGATCGCGCAGGCGAGGCGGCGGAGGATGAGGAAGAGCGGAGGGCACGGTGACCAATCTGTTGAGCAATGCTGGTTTTGAGGAGGGGTGGTGGCGTAGGACTCATTCCGGTCAGGAGTTCGGTGAGATCTTCGTGCCGGCGGATTGGATTGCCTTCTGGCGTGAGGGAGGGCCTGTCCCTCATGATCCTCAGAACACTGTCGGATATGGTCGCCCAGAGATCCATGTCATCGATAAGGTGTCCCCGTTCCTTGACCCTCCGCGGGTGAGGACAGGTCAACGCGCAGTGAAGTGCTTCACCTTCTATCGTATCCATGATGCGGGTCTATACCAGCAGGTGGACGGGATCGAGCCGGGCAGCCGGCTGAGGGCGACGGGTTGGGCCCATGCCTGGTCGAGCACGCACGACGATCCGCACGAGAGCGATGGGGTTGGACGACAGGCCTTCTATCGGTTGGCTTCAGAGTGCGCTGAGACGACAGCGGTCTGCAATTTCACGTTTTCTGTGGGCATTGATCCCTGGGGAGGTACCGACCCGTGGGGCGAACGTGTGGTCTGGGGAGAAGGGGCTCACATCTACAATGCCTTCGCGCAGATTCCACCTGTGGAGACGGTTGCTCATGCTTCCACCGTCACGGTGTTTGTCCGTAGCTGTGTGTTATGGCCCTTCAAACACTGCGATGCCTACTTCGATGACATGAGGCTAGAGGTGGTCGCTGAACCCTGGGAGCCGCTCGGAATTACGATTGAACCCGAGAAGATTGTGGTTGGACAGCCTTTTGAGATCCAGGCATCTGGGGGATCCGGCCCGTATGATATGGTGATCAAACTGGTCGATGATCGTATCTTCACCAAACCGCCCGAAGTGCGCGGCGATACGGTGATCCTGCGGGCGGTGGCGGTGGAACCAGGCACTTACCAAGGAGTGATAGCCGCGACGAGAGCGAATCTGCCTTTTGCTGTTGAAGTGGTGCCATTACTGACGGAGGAGCCTCCTCCAGCGTCTGATGACTTCATCCCACCGCGAGAGCCCTATGTGCGCACCTATTTGCTCTTGCCTCCGGATGCTGACGATACGTGGATGGCAGCTGTGCAACAGAGCGGGGTCTGGGGGCGCTATCGTTGGACTATCGGAGGGAGTGCTGATGATGCAGGCATCGGACCCAAGAAGCGACGCGTGATAGCCGTCAACCCAGAGCGCTGGGGGGGCGATCTCAGGGCCTTCTTTACCCGTTACTACCCCGGTGTTGAGTACTATCCGGTGCGAGCTGCTACGCCGGCCGAGCTGCTCAGGCTGTTGCGTCAACGCTAGGAGCTTTGTGTCGCTGTTTCAGAAGGAGGACTTGAGCTCGACGCTCTTGAGTGTGTAGTAGAAGGCCAACGACTGCCTCATGCCCTGTTTGACGCGACGATTGACTTGATCCATGATGTCCACAAAGATCAGGCCATCGCTCCCTTTGGGGCAGAGCACACCCAGTCTGGGTCGCCCCCCTATGGATTCTACGGCCCATTGTCCCCCATAACGTCGTCGGAACGTCTCACCCAGGAATGCTCCCCATAAGGCGCGGACTGCGGGCGAAGGGCTAGGAAACCGACGAAGGTGGCGCTCGATCCACTCATCCAGGAATTGGAGGCCTGTGGCGTCGAAAGAGACCTCCATGCCCGCGTACTGGGACAGCGTAGATCGAGCCTGAGCGGCGAGCTCTCCCATTTTTCCCGTGCGGTTGGGTGATAGAAGGTGAACCGTCTGCCTTGACATGAGACCTCCGAGTACGCTCAGCATTATATACGGTTTTGGCATGGACGCCCAGAGGTGGCTCGTGCCGTGATCTGATCCCTCGCAGTGTGCTCCGTTGCTGATATAATTTATCACATCATCACTTCATCACTTTGTTCCAAGGTGGATCGATGCAAATATCCTGGTACGGATTAGGCTGTTTCCAGTTCACGGCTCGCGGATATCCAACCGTAGTCACAGATCCATATGATCCGACTACTGTGGGCTTGAG
>CAYLRT010000076.1:0-13990 GCA_964385885.1 uncultured Anaerolineales bacterium | reverse complement strand
CTCCTGAGCTACGGCCAGACACGTACGGCGGCTACCATTCGGTTGTCCGCTTCTGAGTCTGGGGTGTGTGCGTATCAGCATCATAGGCTGAGGGCGACGCTTTGACAAACTGCGAGTCGTTCAGGGCAGGCCTGGCCCGGAGGTTCGGAGAGGCTTAGTGTGTGCCTGTGGCCTATTTGTCCTTGATGGTGTTTCTCTTTTTGCCTGAGTTGGCGATAATTACTTCCGTGGGCCGCCGCGTGGCTGGATGTGCTTCGGAAAAGCCCGCGTGGGAGACACTGCGCCTCATCCATCGCGGGAGACGTGTCATTGGAGGGAGGCATGGAAGAGACCGCGACGTCAGGTGAACCTATTACATTCTCGCCCATCGGCTATGTGGTGCGCACGGGGCCACTGCCCGAAGAGGGAGACGTCACAGCTCAGCTTCGGGCCCAGCCTGTGTGCATCGAGGTAGATCCGCGCTACGCTGCCGCCCTTCTAGGCATGATGCCCGGGGATGACATTGTGGTGCTCACCTATCTGCATCGGGCGACACGTGATGTGTTACAGGTCCATCCGCGCGGAGATCGCGCGCGACCTTTGACGGGGGTCTTTGCGACCCGCAGCCCTTCGCGTCCGAACCCTATTGGCCTTACGATGGCTCGGGTGCTGGACGTGAGGGGGACTCAGCTCACGGTGGTTGGCCTCGACGCGCTGCATGGTACGCCTGTGCTGGACATCAAGTGTTACTCTGCATTCTTCGATGCGCCCTATCGGGCGTCGTAAGGCTGAGGAGAGGCGGTCCCTGCTCATCATCGGAGTGAGGGGGTTCGAGAGACGGTGGCCGGTGGTCGACTCATCGTTCCGGGTCAGTCACGCTGCACCTGCATGAGCCATTCCACGCGCATTGCGCTTGTCAATTCCTGATCCTTTGGTATTATGGTCAGGGTCTGGGGAAAGTCCCGGCCCGGCGATTGAGCCAATGGCGATACATTGCATGAAGCTTCCGGGATTAGCCGATGTGCATGTGCATCTCCGCGAGCCAGGGGATGTGCATAAAGAGACTATCCGCAGCGGGACTGAAGCTGCGCTGGCCGGAGGTTTCACTACCCTCCTCGCGATGCCCAACACGCACCCCCCCTTGGTTACCCTTGCCGAACTTCGTAAGGCACAACGCCGTGCCTCTGAGACCGCCCTGTGTGATGTGTTCCACTTCGCGGGGGGATCAGCAGACCATCTGGCGGAGCTTCCAGCCCTTGGGCAGGAGGCTGTGGGGCTGAAGATCTACATGGATCAGACCTATGGCCCCCTGAGGGTGGACACGTTGGCCGCGCTGATGGCCTGTTTCAAGCGCTGGCCCGCAGAGAAACCTATCGCGGTTCATGCTGAGGGCAAGAACGTCGCCGTGGCGATCGGGTTGGCGGCCGCCTTCAACCGACATGTGCATATCTGTCATGTCAGCCGCAAGGACGAGATCACGTTGATCGCCCATGCCAAGCAGCGAGGCATCCAGGTGACCTGTGAAGTCACCCCCCATCACCTCTTTCTGAGCGAGTTAGATGCCCGACAGCTTGGGCCACGGGCCAACGTGCGTCCGGCGTTGGCCTCCCAGACTGACGTGGAGGCCCTCTGGGCTCATCTGGACACTGTGATCGACTGCATCGCGACGGACCACGCCCCTCACACCCTGGCCGAAAAGCTTGGACCGGATGCGCCGCCAGGCATGCCGGGGCTGGAGACAGCGCTGCCCCTGATGCTGACGGCAGTCTCTGAGGGGCGCCTGACGCTCGAGCGCCTGGTGGCGCTAATGGCCGTGAACCCGCGCCGTATCTATGGATTGTCCGCTCAGCCGGACACGTGGGTCGAAGTGGATCCTGATGACTGCTATACGATCTCTGACGAAGAGCTTCACACAAAGAGCGGCTGGAGCCCGTTCTCGGGTCGGACGGTGCGTGGACGGGTGCGGCGTGTGGTGCTGCGAGGACGTGAGGTTTTTGCGGATGGCGTGGTCCATCCCCCCTATGCTTTTCACAGTGAATGAGAGCCCGCTTTCAGGCGGGCTCTTTTTCTGCCTGAACAGCCTAACTGAGGAGGAGTGGAGAAATGGATTATGTGAAGGATCTGCCCAAGCTGTTCGATCTCGAGGCGTTGCCGGCTCAGGCACCTGCAATGCCCGGCAATGGCTTCGCTGGCCAGGATGTCATCTCCGTGGATCAATTCGACCGGGACAAGCTCTCCTACATCTTCCATCGGGCGCATGAGATGCGCGAGATGGTGGAGCGTGTGGGGAGCTGCAATCTTCTGCAGGGGTATGTGCTGGCCTGTCTGTTCTACGAGCCCAGCACGCGAACCAGTTCCTCATTTATCGCCGCTATGGAACGCCTTGGGGGTAGCGTGATCCCCATCACCCAGGGTGTCCAGTTCAGCAGTGTGAGTAAGGGGGAGAGCCTGCCCGACACGGTGCGCACCCTGGAGCAATATGCCGATGTCATTGTGCTGCGGCATCCGGAGGTGGGATCATCTCGGATCGCCGCCGAGGCTGCTACTGTGCCTGTCATCAACGCTGGCGACGGGATCGGGGAGCATCCCACCCAGGCGTTGTTAGACCTGTTCACCATCCGCGAGGAGCTGGGACGCATTGATGGGCTCAAAGTGGCCATGATAGGGGACCTGCGATACGGTCGTACGGTCCACTCACTGACTCGCTTGCTCATGCAGTATGATGTCAGTCTGCGCTATGTCTCACCGGAGATTCTGCGTCTGCCCATGTCGTTGATGAACGAGCTGATCGATCGGGGTATCGAGGTGCGGGAGACGCACGACGTGGCTGACGTCATAGAGCATGCCGATGTCCTCTACGTGACGCGGGTTCAGAAGGAGCGGTTTGCTGACCCCAAACAGTATGAGGAAGTCAAGGATTGCTATCGGATCACGCCGGAGCTCATGAAGCTTGCCAGGCCAACGATGGCGCTGATGCACCCACTGCCTCGTGTGGGTGAGATCGATCCTGCGGTGGATAATGACCCCCGCGCAGCCTACTTCCGTCAGGTGAAGAATGGCATGTATGTCCGCATGGCGTTGTTGGCTGCGGTCCTTGGGAAAGCCTGATGGCGGAGGGGATGATGACGCGATCTTTCGTCGAGAAGCTTGAACATGCCATGGCCGCGCACGAATCGCTGCTCTGTGTGGGGTTGGATCCAGACCCGGCTCGGCTGCCAGCGGATCTGGCCCCGACCGCGCCTGTCCACGAGCGGGTTCGACGTTTCTGTCAGGGCATCATCGAACAGACTGCCGATGTGGTATGTTGCTATAAGCCGAATTACGCGTTCTTTGAGCAGTTGGGCCCTGAGGGATTGGCCGTGCTCAGGGATGTGATCCGTATGGTCCCGCCTGAGCTGCCCGTGCTGTTGGACGCCAAGCGGGGCGATGTAGGCCATACAGCCGAAGCCTACGCGAGAGCTGCGTTTGAGGTGTGGGGGGCGGATGCTGTTACTGTGAATCCGTACCTCGGGCTGGATAGCGTGCGCCCTTTCCTTGCCCACGCTGGTAAAGCTGTCTTTCTGCTCTGCCACACGTCGAATCCCTCGGCTGCGGATATCCAGCACTGGGGAGCCCCCCCCCTTTATCAGCATGTTGCGCGTCTCGGGATGATGTGGG
This sequence comes from uncultured Anaerolineales bacterium, assembly GCA_964385885.1. Classification (GTDB taxonomy): domain Bacteria; phylum Chloroflexota; class Anaerolineae; order B4-G1; family SLSP01; genus PWVB01. The sequence goes on along the minus strand of CAYLRT010000076.1, from coordinate 10,354 downwards.
GGGAAGCCGATCAAGTGGGGTACGTGGTCGGGGCCACGCAGCCTGAGGCTTTGCGCCAGGTGCGGGAGATCGCACCTGATCGCTGGATCCTGGCCCCCGGTGTTGGGGCGCAGGGCGGGAACCTGGAGGGAGCCGTCAGAGCGGGGACCGACCCTGTGGGCGGGGGATTGATCGTTCCGGTCTCACGGGCCGTGCTCTATGCCGAGGACCCGCGTGGAGCGGCTTTGGCCCTCCGCGATGCCATCAACCGTGCCCGCCCGGGGTTCGGTGAACGACGTCAACTGATCCTGAAGCTGTTCGAGGCCGGATGCGTGCGCTTTGGATCGTTTACACTCGCCTCGGGGCTGACATCGCCTGTGTATGTCGATCTGCGCCGGGTGATCTCGTACCCTGAGCTATTCGAAACGGTTGTGGAGGCGTACGCCGATGTGATCCGCACTCTGACCTACGAGCGGCTGGCGGCCGTGCCGTATGCCGCATTGCCAGCAGCGGCAGCGACCGCATTGCGCTTGGCGCAGCCGCTCGTTTACCCCCGCAAAGAGGTCAAAAAGCACGGCACGGGCCGGATGGTGGAGGGGGATTTCGAACCAGGCCAGGTTGCCGTGGCCATCGAAGATGTGGTGACCACCGGGGGCAGCCTGCTCACCGCTATCGAGACGATGGAGGCGGCGGGGCTTGAGGTCCATGATGTGGTGGTCCTGGTCGACCGTGAGCAGGGCGGGAGAGAGGCCTTGGCAGCGGCGGGATACAGGCTCCATGCCATCCTGACCCTGAGCCAGATTCTGTCGGTGCTACACGAGGCGGGGCGCATAGACCAGGAGACGCTTGATCGCGTGTTGGTTTATCTTCATACTGAAAGAGCGTAGGCCGCGATGTCCGTTGATCTAACCTGTGACTTGCTTGGGCTGCACCTGCGCAATCCTATTGTGTTGGCCTCAGGCGTGGTGGGTACAAGCCCATCCCTGCTGGCACGGGCAGCGAGGGCGGGTGCCGGGGCTGTAACGGCGAAGAGCTGCGGCCCTGAACCCAGGGAGGGCCACCGGAATCCAGTGGCAGTTGACTGGGGGCATGGGGTTATCAACGCCATTGGCCTCACGAACCCTGGTGCGGAGGCCGAGGTGCCCATGCTGGTTGCCGCGCGGCAGCGGCTGCGGCCGTTGGGCGTGCCCCTCTTTGCCAGTGTGTTCGCCGGAACGGTGGAGGGGTATGGCGTTGTGGCCGCGGTGGTTGCCCAGGCAGACCCTGATCTCATCGAGGTCAATATCTCGTGCCCCAACGTTGCCGATGAGTTCGGGACGCCGTTTGCGGCGGACCTTGAGGCTGCGGCGGCCGTAACGCAAGAGGTCAAACGTGCGGTCGGGTCGATCCCCATCAGTGTGAAACTGGCACCCAATGTGCCCAATATCGGGCGCATCGCGGCGGCTGTGGTGGAAGCAGGTGCTGACGCGATCACCGCGATCAATACCATGCCTGGCATGGTCATCGATGCCGAAGCTGGACGACCGGTGCTTTCCAACCGGACGGGAGGTATCTCGGGGCCTGCTCTGAAGCCCATTGCCCTGCGGTGTGTGGCAGAGGTGGCGCAGGCTGTCTCGGTGCCTGTCATTGGCACCGGTGGTGTGCTCTCGGGGCGTGACGCGGCCGAGATGCTGATGGCAGGGGCGACCGCGGTGGGGGTGGGGACCGCGGTCTGGTATCGTGGTGTAGAGGCACTGGGTACGATTGCGGAAGAGCTGGCGGCATTCATGGCGGCCGAGGGGTATGCACATCTGGGTGCAATCCGGGGCCTTATCTTTCGTGACGGATAGGATACGGTCATGCATCAAGCATATCGGATCGATCGTGTCTATGACGAGAACTATCGAACCAAGACCTTCGTTCTTGATGGTGACCTGGAGGCAGCTCCCGGTCAGTTTGCCATGGTTTGGCTGCCAGGCGTGGATGAAAAACCTTTCAGTATCGCGGCCGCCCGGCCTCTTACATTGACTATTGTGGCTGTGGGGGCGTTCACCCACGCTGTGCATGAACTGGGACCGGGAGATCGTCTGTGGATCAGAGGGCCGCTGGGGCAGGGCTTTCAGCTCCCGCGGTCTCCCGCCCAGGCCCAGCACCTTCTGCTGGTGGGCGGCGGCTACGGTGCGGTCCCGTTGCGTTTCCTGGCGGAGCGTGCGCGTCAGGCTGGCTACGCTGTGACGGCCTGTCTCGGGGCGCGTACTGCACGCGATGTCCTGCTGGTGGATGCGTTTCGTGAGCTGGGTGCATCGGTGATCGTTACCACGGAAGACGGCTCCCTTGGAACGCGTGGCCTGGTGACTCAGGTCGTTGAGCAACTGGTGAAGGACCGCCGCCCTGCCGGGATCTATGGGTGTGGGCCTCTTGCCATGCTGGATGCCCTGGCGGCTTTGAGTCGAGCCCATAGGCTGCCCTATCAGCTTTCCATGGAGGCCATGATGCGCTGTGGCCTGGGACTCTGCGGGGCTTGCGAGCTTGAGGGGCGTGGACCAGAGGGCTGGCTGACGTGTCGGGACGGCCCAGTGTTGCTAAACGACGCTTTCTAGCCTGTGGGCAGCCACCCTCCATCTGAGGGTCCCCGTTCGGTCTCCATCTATCCGTCGAGAGGTTGCTGTACGCGCGAAGCAGCGAAAGCGCCTTGAGCCTGTAGGGAGCCTCGTGGGTATTCTCCGTCCACAGGGCTCTTCTCTCCCTGGCAACGCGCAGGGAGAGAAGACATTCCATGATGTTCGCCCTGGGGTGATGGCCTGGCGGTTACCTGGGCGGGCCTGTCATAGCCGCTGACCCCGCTTTAGTTGACCTTGGACGCAGTTATGGTATAGTAAATGAAAAGGTTTTTCATTTAGATATGGACAGCTTAGAGGTTTTGGCAAAGGCCGGGTATCGGATTACAGGGGCGCGGAGGGCTGTGATCGCTGTGCTATCGGAAGCCGGTGGTCCGCTCTCACCCCAGGAGATCCTGGAGCGAGCGCGTGGCAGACACGCCAGGTTGGGGTTGGTGACGGTTTACCGGACCCTATCCCTGTGTGAGCGGCTGGGACTCGTCAAGCGCGTCCACAGAGCGCATGGCTGTCACGGATATGTGGGGACCCCTCCCGGTCATCAACATGTGGTCATCTGTCGGAGATGTGGCCGATCGTATGTTTTCCAGGGACAGGGGGACCTGGATGCGTTGACGGCCAGGCTGGAGCGTGAGACAGGGTATCGGATTGAGGGGCATCTGCTCCAGTTTTTTGGCCTGTGTCCCAGGTGCGAGCGCGCCATGGATGATTCCAAGGGGGGATCTGTGTCGGCCAACTCAGAGGGAGGTTCCTGGCATGAGGAATAGAGATCCGTTGCGGGTGACACAGCTTCTTATCGTCCTGGTGTTGGTGTTGCTTGCGGGATGCAAGAGGAGTCTGGCGAGCGTTGAAGGGACATCATCATCCCTGGAGCCGGTGGATCTGCAGCCGGGTGAGCGGCTGCGGGTTGTGGCGACCACGAGTATCGTGGCGGACGTAGTGAGGGAGGTCGCGGGGGATAGCGTGGAACTCACCCAGTTGATCCCGGTGGGGGCAGATCCTCATAGCTTCACGCCGACGCCTCAAGACATGGCTGCTGTTTCCGAGGCCCACGTGCTCTTTATCAATGGCGCAGGGCTTGAGGTGGGACTGGAGGATCTGTTGGCAGGGTCGGTTGGTGAGGTGCCGGTCGTTGCAGTCTCCGAGGGCGTGGCACTGCTCTCGTTGTCGGGCGAGGCGGATGGAGGGGATCGTACGACTGACCCTCACACCTGGCTTGACCCGAACAACGTTATGATTTGGGTTGACAATATCTGGCATGCCTTGGCCTCGCTGGATCCGCAGCATGCGGACGAGTATGAGGCGCGTGCTAACGCATATCAGGCGTCTCTGCAGCAACTCGATCAGTGGATTCGGGATCAAGTCGCCACCATCCCGCCCGAACGGCGGAAGCTGGTGACTGACCACTTGATCTTCGGCTATTTCGCCCGCACCTATGGCTTTGAACAGGTTGGTGTTGTGACCGCTGGTTACAGCACGCTGGCGGAGCCGTCCGCCAGAGATATTGCTGAGCTTGAAGAGGCGATCAAACGGTATGATGTGCCTGCGATCTTTGTCAGCACCTCCGTAAATCCTCAGGTGGCGGAGCAAATTGCAGCCGATACCGGTATCAAGGTCGTGTCGATCTACACAGGCTCTTTGAGCGACGAGCATGGCCCGGCCAGCACCTACCTCGACTACATGCGGTACGATGTCTCTCAGATCGTCGCCGCTTTGCAGCCTGAGTGAGGGCATGGAGGTTGATCAGTATGTTAGAGCGTCTGGGGATTATCACACCGGCGGTCCATCTCAAAGAAGCAGCCATTCTGGAGGTTAAAGACGTCAGCGTCCGGTATAACGGTACTATGGCGTTAGAGGGTGTGTCCTTCAGGTTGTCCGTGGGGGAGCGTGTGGCAGTGGTCGGCCCCAACGGTGCTGGCAAGAGCACGCTTTTCAAGGTCATTGCGGGGGTGTTACCTCCGACCACTGGGGAGGTCAGGATCGCGGGGTGTACGCCGGAGACGCATATCTGCATTGCCTACATTCCTCAGCGTAGCGAGGTCGATTGGTCCTTCCCCGTGACGGTTGAGGATGTGGTCATGATGGGGCGCTACGGGAAGCTGGGTGTCCTCCGTCGCCCAGGTCGCCGCGATCGGGAGATCGTCCGCACGTGTCTAGAGACGGTGGGGCTGGCCGAGCTGGCAAAGCGACAGATTGGGGAACTCTCTGGCGGGCAGCAACAGCGGATGTTCATCGCCCGCGCGCTGGCTCAGGAGGCCCGTCTCATGTTGATGGATGAGCCTCTCAGTGGGCTCGATGTGACCTCGCAGGAGCGGATTCTGGCGTTGCTCGACGAGCTGAGAGCTCAGGGTGTCACAATTCTCATGGCGATTCACGACCTGGGGCAAGCTTCAGCGTACTTCGACCGGGTGATGTTACTCAAGGGCAGGGTCTTGGGGTTCGGACGACCAGAGGAGGTTTTCACGCCCGAAAACCTTGCACGTGCCTATGGTGGAAACCTGCGTTTGGTGGAGACACCGGAGGGCCTGATGGTGCTCAGCGATACCTGTTGTTCTGGAGGGATCTATGCCGGACGTCATTGAGTTCCTCGTGGCGCCGCTGCGCTATGCGTTCATGGTGCGGGGCATGATTGCAGCGGTGATTGTGGGTGTGGTATGTGCAGTGATGGGCACCTATATCGTCCTCCGAGGCATGGCCTTTCTCGGGGATGCCGTGGCCCATGCGATTCTGCCGGGAATCGCTGTGGGCTATCTGGTGAGCGGTGGATTCAGGCAGACGGTCCTCTGGTGGGCGATGGGGACCGGGATTCTGACGGCCATCGGCATCGGTGCCGTTGGGAGGAGGTCACAGGTCAAAGAGGACACGGCTATCGGGATCATCTTCTCTGGCATGTTTGCGCTGGGTATTGCAATCATCTCAACCATGCAGAGCTACGCTGTCGATCTGATGCATTATCTCTTCGGCAACATTCTCGGAGTCTCCCAGTCTGATCTGGTGCTGACAGCGGGGCTTGGATTGGTTGTCCTGGCCATGGTCTTCCTCCTTTACAAGGAGTTTCTCGTCCTTTCGTTTGATCCAGTCCTGGCGGTGACCCTGCGTCTGCCGCGTGGGCTGCTTCACTATCTCCAGTTAGTGCTCATCGCCGTGACGATCGTGACGGCACTGCAGACGGTGGGCGTGGCGTTGATGGTGGCCATGCTCACCACGCCAGCCGCGACGGCTTATCTCCTGGTTAAGCGGGTGAGTTCAATGATGGCGGTGGCGGCTTTGATTGGTGCTGTGTCGGGGATTGCAGGGCTCTACGTCTCGTACTACGTCGGCGTGGCGTCCGGTGCGGCGATCGTGTTGGTGGCCACGTCAATCTTCTTGGGGGTCCTGGCCCTCTCGCGTCGCCGTGCGCATATTCTGGGGCGCTGAATAGCAGCCGGGGTAGCCCGGTGGCCCATCGAGGGAAAGTGGTGGGACATCTGCGACGTCTCTGGATCCGTGTCTACTTGTGGCTGAGCGAGCGCCTCTATCATGAATTCGCCTGGGCCTATGAGTTTGTGGCGTGGGTCGTGAGTGGCGGCCAATGGGACCGCTGGAGGCGTCAGATCCTGGACTGTGTTACCGGCCCCTCTGTGCTGGAGCTGGGCTTCGGGACAGGCACTTTGCTTGTGGCCGGTCGGCGACGGGGATTGCGGATGTGCGGTGTGGAGCCATCGAAGGAGATGCAGAGAGTGGCGAGACGGCGCCTGGAACGGGCGCACTGTCGAGTCCCGCGCGTCCGTGCTGTGTCTCAGGCGCTTCCTTTCGTGGATGGCGCATTTGACTCTGCCGTGGCGGCTTTTCCGACCTCCTATGTTGCTGACGAAAGGACGCTTCGTGAGGTGTGGCGTGTGCTGCGGACACATGGGCCAGAGCAGCCCGCCGGCAGTTTTGTGATAACCGGGCTTGGGGTGGTGGGGCGTTCGTGGGAGGCGCGGCTCATCGCCCTGCTCCTCGGAGGTTTTTCTCAGGAGGCCCTGGCCCGGTTCGAGAGAAAGGCCCGCCATCTGGGATACCGCGTGTCGGTCCGGATCCCATCAGGCGGGAAATTGCAGGCTCCGGTGTTGGTATTGAGCAAGACCTAGTTGACGATGCTTGGAGGGCCCCTCATGCCAGACGATCTTCGATTGCGGGCTCGTGTCTCAGTGGGGGCACGAGTTGAGCGTATCCGTCGAGGATGGTATCGGCTGAAGGTGCCGGCAGGTCCTGCCGGGGTCTATCGACTGGCCCAGCTCGATGACTATGGCGTGAGCTTGCCGCGGAGTATGTTCCGCTGGCGTCCGCCGTGCACTCTTAGCCTTCGGGCGAGGGCCTCGGCCTCATGTCTGCCGGGGACATGGGGGTTTGGCTGGTGGAACGATCCCTTCACTGCGCAGTCGGGATTGAGTGGCATGACGCGACGCTGGCCCACCTTGCCCAATGCGGCCTGGTTCTTTTACGCTTCGCCGCCTGGTCACCTCGCGCTGCGTGACGATCATCCTGCCCGAGGATTCCTGGCAAGCGCGTTCCGTGCGCGCCGGAGCTGGCCCGTGGGGGCCCTACTGGCTTTGCCTGCGTTACTACCCGCGTTGATAACTCGTCGGGCATTCATGTTGCTGCGCTATCTGGCCCGACTTGCGGTAGATGAGGACGCCGTGGCGCTGGACGTTCACCCCACTCAGTGGCACGATTACAGGCTTGAGTGGCACGTCGATCACGTTGCCTACTACGTGGATGACACACTTCAGGCCAGCACCGGGGTCACGCCGAAAGCTCCGTTGGGACTGGTCATCTGGATCGACAATCAATATGCTGCCTTCCCGCCCAACGACCGCCCGAGGTTTGGGACACTGGCCAATCCCAACGAAGCCTGGCTGGACATCGCCGACGTGACTGCAGAGCCGTGAGGCTTGCGGATCGCTACCTCTCAGTGAGCACGAGCGCATCCCCGGCTCTGAGCTCAGTAGGTGGCTTTCGTGGTTGAGCCTCAGATGACCGTGTTATCGGGGATCACGACCCCTTTGGGGAGGACCACAAGCCCATCGCGCACGACGTACGTATCTGTCTCTTCATCAGCCATGCCTTCATGGTTGCGGATGACGACGTTTCGGCCTATGCGTACGTTCTTGTCCAGGATGGCGTTCTCTATAACGCTACCTGGCCCGACGCCGATGTCGGGTAACCCCAGTCGGCGGTTCTCCTCCAGTTGGGCCTGGGTCTCGAAGTAATCAGCCCCCATCATGATCACACGGCGCAGATGCGCCCCGGAGTGCACGATGCTGCGCAGGCCGATGATGCTGTCGGTAACCGCAGCGTTGTTGATGCGCGAGCCGGGGGCCAGCAACACACGACGAATGCTGGAGCCCAATACGTGGCTGCCAGAAAGATAGCGTGCCCGAGTATAGATGGGCCACTCAGGGGAGTAGAAGTCGAACGGTGGATTCGGTGTCGTAAGGGCCAGGTTGGCTTCGTAGAAGGCCCGGATCGTCCCAATATCCTCCCAGTACCCGTCGAAACGATAGGCGTAGACTCTAGCCCCTTTCCTGATCGCGGCGGGGATAATATCCCTGCCGAAGTCCGATCCGCTTTCCTCTCGCAAGATGTTTACCAGCATCTCTGTGCTGAACACGTAGATCCCCATGGAGGCCAAGTAGGGCTTATCACCATCCAGGCTTGCCAGATCAGGTAGCTTTTCGGGCGGCGGTTTCTCCAGCCAATCGGTAATGTGCCCCTCTCGGTCGGCTTTCAAGATCCCCATACGTGGGGCGTCTTCAGCACTGACTGGCTTCACGGCGATGGTGATATCGGCGTCCTGGCTCTCATGGTACTGTACGAAGAGCGAGTAGTCCATCCTGTACAGTTGATCACCTGCCAGGATGACGATGTTGCGTGGGGAGGGCACCTGGAGTTGGTATAGCTGCTTGCGCAGGGCATCGGCTGTCCCCTGGTACCAGGACTGACTCACTGGTGTCTGCTCAGCTGCCAGGACGCGTACCCAACCGCCAGAGAAGTTATCGAACTGATATGTGCGTGTAATGTGACGGTGGAGAGACACCGAGTTGAACTGCGTCAGCACGTAGATACGGTTGATGCCAGAATTGATGCAGTTGCTCATCGGGATATCGATGAGCCGGTAGTAACCAGCGAGTGGTACCGCAGGCTTCGCGCGCAGCTTCGTAAGAGGATAGAGCCGAGTGCCTGCCCCGCCGCCCAGGATGACGCCCAGGGTATCTTTCATGAAGCTCAGCATGTGCGTGCCTCCTTACGCTATGGCGGCTCCTTGGATCGCGCGTCCCGCCCTGATAAACTGGTCGATCAACATGATATTGGCATTATTATAGTGAAGTCGGAGGGCCAAGGCAATAGAATGAACTCACATCAATCTGGTTTAGATGGGATCTCATCAGGCTCCACGGTTCCAAGGCGCTCTCAGTGGGCTGGACGCTCCGTGGGTTCGCCAGTCTGGTGCTGGGACGGCGAGGTGCATCGGTACGGATAGCGAACGGGGAGGCAAAATTGGACCTTGCCTCCCCGATGGTACAGTCTGCTACGGTTCCCTACGCCTGCTTCGCGAACTTGGGTTCAGGAGCGCTCTTGACAAGCGTGTCTATCGCCTCGATCAGATTCTGAAAGTCAGGGTGATCGTAGGTCTCGATGGCCCCCTGATCGCTGAGTCTGGTCATCTCAGGGTCAATGCCAATCTCGCCAAAGAAGCGGGTCTTGTAAGCCTCCGCCATTTCCTTTGTGCGACCTTTGCCAAAGATCCGATACCTCTGTCCGCAATGCGGGCAGATTGTGTAGCTCATGTTCTCTACGACGCCCAACAGAGGTATCTTCAGGTGTTCGGCCATATTGGCTGCCTTGCGGACGACCATCTCAGCCAGGTCCTGGGGTGAGGTCACTAACACGATCCCTCTGACAGGCAGGTTCTGCAGCACTGTGATGGCTGCGTCTGAGGTACCAGGCGGCATGTCTACGATGAGGGCGTCCAGATCCCCCCAAAACACGTCATTCCAAAACTGGTTGATCGCACTGGTGATCATAGGGCCGCGCCAGATCACCGCTTGAGCTTCATCCTCAAGCATCAGATTGATCGACATCAGCTTGATGCCCAGAGCTGTCTGGGGTGGCATGATGCCCAGAGGGGACATAGTTGGTGGCTCTTTGACGCCGAAGAGCTTGGGGATGCTCGGGCCGGTGATGTCGGAATCCAGAACGCCTACCCGGTGTCCTCGACGTCGCAAGCCTACTGCCAGCATGGCTGCCACCGTCGACTTGCCGACACCGCCTTTGCCGCTCATCACAGCGATGACGGTGCGGATGCGGTTGAGGTTGCCTGCCGGGAATTGACCGGTTGTCTGGCGTTTCTGGCCGAGACGCTCGCGCAGACGGGCCTTTTCCTCCTCTGTCATCTCGGTCAGCACGATCTCCACGTCCAGGCCATCGGCCAGGGCGTCGATTGCCTTTCCTGCGTTCTCCGCAATCTGGTCCCGCAGTGGACAGTTGGGAACGGTGAGTGCGATGGTAACCCTGACCTTGTCGCCCTCAATCGCCACCTGGCGCACCATGCCCAACTCGACGATATTGCGTCCCAACTCAGGGTCCATGACGTTTCGGAGAGCTTCCAATGCCTGTGTTTCTGTAATCACTTTTCCTCCTAAGAGAGCACTGGCGGGGTCTTACCCCGGCCATGCTGAATATCGCTTTTGGCTCGTCTGAGCACAAGTCCCCCTTAAGCGCTGGTACGCTCAGGCGCACCCTGCTCTGCCAGTTCG
>CAYLRT010000075.1:0-14123 GCA_964385885.1 uncultured Anaerolineales bacterium | reverse complement strand
ACACACCGGGAGGACGGAACCTGCATTTTGGTGTGCGTGAACACGCCATGGGAGCAGCCTTGAATGGTATGGCGATCTACGGGGGCTTACGCCCCTTTGGCGGCACTTTCCTGGTCTTCTCCGACTATATGCGGCCCGCAGTGCGGCTGGCAGCCCTTATGAAACTGCCTGTGATCTACGTTTGGACCCACGACTCGATCTTCGTCGGCGAGGATGGGCCGACCCATCAACCAGTCGAACATCTGACAGCCCTACGGGCCATCCCCAACCTGACCGTCATCAGGCCGGCTGACGCCAACGAGACAGCCGCAGCCTGGAAAGTAGCCCTGGAACACAAGGAGGGGCCAGTGGCGCTCATCCTGTCGCGGCAGAAACTGCCGATATTGCCAGGTTCGGCGGAACGCGCGATGGAAGGTGTGGCTCACGGCGCCTATGTGCTCTCTGAGTCACCCCTGGATCGTATCGATATCATCTTGATCGCTACCGGATCAGAGGTTGCAGATGCCGTCGAAGCACAGCAGACCCTGGCCGAGAGGAGCGTCGGCGCACGAGTCGTCAGCATGCCCTCGTGGGAGCTATTCGAGCAGCAGTCCGTCTTCTATCGGCTCTCTGTGCTGCCTGAGCATGTGAATAAGCGTCTGGCCATTGAGGCAGGCACATCACTCGGCTGGTCACGCTACGTGGGCGATGCAGGGGCCACCATCTCGATGGACCGCTTTGGAGCCTCCGCTCCCTATCGGCGGCTCAAAGAGGCCTTTGGGTTCACTTCACAAACCATTGCGGACCGTGCCGAACGCTTGCTGATGGAGTAAGAGCTTGAAGTGCCCGGTGCTCCCATGGCTCCGCCGTGTGCGACCGCGCACAGCGCATTCGAGCATTGAACCCAAACACTGGGCGCTGTTTCTTCTTGGCTGCAGTGCGTGGCTGGTCTATAGCGCCACTGCGGCGATGGACGTACTTCCAGCCGACAGCGGCGAGTTCCAACTCGTAGCGGCAGGCTGGGGGATTGCGCACCCGCCAGGCTACCCCCTTTACACCCTGGTGGGTGCGCTCTGGGTCCACCTGCTACCCTGGGGATCAATGTTTCACCGCCTGAATCTGCTGAGTTCCCTCTTGGCGGCGATCACGCTGGTCATGACCGCACAGACCGTTATGACCTGGACGAGGTCCCAGGGCTTGTCCAAGCGGGCCACCATAATCGGCGCCTTTGCAGCAACTCTAACACTCGCCCTTGCCCCAACATTCTGGGCCCAGGCCACCACTGCCAACATCCGCATGCCCACCATGCTCTTTGTGGCTTGGGGATATCAAGAACTGGCCCGCTATAGCGCCAGCCAGCGCTCAGGGATCACCAAGCATGATCGCATCCTCATGTCACTCGCCCTCGCCACTGGGCTGGGTATCGGTCATCACCCTTCGCTGGTCTTCATCGCCGTTGGATGGCTGTTCTATCTATGGTGGCTGGATCCCCACCTCCCAAGGCAACCCCGTCGTTGGTGGCGCCCATTGGGGATGGCCCTTGCCGGCTGGGGGCTGCCCCAGCTCTACCTGCTGATACGCGGCAGCATGGCCGATGTCCCCCTGAACCCGGGAAGTCTCACCACATGGACGGGATTCTGGCACCACGTCTTAGCCCGTGGCTTCGGGGGAGACATGTTCGCCTATGCTGCCCCTGCCGACCTGAAGGCCAGGCTTCCGCTGTTGCCCGTCCTGTTCAGGATGCAGTTTCCCATCGCGGCCCTGATCCTCATGGCGGGGATCTGGATCTGGCTTACCGTTCGCCGGCCGCGTCTCGGATGGACCTTGGGCATCTCCTGGCTCCTGCAGACCTTCGTGACGATCACTTACCGTGCCCCTCAGACCGTCGAATATCTGATGCCAGCGTTCATCCCCATGGTGTTGACGCTGGGCATCGGCATTTCCGGGCTGATACAGGCGCTCGACACACGGCATGCCTTGCTGAGCCGTGGTTTGACTATCGCCCTGGCCCTGATGCTTGGGAGTCAAGCCCCTGGCCGCATTAGAGACTTCGGCTTGCTCTCCCTTGATACCTCCACACGATCACGTGTGGCTCCCCTGCTCCAGCATGCTCCCCCCGGCGGAGTGATCCTGGCGGACTGGCGCTGGGCAACGCCGCTGTGGGGCCTCCAGGCCATCGAGAGCCTGGGGAGTGACGCTGAAGTGCACTATGTGGTGCCAGTGCCTACCCTGCAGTATGAAGAAGCCTGGCTGCAACAGGTCCAACGCTACCTTGGGCGCCCGCTATTCACAACCCACGCCTACGACTGGCCCGAATGGAATAGGGCACCAGTTGGCGGAGGATTCCGCCTCTACTCGCGTCCACTTGAGACGCTCCCGTCGCAGCTTGGCTACAACCCCCTTGAAGCCGAGGCGGGATCCGTACGGTTACTGGGATTCAGATGGACAGGCTCTGCCCTCCCTGGACAGACCCTGGAGCTTCAGTTGGCCTGGCAGGTGATGGAACCCAATGGGCCCATGCCATCCTTCGCCACACGGCTCTGGGCAAGCGATGGCACCATGCTCTCAGCCGCCGACCGAGCACTGGGCACCGACCTGATCGCTGGCGAGGTCCGCTTTACCGAGCTCACCCATCAGCTTCCCATTGATGTGTGCAGCCCAGAGGTGATGCCGACCGTCGGTGTCTATATCATTCAGGATGGCGCCTTTCAGGACCTGGGACAGGTCACATTACCGAATCTAGCCGTCTCATGTCGCTACCCCAAACTCCCAACCCAGCGGATCTGGCCCGGATTTGTGTGGCCCAACGGGCCCCTCCTGCGCGGCCTCGACTACGATGTACAGGAGGGCTCAGCCGTCCTATCCTACTGGCATTGGTGCGGCCCTGGAGGGGGTCTAATCCTGACGAGCGATGCTGGCATCGCACAGGTGTCCGCTTTGAATGTTGGGGAATGTCAGACGGTGCGACTACCAATGGCAGACGTCTCCCGGCCTGTCGGAGTTACATTCCAGAAGCCCGACGGAACCCCTGCACGGCTGATCAGCTTCCCCCTCCCTTCACCACTTCCAGGTGAACACTATCGGCCATTTGGAGATGAGCTTGTGCTGACCGATGTTCGCCTGGCCCACGCCCCAAGAGATCAAGAAGCTACCCTCGTCACGACCTGGCACACCGCACGTCCGCTCGTTAATGACTACGCGATAAGCGTCCGCCTGCTGCGCGACGATGGACAGTGGGTGGGAATGCACGACATGCAGCCGGGCCTTGGCGCCCTGCCCACACTCAAATGGCTGACTCGGGGCATGACGATCAGCACACCTCATCCCTTCCAGGAGCTCATGGATGAGCCCACGCGTGTGGCCATCGTGCTGTACGAGCGCTTCCGCCTGACCCCCTTGAAAGCCGGCAATGCCGACGTTGTCGTCTATCCGTTGCAGTGACACATCACCGTGCTAAAATGAACGAGAGCGCTGAGCCGAAAGGGGCTTCTTGATGCAGCAGGCAACGCGACCTCTGGCCGACTGTGAAGCACTGCTCGACACACGCGCTGTCCGCCGATGGTGGATCGAGGTGGCCGCCACCTCCCTGGGAACTAGCCTCACACTCGCTCTCCTGGTCTGGAGAATTCTTCTAACGGCACCCACATCACATCAACCCTGGCTTTGCCTCCTGGCAAGCTTGGTCGCTGGCGGCGTCTTCATGGGTACGCAGAGCTTGCTACTGCGAAGACGAAGGCTCATGCGGCAACAAAGCCCCTACTACCGGGCACTCATCGACACCATCGCACAGCTCAGAGAGACAATGTCTGAAGAGCGTGCAATGTCCATGATGGCAGAGGCCATCCGAGAGGGGATTCAGGCAGGGCTGGGGCCAGTTACCGTCGAATTGACTCTACTGGATCCACACACAGAACGATACACGCTGGTGGGCGGAGAGGCCGGGCCTCACATCGAGGATTCACTGGCAAGCTGGATGGTGGAGCGTCCCCCAGCTCAGCCCATCGAGATAGCCGGGGCTCTCTCATCTCCGGAGATCCCCGATCCGTTGCATCAGATCCTCAGCAGCCGAGGTGCGGCCTACCTCCTGCCTCTGGGGAAACCAGGATGGATTGAGATCGGCCAGACGGAAGGCCCTCTCTCATCCTCGCAGCGAACGTTCCTCACGCTGTTAGCCCAGGAGTCCAGCAGCCTCCTGGGGTACGCTATCCAGGTTGAGGCTAAGCACCGGTGCAGCAAGGCATTAGAGGCGATTCACTGGATCGCTCAGGCCGTGCATTTCCGCATGGAGGTAGATGATCTCCTGGAACTCATATACACTCAGCTGAGGCACGTCGTCAGGCTGCCCAACTTCTATATCGCACTGATCGATCCAAAGACAGATCGGCTGCGTTTCCGTTTCTTTGTCGAAGATGGTCAGCGACGGTACCCAGATCATTCCTGGCCAGTCACAGAGGGACTTACAGGGATAGTCATTCGCCACGCCACAACAATCCGCACCGATGATTATGTGGCCGAATGTGCCCGGAGAGGCCTCTCGCCCACCGGCCTCAAGCCCGGACGTGCCTGGATGGGTACCCCGATCGTCACAGGTGATAAGAACATGGGTGTCATGGTCGCTTCTGCCTTCGACCCGACGTTCCAGTTCACACAGGCCGAAGAGAAGGCCTTTGTCACCATCGCTGCCCATACCGCAGTGATCCTGGAACGTCAGATGCTTCACGAGCAGCTCGCCAGCCGAGGACAGCAGCTCGCCGCCCTGAGTGAAGTCAGCACGCTGTTGGCTTCTAGTCTGGACCTGGATGAAGTCCTCCACCTGGTCGTCGAAAGCGCAGCAAAGCTTCTCGACGCCGAGGCTGGCTCTCTACTGCTGCTTGATGAGGAGACAGCAGAGCTGATCTTCCGTACTTGCAGTGGCCCTGCAGGCCATGACCTGGAGGGGAAACGCGTCCCGGCCGGCAGAGGACTGGCTGGAGCGGCTTTCACTGAGAATCGCCCCGTGATCAGTCACCATCCGCAGAAGGATACACGCTGGTACCCGGAATTCGATGCCAGCACGGGACTCGCCACGCACTCGCTGATCGCGGTACCACTGAACGCCCGAGGGCGGACCATTGGTGTGTTAGAGGTCGTAAATCGAAAGGAAGGCACCACCTTCTCCGACGAAGACAGCGATCTGCTGATGTTGTTCGCCTCTCAGGCTGCCATCGCCATCGAAAATGCTAGACTCTTCACGGATACTGATCAGGCACTACAAGCGCGCATCCAGGAACTGACAACGCTCCAGCATATCGACCGGCAGCTCAATGCGACGCTGGACTACCACGAAGTGATGGAACACACGCTCCAATGGGCACTGCACGTCACCGGTGCCGCCGCAGGTATAGTCGCTGCGGTACAGGAACGCGATGAGAGAGGACTCCGCTTCCTGGCACAGCGTGGCTATGACGAAGCAACCATCGAACAGTATGCCACAGGAACCGCCGTATGGCCGCTGACTCAGGGCCTTATAGGCTACACCGTGCAGTTGGGGGAGACAACACTGGTGACGGAGATATCCCAATCTCCCCAATATGTGTGTCTGGCACCAGGCATGAAGGCACAGTTAACCGTCCCTATCAAGCGCGAAGAACGGGTGATCGGCGCAATCGCCCTGGAGTCACCGGACGGAGACACCTTCACCACGGAGAATATTTCCTTCGTCGAGCGCCTTGCGGACCACGCTGCTGTGGCGATCGAGAATGCGCGTCTGTTCGAGGAAGTCCAGCAGGCCAACACAGCCAAGACTGAGTTCATCTCCTTCGTCTCCCACGAGCTCAAGCAACCCATGACAGCGATCAAGGGATACGCGGACCTCCTGGTCAAAGGGGTCGGCGGCCCACTCAACGCGCAGCAGAGTCAGTTCATCCACGTGGTACGGCGCAACGTGGAACGCATGGATCGTCTGGTCCACGATCTGCTGGACATCTCGCGGATCGAGGCTGGCCGACTCAAACTTGAGTTCGACGTGGTCGATCCTCACGAGATCGTGCGAGAAGCTATCCAGGCGTATGAACAGGCCATCGCGGACAAACAACAGCAGCTCAAGGTCATCGTCCCGGAGAGCCTGCCTTCCATCACCGGCGATCGGGCCCGATTGATCCAGGTCCTCACCAATCTGATCAGTAACGCCACCAAATACACCCCAGAAGGAGGGCACATCACCGTGCAGGTCGACACCATGCATGAGGGTGACACCGATGTTGTCCGCTGGCAGATATGTGACGACGGCATTGGGATTAGCCCCGCTGAGATGCCCCGCCTGTTCACCAAGTACTTCCGCTCCCAACAGGAGGCAGTACGCAGCGTCCAGGGTACCGGTCTGGGCCTGGCCATCAGCCGCAGCCTTGTGGAACTCCATGGGGGACAGATGACCGTGCAGAGCGAGTTAGGCAAGGGGAGTTGCTTCAATTTCACGATCCCGATCACCCCAATGACCTGACAGTCTCTGGACGCGTCCTTCCTTGTTCCTCATCACATTGCGATGCATGGTGCCCGTATGCTGATCAGGCACGCGCCGCCGACACGGCAGAAGGTGGATAAGGGATTGACGCGAGGCAGCTATCAGGCCTGGCCGATGCCACGACGATGTATGACGCGAACCGATGCGAGAGACAGCCGGGCACCAACGGGTCTTCGATTCTCTTACCTCAAGGGTGAAGACTCACACCTCCCGCGTCGGGTTTTGCAGCATACCACGCGCCGTGCTATAATGGATGTAGAGGGACACGGGCCCACATCAAGGAGCGCAACATGCCTAGAGAGCACATCCTGGTCGTCGAAGATGATGAAGATGCCCGCACCATGTACAGTATTATGCTACGGGGCTGGGGCTATGACGTATCTGAGGCAGCGACCGGGCGGGACGCCATCCACATTGCGCGCCGCCACGTGCCAGACCTGATCCTGCTAGACATCATGATGGCAGACATCGATGGCTATAGTGTCTGCCGCGAACTGCGAAGCGATCCTGCTTTCCATCGCGTTCCGATCATCTTCCTTACCGCGCTCAGCGGAATGGATGACCGCATCCGCGCGTATACCATGGGCGCCGATGACTTCATCACCAAGGCAGCGGTAAACCAGCAAGAGCTCAAAGTTCGTATCCGGGCCGCTTTGGATCGTGCGGCTCGCCTTCGTTTGGCTGCCGAGACCAGAGGAAGTGGCATGATCGTAGGCGCGATGTCACTGCGCGGCGGGGTCGGGGTCACCACCATCGCCATGAACCTGGCCCGCTATGCCACCGACGCTGACGATCGTCCGGTGTTGCTCCTGGATCTCTCGTTTCCGGTGGGCAGCACCGGCCTGTGGAGCGGCATCACCGGCCCTCGTCACGTGGTCTCCCTGCTCTCACGATCCCCAGCCGAGATCGACATCAGCCTGATCAACAATTACAGTCAGCAAAACGTCTATGGCTCCTACTTCATCCCTGGGCCCCCGACGGTCATGGACCTGAGCGGCGTCCGAATCCAGGCTCTGGAACGGACGCTGACCATTCTACGCGAGGAAGGATACATCGTCATTCTCGATATGGGGCGCGGCACGGTGCCCATGATGTGGCATGCCCACGCCCACTGCCGTTGGCTGGCTATCATCACCTCGGCCGACTCTACATCGCGTGCCTTGGCAAACGTGGCACTACAGTCGCTGCCACACCACAAAGTGGACCCCCGAGCCCTGCTACTCATTTACAATGACCTTACGAACACTCAGCCCGCCGATGTCACACTGGGCCTGCCGCGCTCCCCGGACGTCTTCATCCCCTATACTGAGGAATTCGAGAACCTGGCGGATCCAGCGCCCTTTGCCCACCTCTGGGCGCTGATAGCTGGAGAAGTACCTGGCGCGGTGTCATCGACCGCCTGATGACATTGAGCCTTACACATTACACATGATGGAGGTCAAAGCTATGGAATTCGATCCTGATGTGCGATATTTGGAGACGCATGAATGGGCCCGCAAAGATGGTGACGAAATCGTGGTTGGCATCTCCGATTATGCCCAGGGGACCCTATCCGATATCGTTTACGTGGAGCTACCCGAGGTGGGCGACGCAGTCACCAAGGGTGATCAACTGGGCGTCGTCGAGTCTGTCAAGGCTGCAGGCGATGTGTATGCCCCCGTAAGTGGCACCATCGTCGCGGTCAACGAGGCCTTGGAGGACACGCCTGAGCTCATCAACCAAGACCCATTCGGCAAGGGCTGGCTGGTGCGCATCAAGCCGTCTGAGCCCGCCGAATGGGAGACGCTCCTGGACGTGGAGGCTTACAAAGCTGTCGTGCAACGAGAAGAGTCCCAGTAGCTCTGCGTCCTCAATCACAAAGCCCGCGGGATGCGGGCTTTACCCTTCATAAAGCCTTTGACTAAGGAGCCGGTTATGGTCTATTCACCGCACACGCCAGATGAACGTCGGCGAATGCTTGAGGCCATCGGAGTTGAGCGCATTGAGGATCTATTCGCCGATGTGCCGGAGGACTACCGTTTCCCAGACCTTGATCTCCCTGTCCCTCTCTCCGAGATGGAGGTCATGGCTGAACTACAGGAACTTGCAGATCAGAACCTGAACGCGTTCCGCACTCCAACGTTCCTCGGCGCAGGTGCCTATCGTCACTGGATCCCTGCCGTGGTCGAATACGTCCTACAGCGCGGCGAATTCGTCACCGCTTACACACCATACCAGCCGGAGATTAGCCAGGGGACTCTCCAGGCCATCTTCGAGTATCAGAGCCTGATCTGCGATCTGACTGGCATGGAAGTGGCCAACGCCAGTCATTACGATGGGGCCACAGCCACAGCCGAGGCGGTCATCCAGGCCTACAACGTCTTCCGCAAGAGGCGCCGCAAGGTCTTGATCGCCCCTACGGTGCATCCACAGTACCGGGAGGTCGTGCGCACCTACACCCAGGGCATGGGATTGGAAATCGTCGGGGATGAGAGCCTGGATACAGATCTCGAAGCGTTGGTGGCCCGCGTCGACAGCGACACGGCCTGCCTGATCGTCCAAAGCCCCAACTTCTTGGGCCAGATCGAGGCGCTGGAGGGCGTGAGAGAGGCCATGCAGGCCCGTGACCCCAAGGCGTTACTGGTCGTGATCACCAACCCTATCAGCCTCGGCCTGCTGAAACCGCCGGGTGACTATGGCGCCGACATCGTTTTGGGAGAGGCTCAACCACTGGGTTTAGGGCTAAACTTCGGAGGTCCCTACCTTGGCTTCTACGCCACGCGCACGAAATACGTGCGCCAGATGGCGGGCCGTGTCATTGGACAGACCACCGACGTGGAGGGCAAGCGGGGCTTCGTCATGACGCTGACCACCCGCGAGCAACACATCAGACGCGACAAGGCAACCTCGAATATCTGCACCAACCAGGGTTTGATGGCCCTGGCCGCCACAGTCTACCTCTCGACGCTGGGCAAGAACGGCCTGCGCAAAGTGGCCAGCCTGAACTATCACAAAGCCCACTACGCCGCAGATCGTATCAACGCCCTGGACGGCTACCAGGTGGATCTGAGCACCCCCTTCTTCAACGAGTTTGTGGTCCGCTGCCCGGCGTCAGTGCGCAACATCAACGCATTCCTCCTGCAGGGAGGATACCGGGGCACCTCCATCCTGGGGGGCTATGACCTGAGCGAGGCCTACCCAGACCTGGACCGCCATATGCTCGTCGCGGTTACCGAGATGAACAGCAGGGCGGAGATCGACCTCTTCGTCGACGCGCTGGACGCGTTTGAAAGGCAGACAGGGAGGGAAGCATGAGCGAGCCACTGATCTACGAGCTTTCAGTGCCCGGACGCCATGGCACCCAGCCACCCGAGTTGGATGTACCGGAGTACCCGCTGCCCGGGGATCGCGTACGACAGAGCTTGCCACTGCCCGAGGTGAGCGAGGTTGACGTCGTGCGGCACTTCACGCGGCTGTCCCAGCTCAACTATGCCGTCGACAAAGGTATCTACCCACTGGGCTCCTGCACGATGAAGTACAACCCCAAAGTCAATGAGCAGGCAGCCCGTCTGCCAGGGTTTGTGGGCGTGCACCCTTACCAGCCTGTAGAGACGGTTCAGGGAGCTCTCCAGCTCATGTTCGAGCTACAGGAGTACCTGAAGCGCATCGCCGGGTTCGCTGCTGTAACGGTACAACCCGCCGCTGGTGCCCAGGGCGAGCTGACCGGTGTGCTCATCATGCGCAAGGCGCAGGCTGACCGCGGCGAGACGCAACGCGATACGATCCTGATCCCCGACTCGGCACACGGTACCAATCCGGCCTCCACCAGCATGAGCGGCCTGCGCGTGGTGGAACTTCCATCCGATGAGCGGGGCAACGTGGACCTGGAGGCCCTGCGCAGCCAGGCCACAGACCGTGTCGTCGGACTGATGCTCACCAATCCCAACACGCTCGGCCTGTTCGAGGAGCACATCCGGCAGGTGGTCGATATCGTCCACGGCTGCGGCGGCCTGGTCTACGGCGACGGCGCAAACTTGAACGCCCTGGTAGGCGTTTTCAAGCCTGGCGACTTGGGCATCGATGTCATGCACTTCAACCTCCACAAGACTTTCAGCACGCCCCATGGGGGCGGTGGCCCAGGGGCTGGTCCTGTTGGCGTGGCCGAACATCTGGCCGACTATCTCCCCGCGCCAGTGGTGATCAAGGTCACAGCGCGACAGGACGCGGCGCAAGAGAACGCGGCGGAGACACGCTATACCTTCTACGATCCGCCGCGCACCATCGGCCGGGTACGCAGCTTCTGGGGCCACTTTGGGGTCCTCATCCGCGCCTACACCTACATCCGTATGCTGGGCGGCCCCGGCCTGCGGGACGTAGCGGAGAACGCTGTCCTCAACGCCAACTACCTGCGCAGCCGGATCCGCGAAGTGTACCACGTCCCGTACGATCGGATCTGCCAACATGAGTTCGTAGCGGAGGGGCGCTTTGCCGATGCGCCGGACGTCACCGCCCTCGATATCGCCAAACGGCTGATCGACTACGGTGTGCATCCCCCCACCTACTACTTCCCACTCATCGTCCACGAGGCACTGATGATCGAGCCCACCGAGACCGAGAGCCTGCAGTCGCTGGACCGCTACGCCGATATCCTCTTGACCATCGCGGAGGAAGCTCGCCAGGATCCAGAACTGCTGCACACGGCGCCTCACAATGCGCCGGTCCGCCGCCTGGATGAAGTACAGGCGGCACGGCATCCGGTGTTGCGCTACAAGCGAGAGACCTGATCTGCAACGGTGACGCCAAAAAGAGCGTGTCTCACAGGGCAGGGGCGACCGCGGTCCCCCTGCCCCAATTTACCCTCTTGGATTGTGGCATCCGAGGGACGACGCCAGGGCGGTGACTGTCACCGCCAACCTGACACACAACCCGAGGCACGGTACTTGATCCGCGTGCCGCTCAGTTGCCATCCCCCCTCTCGGTGACAGTCACCAGGAAGTGCTAATAGGTCCTTCAGCCCCCTCCCCTGAATGGACGACCAGGGTGCCGATGGTATAATCGATCGTTAATCAGCGAAGAAGGGGCACACTGGCGACACCGCATTACGCCCTATCAGATATGGATCCATAGAGTCGTGGGCGGCCTGATCGCGCAAGCTGGCCTGGTGCTCTTCACCGACAGCTTCGTCCTCATTGGAGGATGGCTGGAGTCATGGGGGTTGGGATGGGATCTGAATCTTTAGGGGCAGAGAAGCAAGAAGCTCCCGATGCTGAGGCCATCCTGCGCGAGACACAGCGTCGGCTGGAGGCCCGGCGTGCCTCTCGACAACCCGGCGTGGTGCGGTTGCAGCGGGCGGTCTACTGGCTTGCGCGCCATTGGGTGAGCCTGACCAACACTGTCATCGCGCTCTATTTGTTCGGAGCGATCCTGCCAGCACCACTCATGCATGCGGGATACACGGACGCGGCCGCCCTTTTCTACCGCTTTTACCGGGGCTTCTGCCACCAATATCCCTTCCGCTCCTGGTTTCTCTTCGGTGAGGCAGCAGCCTACCCCCTACGTGAGCCCATCCCTATCATCGAGATGAACCGCCTGCGCTCCTTTGTAGGCAACGCGCACCTGGGATATAAACTAGCCCTCTGCCAGCGCGATATCGCCATTTACTCAGCTATGTTGATCGGCGGGCTTGCCTACGGCGTGGTGCGCAGATGGCGCCGGATCCCTCCCCTGCCCTTGTGGCTCTACTTTGCGTTCGGCATCATGCCTATGATGCTCGATGGGGGAATTCAATGGCTCTCCTACGCTATCTGGCAGCTCTTCCCTGGTGTGCTATCACAGCCGTTCGAGACCATCCCCCAATTGCGCACGCTCACAGGCGCCCTGTTCGGGCTGGGCGTGATTGGCCTGGGGTATCCCTACCTCGGGGAGTACTTCGATGAGGTGAAACAGACATTGAGCAAACGCTACGCATGAGAGGGATTTCCTGTTGTCAAAGCGGGAGACATCCGTCGGTGCTCGTGACCCTGGCCAAAGCCAAGCCACGATCCAGTCATGATATATCTCTAGTTGAGGAGGCACAGGCATTATGGAACCACCTTTTGGTCCGTTGTTGGTCAAGCTAGGTCCGCTGGCGATCCACTGGTACGGCTTTCTGATCGCCCTGGGCATCGTGCTGGGCGCCCAGGTGGCGACCTACCTCGCCCGGCGCGCGGGGGAAGACCCAGAGATCATCTGGGATATGATGGTGGTCGTGGTGCTCTTTGCCCTCATTGGCGCCCGCGCCTACCACGTCTTCTCCAGTCCCAAAGGCGGGGTGGGTTGGGAGTACTACAAGCACAATCCACTGCAAGCCTTCGCCATCTGGAAGGGAGGGCTGGGCATCTATGGTGCCATCATTGGCGGCGTGTTGGGCACAGCCCTCTTCTGCTATGTGCGCAAGCTCAACCTCCTCCGCTGGCTCGACTTTCTGGCGCCCGCCATGGCTCTGGGCCAGTCTATTGGGCGCTGGGGTAATTACATGAACCACGAGCTCTACGGCCCTCCCACCACACTTCCCTGGGGCCTGCGTATCCCTCCCCTCTACCGCATTGAGCCCTACACCGACCTGAGCCGCTACCCCGACACCACCCGGTTCCATCCCACCTTCCTCTACGAGTCCCTGGCAACGCTCGCCCTGTGTCTCTTCCTGCTCTGGATGGCACACCGGTTGCAGGACCGATTGCGGGAAGGCGACCTCCTGTTCGCCTATCTCATGGGGTACGCCCTGATCCGCTTCTTCACCGAGTTTCTCCGTCCGGATGCGTGGATGATGGGCAAGTTGGCCGCCGCTCAGGTGTTTGCCATCCTCCTCTTTGTGTTGGGTGGGTTGGCATTGGTTGTCCGCCATATGCGCCCCACACAGCGACAGGCCGCTGCCTGAGTCGCGT
This sequence comes from uncultured Anaerolineales bacterium, assembly GCA_964385885.1. Classification (GTDB taxonomy): domain Bacteria; phylum Chloroflexota; class Anaerolineae; order B4-G1; family SLSP01; genus PWVB01. The sequence goes on along the minus strand of CAYLRT010000075.1, from coordinate 743 downwards.
AGAGGGACACCCGAGGCACTGATGGCACAGGCATAACAGAGAAAGAAGGGTATCATGGCATGGCCTCAGGCACTGATCCGACTGCAGGAGATCGACCAGACACTCAAGACCCACAAGGAACGCTTGCTGGAGATCGAGCGTGCTCTTCAGGACACCGCCGCGTTGCAGGCCGCTGAGCAGGAGGCGCAGGCCCGCGCTGAGGCAGCCCGAACCGCGCGGCAGGCCCAGGAAACCCTGGAGTTCGAGCTATCCCAGGTCCAGGTCAAGCGCGACCTGACAGAGAAAGCGCTCTATGGTGGGCGGATCACCAATAGCCGCGAGCTACAGGACCTGCAGGCGGAGCTTCAGGCGCTCACACGCCGCATCGCCACCCTCGAGGACCGCTTGCTCGAGGCCATGCTGGCCTCGGAGGAGGCCAACCACGCCGCCGAGCAAGCTCGGGCAGCCTTAGAGACACTCCGCACCGAGAACCAGGCCCGACAGACGGCGCTGGAAGAGGAACGCAGTCAACTGCAGCGTGAAATCGCCGACCTCCAGGCAGAACGCGAACAGACCGCCGCCATCATTCCACCCTCGGCCCTCGATGCCTACCGCTATCTCTACGACCGCACCGGCGGCATGCCTGTAGCGCGCCTGTCGGGCAACATCTGCGGCGTGTGCGGCGTGGAGCTCACCAGCCCCACCCGTCGCAAAGCCCAGCGCGGCGAGGTGGCCTATTGTGACGGCTGCGGACGGCTGTTGGT
>CAYLRT010000074.1:12362-14565 GCA_964385885.1 uncultured Anaerolineales bacterium | reverse complement strand
GCCTGATATGATAGGGCACCTGCGCTCCAACGTCATGTTCATCGGCGCCAACATGCGCCAGGCCGTCTGGGAAGGCCGGGCCGACTATACTCCTGTCCTGCTCTCAGAATTCCCGCTTCTGTTCAGACGGGGGATCCGTCCGATCGATGTGGCACTCGTCCATCTGTCGCCACCGGACGAGGAGGGTTTTTGCTCGTTTGGTATCGAGACCGGCCTGACCAAGACGCCGGCTTCCGCCGCCCGTCATGTCATCGCCCAAATCAACCCACAAATGCCCTACATCTTTGGTGAGACCCGAATCCATATCGACGACCTCGACGCCATCGTCGAGGCAGATCAGCCGCTGGACGAGTTTCAGATGGCGGAGGACTCTGGGGATCCCATCATCGAGAGAATTGCCCAGCATATCGCCGAGTTAATTCCAGATGGCGCCACACTGCAGATGGGCATTGGGGCCATCCCAGACTCTGTCCTGTCCTATCTGGAAAACAAACGGGACCTGGGGATCCACACCGAGCTATTCTCCGACGGGGTGATGCACCTCGTCGAAAAGGGTATCGTGACCGGAGCCCGAAAGACCCTCCACCCGGGCAAGATCACCGCAGGATTTGTGCTGGGCTCACGCCAGCTCTACCAGTGGTTGGACAGAAATCCCCTGGTCGAGCTGTACCCGACCGAGTACGTTAACGACCCGTGCACTATCGGGCGAAACTTCCGACAGGTGGCGATCAATGGCGCCATCGAAGTGGATCTTACTGGTCAGGTGTGCGCAGATAGCATCGGGAGCAAGCTGTACAGCGGGGTAGGAGGACAAATGGATTTCATATACGGCGCATCCCGCTCAGAGGGAGGTGTCCCCATCATCGCTCTGCCCAGCACAGCCGCACGCGGCAGGATGAGCCGCATCGTCCCCACTCTCAAGCCTGGAGCTGGCGTGGTGACCACCCGCAATCACGTCCATTGGATCGTGACAGAATACGGCGCTGTCGACCTTTATGGCAAGAGCATCCGCGAGCGTGCCCGTGCGCTGATCAGCATCGCACACCCAGAATTCCGTGAACAGCTCAGGAAGCAGGCCCAAGAACTGGGATACATCTAGCCGCATCATTACTGCCATCGCTCGTGGATTTCCTGGCGTGACGGTTATATCGCAGTGGAGGCCCCCTGGATTTTTGACAGGGAGCCTCCACCCTTCTATAATGACGCCATTGTGTCCCATGATCTGCAGCTCGACCTAAACCACCCTTCAAGGAGGCCCGTCTATGAAGAGGTTGCTCTCCGGCAATGAGGCAATTGCCCTGGGAGCCTGGGAAGCGGGGGTTCAATACGCCTGCGCCTACCCAGGTACGCCGTCCACGGAGATCCTCGAAAATCTAGCCCGGTATCCAGGCGTGCGGGCGGAGTGGGCGAGCAACGAGAAGGTCGCCCTGGACAACGTCATCGGTGCCTCGTTCGGCGGTGCCAGGGTGTTGGCAGCCATGAAACACGTGGGAGTCAACGTGGCGGCCGACAGTCTCATGTCTGTCTCTTATACGGGCGTGGTGGGTGGACTGGTCCTGGTCAGCGCCGACGACCCAGGTGCTTTCTCCTCTCAGAATGAACAAGATAACCGTCACTATGCACGGTTCGGCAAATTTCCCTGTCTCGATCCGGCAGACAGTGAAGAAGCGCGGCGCTTCGTGAAGATAGCTCTGGATCTCAGTGAGCAATTCCAGACACCCGTCATGTTGCGCTCGACCACACGGCTGTCACATTCGAAGTCGGCTGTCGAGGCCACTGAACCTCAACCGCGTGAGTTTACGACGCTGCCCCCCTTCAAGCGAGAAGAGAAGTCAACACACGTGATCATACCCGCCGTAGCCCGGCGTCGGCATCCGGAGATCGAGGCGCGTCTGCGAGACATCGCCGTATGGGCAGCCGATCAGGCCTTCGACCTGGGTGTGAATCGCGTGGAGTGGAAAGGCAAAGCACTGGGAGTGGTGACAAGTGGGATGGCCTACCAATATGTGCGCGAGATCCTCCCTGAGGCTTCCGTGCTGAAGTTAGGTATGAGCTATCCCCTACCGCTGGATCGCATCCGCGATTTCGCCTCCCAGGTCGATCAGCTTATCGTAGTGGAGGAGCTGGATCCCTTCATCGAGGGGCAATTGCGAGCAGCAGGCATTATGGTGACACACGGCAAAGATGTCTTCCCCCGCTGTGG
>CAYLRT010000074.1:0-12262 GCA_964385885.1 uncultured Anaerolineales bacterium | reverse complement strand
TGCGAGCAGCAGGCATTATGGTGACACACGGCAAAGATGTCTTCCCCCGCTGTGGAGAGCTCACACTGGCCAAGGTCCGTGCAGGAGCGATCGCGGCCGGGCTGGTCCCAGCGCAGACAGCCGACCCTGTGGCACCCGCGCCCGCGTTGGATATCCCTCCGCGCCCTCCGGCCCTCTGTCCTGGATGCCCTCATCGTGCTTTCTTCTACAACCTGCGGCGTTACAAGCGTAGGGCGATCATCGCTGGCGATATCGGCTGTTACTCTATGGGAGTACTGCCGCCTTTCGAGTCCATGGACATGCTGATCTCCATGGGGGCCAGCGTGGGCATGGCCCACGGCTTCAAGCAAGCCGGTGGACAGGAAGCTGCGGTTGCCACCATTGGCGATAGCACCTTCTTCCATTCAGGCATGGCTCCGTTGGCTGCGGCTATCTACAACCGGTCTCGGATCACCGTGGCCATCCTCGATAACCGAATCACGGCGATGACGGGACAGCAGGAACACCCAGGGACCGGCACCACACTTCAGGGAGAGGCGGGAAAGGCTATCGACATCGGTGAGGTGGTGCGGGCGATGGGGGTGACCTTCGTCGCCGAAGTGGATGCGTGGGATGTGAACCAGATCAACCGGGGGCTTAGACAAGCTCTGCAACACGAGGATGGACCGGCGGTCCTCATCGTGCGCGGCGCTTGCGTCTTCACCCGACACTTCCGGCGTCAACCCCGTATGGAAGTCGATCCCGACAAGTGTGTGAGCTGTGGCACGTGTTTTCGTGTCGGCTGCCCCGCCATCCTCAAGAGCGACGAGGTCTACGAGATCAGCGGCAAGCCCAAGGCCATGATAGATCCCTTGTTATGCACGGGATGCACAGTCTGCATGCAGGTATGCCCCGTAAACGCTATCGTCCCTGTCGCAGAATAGATGGGAGAGGCCCGTGGTGATCTGGTGCCCTGGAGTGACGATTGAGGGAGGTCTCGAGCGATGAAGTCGCTTAACATGCTGTTTGTCGGCGTAGGTGGGCAGGGGATTCTGACGGCGTCGGACATCGCGGCCCAGGTGGGGCTGGATCTGGGATTGGATGCCAAAAAGTCCGAGGTCCATGGGTTTGCTCAGCGCGGCGGGGTGGTGGAGAGCCATGTGCGTTGGGCACCTTCAGTGGGCTCCCCCACCTGTGAGAAAGGTACGGTGGATATCCTGGTGGCTTTCGAGCTGCTGGAGGCGGCCCGCTGGATTGATTGGCTGCGAGACAGCGGGACCGTGGTGGTCAATCGGCAGCGGCTCGTGCCGATGTCGGTGAGCATCGGCGATGCACAATACCCTGAAGAGGAAGAAATCCTGACGGCCCTGAGGCAGCGCGCCGGGCAGGTCCTGGTTGTCGATGCCCTGCCGTTGGCGGAGCGTGCAGGGAATGTACGCACCGTCAACACGGTGATCTTGGGCGCCCTCTCCACCCTTCTGGAGACGCCCCCTGACGTCTGGGAACAGGCAATCTTGCGCCGTGTCCCCCCACGGTATCGCGATGTAAATGCCGCCGCGTTTAAGTTGGGGAGAGCCCTGCAGACCTGAGCTTCGCCTCCTCGAGCTCCCTGCGCTCGCCTGGCGTCAAGAACGCGGCGGCGAGGCCGTTCTTTTGTATGCGGCGGAGATCCTCGCGGGTGAGGCCCGCCGCTGGGGCAGCGACGGTGTACTCGTGGGCAAGCGTGATCCGGCTGATGGCGGGATCGTCTGTGTTGAGGGTGACCACCATGCCATGCGTCATGTAAGTACGAATGGGGTGGGCGGCGTAGTCGGAGATGGCGCTGGTCTGCACATTGCTGGTGAGGCTGCTCTCCACGGCAATGTGGTGCTCGGCCATGTAGTCCATGAGGGCGGGATCTTCAATAGCGCGAAGTGCGTGGCCGATGCGAGTGGCCCCCAGTTGCCTGATGGCAGTCCAGACACTCTCCGGACCGACGGCTTCGCCTGCATGGACGGTAACCTCCCAACCGAGCTCCCGGGCCTGTTGGAAATGGGCCTCAAAGAGCTGGGCCGGCCAACGGCCCTCGTCGCCGGCCAGATCCAGTGCCTTGATGTGAGTGTGATGGGCCTGAAGCGCCCTTAGTTCCTCCCAGCAGGCCTCAACGCCATAGGTGCGGCTCAGGATACCGATCAGATTGACCTTGATGCTGACCTCAAAGGCCGCGGCCTCTGCGCCATCGACCACGGCCGCGACCACGTCTGGAGCATTCAAGCCGTGAGGTTGGGCCATGTAACGCGGGCTGAAGCGGAGCTCGAGGTAATCGATGCCTTCTTCTCTTGCATCGATCACGCACTCGTAGGCTATGCGGCGACATGCGTCAAGGTCGCCCAGGACCTGGACGCTGCGGTCGATCCTTGCGATGAAGGCCATCAAGCCGGGCTGAGGAGCCGTGACCTGAACGTAGGCGCTGAGTGCTGTCAGATCCGAGCAGGGAAGAGGGGCACCAAACTGGGCGCAAAGCTCCTGGATCGTCTCCAGTCGCATGCTGCCTTCGAGGTGGCGATGTAGATCCACCAGAGGAATGGCTGGATCAGGAACTATGGGATAGGTCATGGATACTCCTCGAAGTGCGGGCTATGAAGAGCCCAACACGCTTGGTCACGTGGTAGGCCCCTTTAAGCTCAATGGTTGCCACCAAACGTCGTCGGACGCTGGCCCAGTCATTGGCATCCAACTCTCCCCCACGCAGGATGGGCAAGGACCTAAGGTAGGCAATGGCTGGCCTGACAGAGGTGATCGCCAGAGCGTCCTCATAGAGTGCGAGGGTGACGTGCTCGAAGACTTGGGATAACAGAGTGGTGCCGTTGTCCAGGTTGAAGCTGGCGCTGATGGGTGCTACACGCTCGTGAATGTCAGGGACGAACGGCTCCAACAGATGCCACAGCTCCCGCATATGGCCTTGACCCACTGTGCTCGCATACAGGGTGCCACCGGGCTTGAGTACGCGCCTGATCTCCCGCAGAGTCTCAAAGAGATCCCGCACATGGTACAACATGTGGTGGGCAAGGACGACATCAAACCGACCATCCCGGAAGGGGATCGTCTCGGCACGGGCAAGCAGCAGACTGACCCCTGGTGTCTGATCGCAGAGTTTGAGGAGGCAGGCACGTAACATGGCAGGGGATGCGTCGCTCAGGACGACCTGCCAACTCGGGGATACACGGTGCGCGTTGACCTGCCAGAGCGTCCCAGACCCACAACCCAATTCCAGGATACTCGCCTTGTCGCCCTCTGGCATGTGTTCCCAAAGCCACTGGAACCACCTCTGGGGGTTCGTGCTGAACAAGCGATGGAGCTCAGCCCGCGAGGCCAGGTTCGCGGAATCTGCGTACAGCTCTGTGGTAGAGCTTTCCAGGTCAGACATAGGGGTAGATCCTCCTTGAGCCAGGGCGGCGGTTCGAATGATCGAGTCGGTTCACTCCAACGCCAGGCAGCTTTCTACAGCCAGCCAGAAGAGCTGCTCGCGCACGGAGTACTGAGTTTCCCAACTGCGGCTATCCCAGATTTCGCCACTGACGTCGTCGCCCGCGTAAAGGATCTGACCGAAAGTGACACCTCTGAAGCGGGCCACAGCGAAGAAGGCCGCGGCCTCCATCTCTACGGTGAGACATCCCTCCGCTCGGCGGCGTGCTACCAGGCGGGGGGTCTCGCGATAGACGCCATCCGTGGTCCAGGTCTTGCCGACCAGATAGGGGATCTGATGGCGTTCCAACACGCTCTCGATAGCCTGAACAGCCTCTGCAGAGGCCAGCACCTCCCGTGCCGGTGGCAGGTAGTGGTAAGAGGTGCCCTCATGGCGCACGGCGGAGATCGGCACCACGACATGACCCACCGTCAACTCGGAATCCAATGTCCCAGCGCCACCACAGGCAATGAAGGTGCGACATCCTTTAGCGATAGCCTCCTCCAGCAGAGCGGCGCCCAGCGGTGCCCCAACGCCGGGATGGAACACCGTGAGCTCCTGACCCTCTATGGTGAGTGCGAAGAAGGGGTGCTCACCAATCTCCGAGCGGGAACTGCTGATTTTGCGCAGCCGCCCCTCTGCCACAAGCGCGTCGAGCACCTCTTGGAAAAAACACACCACACATCGGGGTGGCAGTTCCTCATGCTCTATCAACTCGCTGGGCTCGAGAATAGCCCTTCGCGTTGGGTCGTATTCCAGAATTGGCATATCTTCTTTCACACAACGCCTCGTATTCCAGTTCGGGTGAGTCAGATGCCAGGAGATTCCTGTTTGGCTCCGAGCGCATAGCGTGTCATGGCAGGGATTCTAGCTGGATCCGTTGGCTTCACAAGGAGAAGAATAATCGTCTTTGATAGGGAGGAAGTCACCTTCCACCGCGGGTAGGCCAAATCAATACTCCCCAAGAGACGACCCGCCAGCGGAGATGGGCCAGGATATGGCGAAGTCCACCGTATCGCGGGCTCGATATGGTATACTGGGGGCACGGGTTGAATCCCTGAGGAGAGATAAAGGTCATGAGTGTTGCAGCAGTGACTGAGATGGGCAACGTTGAGCAACAGGCCGTTGAGAGAGTGCGGGCGGGGGTGTTGGTAATTGCCGCCTATATTGCCGCACAGATGCTGTCGGACATCGGAAGCCTGAAGATTGCATGGGTGGCGGGCTTCAGCATCGACGGCGGCACGTTCATCTATCCCTTCACCTTCACGCTGCGGGATATGGTGCACAAACTATTGGGGCGTGCGGCAGCCCGCACGGTGATCGTAGCAGCAGCCGTGATCAACATCCTGATGGCGCTCTTCTTCGCCTTTTTGAGCAAGCTACCCCCAGACCCAAGCTGGCCTCTGCAGGAGTCCTTCGCTGCGGTGTTGACTCCAGTCTGGCGGATCGTCGTCGCCAGCATCCTGGCAGAGGTTATCAGCGAGCTGTTGGATACAGAAGTCTATCATTTCTGGACGGAGCGCATCACCCGCCGCTATCAGTGGGCGCGGGTTCTCACCAGCAACAGTCTCAGCATACCCGTGGACAGCCTGGTCTTCGTGTGGCTGGCTTTTGGTGGGGTGCTTCCCATCGACGTAGTCTGGTCAATCTTCTGGGCCAACGTCCTGATCAAGGGCCTTACCACACTCATCGGCCTGCCCGGTATCTATCTGGTGAAAGGAAGGTAATGGCATGGCGGACGGTGACGGCAAGGTTCGACGGGAGAAGGAAGGGGCCTCGCAAGCGCCTCAGAGAGCTAGCGAGGGTGCCGAAGAGATGGACCAACATCAGACCTCCGAGCAGCTCATCGAACAGTTTCTAGCCGAGACAGGGGGCACAGTCTCCCAAGCTGGGGCAAGCACAGACACTGCAGGGGTGCCATCTTGGGAGGAAGAGCCGCTGCCGGAGGGCCACAGGTCCGGTTTCGTGGCCCTGATTGGACGCCCTAATGTTGGCAAATCAACTCTGGTGAACGCCCTGGTCGGCAAGAAAGTCACCATTGTCTCCTCGAAACCCCAGACGACCCGCAGTCGGATCCGTGGCATCCTCACGGCACCAGAGTATCAGATGATCTTCATCGATACGCCCGGGATTCATGAACGCCCTCTCCGTCGCCTCAATAAACTCATGATCCAGGAAGCCGTGGATGCCATTCCCGATGCCGATGTGATCCTCTTCGTTGTCGATGTCTCCGTCAAGCCTCGGCGGGAGGACAGGTTGATCGCAGAGTTGTTGCAAGAGAAGGCCCGGCATCGTCCGGTCATCTTCGCGCTCAACAAGATGGATCGGCTGCCCGTGGAGCACGCCCGTGAGCTTATCGAGGCCTACTGGGCGATACTCCCTGAGCATGCTGACTCTATCCCCGTGAGTGCACTAAACGGGACCAATGTCACACTCCTGCGTGACCATATCCTCCAGTTCATGCCCGAGGGTCCACGCTATTACCCCGGCGATCAGGTCACCGATCAGACCGAGCGCCAGATTGCGGCCGAGTTGATCCGTGAGGCGTTGTTCCGCTACACGCGTGAGGAGGTACCCCACTCCGTAGCTGTGTTGGTCGAGGAGTTCAAACAGCGGAAGAGCGGCACCCTCTATGTGGCAGCTACCATTTGGGTCGAGCGAGACTCACAGAAGGCCATCGTCATTGGCAAGAGGGGGGAACGCCTCAAACAGATTGGTGTGGTGGCCCGTGGCGAACTGGAGCGGTTCATCGGAGGACGTGTATTTCTAGATCTCTGGGTCAAAGTCAAACCCGACTGGCGGGATCATGCCGCCAGGCTGCGCGAACTGGGTTATTGAAGGACGGCAGCAACAGGAGGGGGAAATGCCGGTAGGGTCAATCGTCAATGCGACGACCGTTATCCTGGGGAGTGTGGTGGGGTTGCTGGTACGACAGGCACTTCCTGACCGTATCAAGCGCATCATCTTTCAGGCCGTGGGGCTGGCGACGCTGGTCCTGGGGATGCAGATGGCCCTAGGGGATGGCGTCAATTTCCTGATCCTCATCTTCAGCCTGATCTTGGGCGGTATCTTGGGGGAGAGCGTGCAGCTCAGCGCACGGATGGATGCCTTGGGCGAGAAACTCAAGGGCAGGCTGCGCCTCAAGAGTCCACGGTTCACCGAGGGCCTCGTCACGGCTTTCCTGATCTTCTGCGTCGGCTCGATGACCTTTGTAGGCGCCCTGAACGAGGGGCTCACCGGGGATCGGACGCTTATCTTCAGCAAGTCGATCTTGGACGGATTCACCTCCATGGTACTGGCGTCCGTCTACGGCGTGGGGGTGCTGTTCTCAGCGCTGCCCCTCTTCGTCGTGCAGAGCAGCCTGACGCTGATAGGAGCCCAGTTCCATACACTGTTTCCCGAGGCGCTTATCGTTCAGCTCACGGCGGTGGGGGGTGCGCTCATTCTGGGCATTGGGGTAGAGTTGCTGGAGATCAAAAAGCTCCAGACCGTAAACCTGCTGCCGGCGTTGCTGATCGTGATCGTGCTGACTGGTCTCTTCCTGCTATGAGGCGCAAGCAAGCAAAGCAAAGCAAAGACGCCCACGAACGTGGGCGTCTTGTTGTGGACCTGGAGGGACTCGAACCCTCGACCCCCTCAATGCCATTGAGGTGCGCTCCCGAACTGCGCTACAGGCCCATATTATCTATCCTTCCCCTACAGCAATGGAGCTGAGGGGACTCGAACCCCTGACCTCTACAGTGCGATTGTAGCGCTCTCCCAGCTGAGCTACAGCCCCGGCTCAGTCTCCGCGATTATACCATTGCTCTTGGGTTTGGCAAGCAGTGGCTGACGACGGGCAACCGCAAGGATAGCACCCCCAGTCTATCCAGGGGCCTGGCTGGGATGGATGGCCATGGCACTGTCCACATCATCGTTCAAGATCTTCCGTCCCAGGGCATCGCCATAGGCCAGCAAATCTGGGATGGCAGTCACATCGTCCATAGCGATGGGACGGGCCAGGTCAATCTGAAACCGTCGGAAGTCAAGGTCCTGGAAGAATGTCTTGACTAAGTGGACTTGCTGGTCATTGGCGCACTGTAAAAAAGCCCCGAACATGGGCATGAGCCACTGCCAGGGCCACCAATGGTTGGCCTTGTCCACGTTGAGAGCATGTGGCTCTCGGCCGGTGCCCAGACTGATCAATGTGGTCTCCAGCGGATCCCATCCCAGACAGAACTTCAGTTCGTAGGCGGCCAGGTAGCAGGGGTTAGCGTAGGAACCGATGCCGCCGTCGATATACCGGCCTTCCACAGCAGGGAAGTAGGTGGGCACTGCGCTCGAGGCTAGAACGGCCTTGGTCACCGGCCATTTCGCATAGGTCGGTTTCCATGGTTTGACAAAGCGGGTCCGGTTCTCCAACAGGTCAAAGGTTGTGACGACCACATCAATACGTGGCGCATGGTCCCAGAAGTCGCCCATTGTCAGATCACCCAGGTACTCGTGCAGTGCAGCAGCTAACGGCTCAGAGGTATAGCGGTGACGTGTGAGTAGCCACAGGCGACTTCGCCAGGTCTGGGGGAAGACAATATGAGCCAACCTTGTGTATAAATCACACATATCAGCGCCGGAGAGCCCGGCGGCGATGCCTGCTGAGATAATGGCACCTGTGGATGTACCCGATGCCAGTCTGAAGATTTCGGGGGCGGTCTGGCCGAGATAGTCCTCGAGCACAGCGAGAGCACGGGTCACCACAAGACCCCGGATGCCGCCCCCATCGATGGCAATCGCCACGTGTCTTCTAAAGGGCTTCATCAGCGCTCTTCCACTGTTGTGAACACTTCCTTTTCCTGGCTGAACTGTAGCACAGAGCAGGAGGGATGCCAGGTGAGGTGCCGCGGGCCACACAACAGTGGGCCTGCGCTTCATCGCAGGCCCATTTGGAGGGTGTCGGGGCGAGAGGATTTGAACCTCCGACCTCACGGACCCAAACCGTGCGCGCTAACCAAACTGCGCCACGCCCCGGACAGGCTCTTTTATACCTGGATTTACATACTCGTCAAGGCGCCCAGGAGAGGCGCTGGCTCTCCCACTGTGGGAAGCTGGTGCCCAAATCCAGGATCTTCTGCGCCTCGGGCGAGCCAAGTTGCATGACGTAGATCCCCCAGTTGCCTCCCCGATTGCTGACAAAGGCCATCCTGGAGCCGTCCGGTGACCATGCTGGCAGACCTTCATCCGTGGCTTCCCTGGTGAGCTGCTGCACACCCCCCTCCGGGCTAAGCAGGAAGAGGTCCCAGTTGCCAGTGATGTTGCTCATGTAAGCCATCAGGTTACCGTCCGGTGCCCAACTCACCGCCAGGTCATTTTCGCTGGCTGTCAATCGGGTGCCGGGTTGATCATCATCAGGATTGTCCACAATAATCCCACACATGCCCTCGGCATCACAACCGGTGTAAGCCAACAGGCCACCATGCCCCCAGGCAGGCGCCCGTCCATTTGCCAGTCGCTGCGGCTCGCCGCTGCCGTCGGTGTTGGCGATGTAAATGGCCCAGGTTCCGTCGAGCTCAGTAACAGCAAAGGCCATCCGTTGACTGTCGGGCGAGAGGGTAGGCCACGCCTGTTGCCCGGGGTTGAGCAGCGTGAGTGGCACCCCTTCACCAGGTAGGATGAGCTGCAGAGAACCTGCTGCCCGATCCCGATAGACGAGCCGTCCGGTACCCCATTCCCAACTGGGTTGGTCCGCGTTCGTCGCCACGCGGATGATCTTGCCATCGGCGTAGAGCGCGTACAGATTGTAACTGCCGGTGCCTGGATCGTACACGGTATATGCCAGCCGTCCCATGGAGAAACCTGCGATGGGCTGAGGCGTAAGGATTGGAAGCGTCCCGCTGATCGGGATCGGCGTAGCGACCAGACAGGTCTGAGCAGCTTCCGTATGCTTCTTTTCTAGCTGGGAATCGGCAGACATGCGAAGGGCTTTCGAATACTGGATTTCCGCTGGACATGCCTCCCCTTGAGTCATGAAGTAGTCCCCATAGGCCACCTGGGCACGGAACAGGCGCTGGGCCACATCCTTATAGTCGGGAGCTATGGCGTAAAGCGCATTGAGACGCTCTATGCATGCCTTCCAATCTACCCCCCAGTAGCTGAGCGCATCGAGGTAACGCGCGGCGAGGTTCCGTTGGGCGATGAGGTCAGCATCAAGAGGTCGCAGGGCAATGGCCTGATCCAGATAAGAGATCCCCACTTCCAGAAGATCCTGCTCCAAGTACTGTTGTCCGGCGTGGTACAGACTCTCGAAGAGCATATCCTCGACCACGTCCTGAGCATAGGTGGGGTCCAGAGCGCGAAGCTGGGTGAGAGTCCTGGCTGTGGCGACCCAATCCTGCTCGGCGTAGGAGCTCTGAGCCTGTTCAAAAAGCTGGTCAGCCAGGGACTGCGCGACCTCCAACGTCGGAGTGGGCTTAACCTCCAATCTGATACGGGCTTCCGCTAATCCCTGTTGAGCAAGCGCGTGATCAGGTTCGATCTCAAGCACATAGTTGAACTCAGCTATCGCTCGTTCCAAGTTTCCATCGTTAAGCGCCTGGATCCCTGCCTGATAGTGAGAGTCGATGGCTGCCGCTCTTCGCGCTTCCCGGTCCCTCTCCCCCATATAGACGCCCAGGTAAGCCGCCCCGCCCATGGCCCCCGCGAACACGAGCACCGCCAGCGCAATAAGCGCCAGCCTCAGCCAGAGGCCTCGCCGGGGTGAGGCTTCCGACTGCTCTGCTAATGCGGCACCGCAATGAGGGCACACAAGTGCAGCCTGGTCGAGGGGTTCCCCGCAGGAGGGACATTTGACGATCATGAATCAGTCCCAGTGAAATTCCTCTAGCGCCAGACCGCCGACGAACTCGCGCAAGATGGAGTTCTCGGGGATCAGGTCACGGTCGATGGGTTGGAACCACTGTAAGAAAGCTAACAAACGTTTCGCCTCGACCCATTGCCGCGAGTCAGGATCCACCTGCAACAGGAGAGGCTCGGCCAGGGGCTTGAGCGCTGCCAGCTCATACACCAATGCAGAGTTGAACATCACATCGGCATATTCCTGGTAGGGAAAGATGTATTGTTTTTCACCCTGGCGCACACTTTCCCAGCGCTGAAGGGTCTCCATGGCGGAATAACCTCGCGTCCTGGCATCGCGTGTGATACGTCGGATCAGGCGAGTATCGGTGGTAGGGACCCGGTTGTGTCGATCGAGGTTGAGCTGAGTGAGCGCCGAGACGTAGACCCGGAACACCGATTCGTTGGTCAGCGAATAGACCAACCGGGGATTCAGCCCATGAATACCCTCGACCAAAATGATCTGCTGTGGATCCAGTTGGACAACCCGACCCGGCTCCCGGCGTCCACTGATGAAGTTATAGTGGGGAAGTTGGACCTCCTCACCCCGCAGAAGCGCCTGGAGTTGCTCGTTGAACAGAGCCAGGTCCAGAGCTTCCAGGGCCTCAAAGTTGTATTGGCCCGATGCATCCTTGGGGGTATCCTCACGGTTGACGAAGTAATTATCGAGCTCCAACGCGAATGGGCGAATCCCGTGAGCCAGAAGCTGAACGGCCAGGCGCTTGGCGAAGGTGGTCTTGCCCGATGAAGATGGACCGGCAATCAGGACCAATCGAATATCACTCCGACGAGCAGTGATCTGCCGCGCGATGTCCGCAATGACCTGTTCGTGGAGCGCCTCAGAAACCAGGATGATCTCACGTGTGCGCCCACGCGCCAACGCCTGGTTAAGCCCCCCAACATTCTCCGTACCCAGCAACCGGAGCCAATCACCATATTCAGTGAAGATTCGCTTGAGCTGTGGCGACTGAACTGGTTCCTGCAACTGTGTAGGCCAGTGTCTCCGGGGGAACTGAAGGATAAATCCATCCTCCCAGCGCAGCAACCGGAAGTATTTCAGGTAGCCAGTGCTTGGCACCATGTAGCCGTGGAAATAGTCTCGGTAGCCGTTGAGACCGTAGAGACGCAAGTAAGCCTTCCGCTTCCGATCCCGCCCCTCAAAGATGGCAACCTTATCGCTCTCCCCGCGTGCCTCGAAGATGCGGAGAGCCTCATCCAGGGGCACCATCTCCCGGATGATAGGCAGGTCGGCATCTACCAACCGCCGCATCTCCTGCTCCAGACGGTCAAGCTCCTCCTCGACAAATGGCCCACGATTACGTACCTGACAGAAATACCCGCCGTAAGGGAGGGAATGGTCCACGTAGATCTCCGTTCCCGGGTAGAGATGATGAGCTGCGACCACCATCAGGAACGTCAGCGAGCGCCGGTAAATGCGAACGCCGTCGGACTGTGAGAGATCAATGGGTTCGACCGAGGCATCTCGTTCAATGGGAAAGGTGAGCTCACGCAACTGACCATCTACCAGGGCTGCGATCAGGGGTACCTCCGGCGTCGGGAACGCTGCTTTCAGGAAGACCTCCAGGCTTGTCCCGACCGGCCCTTCAAAAGTCCTGCCGTCAGGTAATGTAATCTGGGCCGTCTCACGCGGCTTGCTGGGATAAACTGCTGGGTCGTTGGTCATGCCTGTCATCATCTTTCTCGCGCCACATATGCAGCACCTTGCGAGTATACCTTGCCTCGATCATTTGTAAAGATTCTTGTCTCGAGCCTCGTCCACTCTTGAGGCAAGAAACCCAGAAGGACACTGAGCTATTCCCGAAAATGTGCCGCATTCATCAGTCAGGTTCACAACGCCCCCGCGCCAGGTGCAATGCACCTTTACCCCCCAGGGGCTCCATCCCCGGCTGAGTGACGATGCAGCGGCGCCACCGGCCTTTCGGAAGGCTGATCCTGGGCCAGGGGAATGAGAAC
>CAYLRT010000073.1:2925-14592 GCA_964385885.1 uncultured Anaerolineales bacterium | reverse complement strand
GTGCGTGCCCTTCGATAAGCATGCCCTGAGCCTGTCGAAGGGCACACTTGTTGAAGGGCACGCTCGTCGAAACACCGGTAACGATCGATTACGTGACATCTGTCCGTAAACGTCCTGCGACCTCGCTGTTGTGAGGGAGGTGCGCGGGTGATATACTGGTGCTGAATAATCCGGTGAGAGAAGAAAGGGGGTTCGAGATGACAGAACCAAAGCTTGCCTGGATCGAGCAAGAGGTGGCTTCGCTCCGAGATAGTGGCCTTTTCATCCATCTGCGGGTGATCGACTCACCGCCTGGCGCCTGGATGATCGTGGATGGCAAGCGCGTGCTCAACCTCTGTACCAACAACTATCTGGGCCTGGCGACCCATCCGCGGCTGCTGGAGGCCGCGAGGCAGGCGGTGGACAAGTTCGGCGTGGGGCCTACGGCTGTGCGCTCGATTGCCGGCACGTTGAGCATCCATGTGGAGCTTGAGAAGGCCGTTGCCGCATTCAAGGGAGTGGAGGATGCTCTGTATGTGCAGAGTGGCTTCCTGGCCAATCAGGCGGCCATCCCACCTCTGGTGGGCCGTGAGGATGTCATCTTCTCCGATCGTCTCAACCACGCCAGTATCATCGATGGCGCTCGGTTGAGCCGCGCCAAGGTCATTGTCTACGAACATACGGATGTGGACGATCTGGAGGCGAAGGTCAAGGAGCATCTACCTCAGTACCGGCGCGGGCTGGTGGTCACCGATGGTGTCTTCTCGATGGATGGGGACATCGCGCCGCTCGACAAGATCTACGAGGTGGCGGAGAAGTACGGGCTCATGACCATGGTGGATGACGCCCATGGTGAGGGCGTGCTGGGCAAGGGAGGGCGAGGGATCGTCGATCACTTCGACCTGCACGGGAAATTCGATGTCGAGATCGGGACTTTCTCCAAGGCCTTTGGCGTGGTGGGCGGCGTGATCGCCGGTAAGCAGGTGATTGTGGATTATCTGCGTCAGAAAGCGCGTCCCTTCCTCTTCTCCAACGCCGTGACAGCGGCCGATACGGCCGCCTGTCTTGCCGCGGTTCAGGTGCTGTCGGAGTCAACGGATCTGGTGGATCGGCTGTGGGAGAATACGCGCTATTTCAAGGAGGCGATGAAGTCGCTGGGCTTCGATGTGGGCCATAGCGTCACTCCTATTACCCCCGTCATGTTGGGTGATGTGAAGCTGGCCAAGACCTTCAGCCGCAGGCTCTTCGAGGAGGGCGTCTTTGCGATGGCTCTGGGCTTCCCCACCGTACCACGGGGAAAGGCGCGCATCCGCGTCATGATCTCGGCCTCGCTGACGCAGGACGATCTTGACTTCGGACTGGATAAGTTCTCGCAGGTGGGACGGGAGCTGGGCGTGATCTCCTGAAGCGGGATGCTACGCGACGCTCTCGTCTATGGTGCGCCGCACCGTGTCGTAATCCGCCGGTAACTCAACCGGCGGATTTCTATACCGCGAGACGACGTCGGGGAGGGTGCCGTTGTGGTAGCCGACCTTGAAGTCCGTGAACTTGAGTCCGTGAGCTGTCGAGATCACCACTACCCGGTCATCAGGCTGGATGTCACCCCGTGCGACCATCTTGAAGAGCACCGCCAGAGCTACCCCCGTGTGCGGGCAGCTATACATGCCGGTCCTGTCTGCCCTCGCTGCCGCATTGGCCAGTTCATCCTCTGTGGCCTGATCCACAATGCCGTTGAACTGTGACAGTACTTTGACCGCCCGTTCATAGCTGACGGGGTTGCCGATCTGAATGGCGCTGGCCAAGGTCCGCTGGGCCTTGACGGGATGGAACTCTTTGAAGCCGGTCTGGTAGCTTAGATAGAGTGGATTCGCACGGGCCGATTGTGCACAGGCGATGCGGGGCAGCCTGTCGATGATGCCCAGGGCCTTCATCATCAGAAAACCCTCGCCCAGCGCGCTGACGTTGCCCAGATTGCCCACCGGGATGATGATCCAGTCCGGTACCTGCCAGTCGAACTGCTGTACGATCTCAAAAGCCACGGTCTTCTGCCCCTCCATGCGCAGGGGATTCATGGAATTGGCGAGGTAGATCTCCGGGTCTTGTGCGATGCGCTTCACGATGTCCATACAGCCATCGAAGTCCGTGTCGAGGGCCAGGACCTTGGCGCCGTTGGCGATGGGCTGGATGAGTTGGGCCGTCGAGACCTTGCCTTTGGGGAGGAGGACGATGGCGGGAATGCCGGCCGCCGCGGCATAGGCCGCCAATGCGGCCGAAGTGTCCCCGGTGGAGGCGCAGGCAACCGCGCGGATGGGCCGCCCATCGGCGATCATCTGGCGCACTACCGAGACCAACACGGTCATGCCCAGGTCTTTGAAGGAGCCAGTGTGGCCGTTTCCGCACAGCTTGATCCACAGGTCCGTCACCCCGATTTCCTCGCCGAGCCGCGCTGCCCAGAAACTGTTCGTGTGCCCTTCATACATCGAGACGACGTTCTCGTTGTCGACCTCGGGACAGACCCATTCCTTCTTACCCCACACGCCGCTGCCGTAGGGCCATTCGGTGGTACGTGTGCGGCTCTCGAAAAGCTGGATCCATTCGGCGGGCGTGCGATCTTTCAGGGCCTCAATATCGTGTCGTACGTTCAACAACCCGCCGCACGTTTCGCACTGGTAGACGCTGTCAAAGATGGTGTAACGTCGACCACATCGGATACATTCGAACCAACTTCTGTACGTCATGGTTTCCCTCCTTGACGGCACCGGGTCTTGTCAGACCCTGGGCCGCCCATGGGCCATGCGTGTGCGCTTGCGAGCCGCGAGCAGGGCTCCATCCAGTTCGGATCGCATCACGATCAGGGCCCACAGCGTCAAAAGGATCTCCAATGTCAGTTGTGTCAGGTTGGTGAGGGACATCCACAGCGTGGTCCTGAAGTCATGGGAGGGCGGGAAGTCGTAGGTGATCCAGGGGTAGAGCCATGGGACCACACTTCCCATATCGCAGAGCAGATGGGAGAGATATCCCAGCGCCCAACTTGCAGCGCGACGTCGGCCGTAGAGCAGCAGCACGATGGCTGTGGACACGCCTGCGCCCAGCAGGGTGTGCCCCCAGAGCCTCCCTGTAGGTGCGCGGTGCAAAGCGTAGTGCAGGACCTTGTCGACTGCGTCCGGGAGGACGGCCGCGATCATCACGGGGGTGAGATCGGCTTTCAGGTATTTGTGTTCGAGCGCCGAGACGGCCAGATGTCCAAACAACATGGGATTCCTCAGCCCGGCAGGGGAAAGATGCGCTCGCCCACGGCATGGGTGGGCGTGCGGTGGATGGGTTGGTAGCCCTGCTTCTGTAATGCTTCGTCGGGCAAGGAGGCCTCGTCGGGCTTGTCGGACAGCCCAAAGAGCAAGGCCCCGCGACTGCGCCACAGGTGGGCGATCTCCCGAACTTCCTCGGTCAAGGTGATTTCGTGGGTCAGGAGGTCCGAGACCTCGGCATCGGCCGCCAGATGGCCCATGCGAGCGACGGTCGTTCGGTACTCCATATGGCGGAAGCGCTTGAACGGCGTAGGGTCACCGGCCCTTACCCTGGCGTAGATGTCTCGATGCAGGGTGCCCAGGCCCCCCGGCAGCGTTGCGGCTCTCCTGTCCACCCGTTCGAGCACTTGCTCGAACGCCTTGAGTTCGCCTCCTCTGATCTCCTGGATCAGCGCGTCTAACGAGATGACGCCCATGCCGATGATGAGGCAGAGATAGGCCAGATAGTCCTGGTTGTCGGTTGTGAAGGGATGGAACTCAGTCTGGTTCAATGTGTGGTAGCTCTGTTCGAACACCTGGATATCGAAGGTGTCCCCCAACAGTCCCTGCACGGTCTGCCGGACGGCGTCAAGCCGGGCCTGGTTGATGACTTTGTCGTTTCTCCCCCGGGCTCCCAGCGCGGTCTTGTCGAGGTCGATCACCACCGCGGTCTCGGCGTCGATGGGGAAGGCCTGCTGGGCGCAGAATCGATCGAACTCGTGGAGCATGCTCCAGCGGTTGGCCAGGTAGAGGGTGCGCGCCGGTCCTACCTGGACCCGTCGAGCCTCTGGTGGCCCGCCTCTCTCTGAGCCGATGAACGCCAGGCCGCGCCACGCCCACACCTGGCATAGATTGGCGAAGGCCGTGCCGTCGTTGAGCTGCGTGTCGCCCACGTAGATCAGGCGTTTTATCTCGGTGTCAGGGGCATCCAACCGCCGGGCCTCCTGCAGGAGGGCACCCATGACGCGCGCGTAATTCAGTTCGCTCTTGCGGGGTATCCGGTCGGGATCCAGTCCCACACGGCGTGCCAGCGCGGGGAAGTGGGGCAGGCGAGGGTCGATGGGAGTAAGGTTCCGATAGACGACCAGATCCCCCAGGAATTCATGGAGGCTGGAAAGTCCCCAATTGGCGTAGCCTACGGTGCTCACGCTACCCCTCCCTCACTGGACATAGCCCAAGGCTGTGAGCAGCTCTGCGTTGAGGATCGCTCCACTTGCAGCGCCGCGGAGGGTGTTGTGCACCACCGAGGTGAAACGCAGGTCCAGGAGAGGACAGCGCCGCAGCCGGCCCACGCTGATGCCCATGCCCCCGACGGCATCCCGGTCGCGACGGGGCTGCGGTCGGTCGGGCTCATGTCTGACCACGATGAGCTGCTGGGGCGAGCTTGGTAACTGGCGACAGATCGCAGGTGGCGAGTAGTGCTCCAGGACCTCGATTGCCGCCTCAGGGGTGGGAGGGTGCGCAAAGCCGATGGACAGGTTGATGGTGTGACCGTCCAAGACCGGCACGCGGTTGGCATGGGCGCTGAGGATGATTCCCGCTGGTGAAAGCCCGCTGGGTCCGACCTGGCCCAGCAGTTTGGAGAGTTCCTGCTGGAACTTCTCCTCTTCCCCGGCGATGTACGGGATCACGTTCCCCATGATGTCCAGACTTGCGACGCCGGGATACCCGGCGCCCGACACCGCCTGCATGGAGGCCATGAACACCTTGCGGACGCCAAAGGCCTCGTCGAGGGGCTTCAATGGGATCGCCACACCCGTGATAGTGCAGTTTGGGCTGGTCACAATGGCTCCCTCCCATCCACGGCGGGACCTCTGCCTGTCGATCAGCGTGACATGGTCTGCGTTGATCTCGGGGATGAGCAGGGGGACGTCGGGAGCATCGCGAAAGGCGGAGGCGTTGGAGCACACGATGTGGCCCGCCTGGGCAAACCCAGGTTCGATCTCCCGGGCCACCCCCGACGGCAGGGCGGAGAAGACCAGGCCGACTGGCAGGTCGGGGGACAGTGAACTCACGACCATCTCACCAACGTCGGCGGGAGGGTCTCCCCCGATGACCCAGGTACAGGCCTCGGCATAGCGCCTGCCTGCGCTTCGCTCCGAAGCTGCCAGGGCTTTGATCTCGAACCAGGGATGATTGGCCAGGAGTTGTACGAATCGCTGTCCGACGGCTCCGGTTGCCCCCAGGATGCCGACGGGAATCTTCTCTTTGAGATCAACCATGGGCGATGACCTCCTTATGAATCTGAAGGACTGCCTGGGTCGCCTGGGTGGAGTTGACCACCAGGGAGATACTGCACTCTGAGGATCCCTGGGCTATCGCGATGATGTTGATCCCCTCGGCGGCCAGGGCGCTGAACAGGCGAGCGGCTACACCTGGTGTATCACGCAACCCGGCACCCACGGCGGAGATGATGACCACATCCCCTTGCGACCAGACGCGATCGATGTCGCGGCGGGCCAGCTCCAGGGCCATCTCCTCTTCGATGGCTTTGACCACCGCCATCTCATCCTCAGAGGGGATGACAAAGCAGATGGATTGCTCCGAGGAGGCCTGCGAGATCATCAGCACACTTGCCCCCCGGCTGGCCACCGCTGCGAATGTGCGTGCGGCGATACCCGGCACCCCCATCATCCCGCGTCCCTCCACGGTCACCATGCTCAGTCCCTGGATGGCCGTGACCGCTTTGACGGTGCCCGGCGTGCTCTTGGGTTCGGCCACGATGCGCGTGCCAGGGCAGGCTGGGTTGAAGGTGTTCTTCACCCAGAGGGGAATGCTGTGCTCGATGACAGGGCGGATGGTCTTAGGATGCAGGACCTTCGCACCGAAGTAGGCCAGTTCAGCCACTTCGCTGTACGAGAGTTCTGGGATGACGTGGGCATCTGGCACGATGCGGGGATCCCCTGTCAGGACACCATCGACGTCGGTCCAGGTCCAGACCTCGTCCGCGTCCAGTGCCGCGCCGAGGATGGCGGCGCTGTAGTCGCTGCCGCCGCGCCCCAGCGTGGTGGTAAGTCCCTCTCTGGTTGCTCCGATGAACCCGGTGACCACGGGGACGATGTGCTGTTCCAGCAGCGGCTCAAGATGTTGCTTGACACGCTCGCGGGTCGCATCCAGCAACGGTGTCGCCTGCTGGAACCGATCATCCGTGACGATGAGCTCCGTCGCATCGACGGCTCTCGCCGGGAGTCCAATGGCCTCCAGCCGGGCTGCCACAATGCGCGCGTTGATGCGCTCTCCCAGCGAACTCACCGCGTCCATGGCCCTGGGCGTCACCTCACCCAGCACGTGGATGCTGTGACAGAACATCGCGAAGTCATCGAGGTAGTGGTCGATCTCCTTGAGCAGGGCGGTCTGGGCACTGGAGTCATGGATGAGTCCCGCCACCGCCAGGGTGTGTCGGATGCGTAGCTCGGAGACTGATTTCTGGTAGGTTTGGGTGTCACCCTGGGATGCGGTAAGGGCGCCCTGAATAAGCGCGTCGGTGACCCCACGCATGGCGGATACGACGACCACAATGTGGTCCCACTGTGACATGCTCTGCTGGACGAGGTCCGCAGCTTGTGTGATGGCCGCGGCGTCACCCACCGACGTGCCACCAAACTTCATCACGACTGTTCGCATGGCCCCCCCTCTGGCCAGTTTGACGTGCTATTATAGCGGTTTTGCCTGCCTGTGGAAGTGAAGTTTAGCCGTCGTTGCGGTGAGAGACGAGAAAGGATGGGGCAGTTTGGCGTGCCGAGGGATTGGGAACAGGCACGACAGGGGGTTGTTTTGCGGTTGACACCCATTATAATTGGAATTCATATTGGATGGAGGATAGGGTATTGGTCAGCGAACATACGGACGACTCTCTGGCAGAATCCGTGTCGGAGGCCTCGGAGGAGGCCTATGGGGGGACGGGTAGTTTTCGCTCCTGGCTCCAGGATACACTGGAGACCTTGCTTCTGGCTGTCATCCTCTTCGTGGTTATCAACACACTCACCGGTCGATATCAGGTGCATGGGCAAAGCATGGAGCCGAGCCTGCATGATGGCCAATACGTCATCGCCAGCAAAGTGGCCTACTGGTTCCATCCACCTGAGCGGGGAGACGTGGTGGTCCTGGATCCACCGCGCAGTAGTTCCTCGGTTCCCTACATCAAGCGGATCATCGGCCTGCCCGGCGACATCGTGGAGATCAGGGACAACCGTGTCTGGGTCAACGGGATTGCGCTGAATGAGCCCTATATCAACGCGCCGCCGCAATACTCGGGCAACTGGGTGGTCGACGAGGGTGAATACCTTGTGTTGGGGGATAATCGAAACAACTCCAGTGACTCTCACTCCTGGGGGTTGCTGCCGGCGGACCGGATCATTGGGAAGGCGGTTTTCTCCTATTGGCCGCCTGAATACTGGGGTAAGATCCCTCACTATTCCTTCCCAGAGCTCGAGAGCGGGGGCTGAGGAATCTGGTGAGGCATCATGGCTTCCTGGCAATGGGTGCATGACAGGGAGGGCGGACCTCGGGTATCTCCATCTGTAGAGGCCACCCGACAGCAGCGATCAGCCCTCGGGGGGGACTTTCTGAAGTCCATCCTTGTGGCTCTGGTGGTCTTTGTGGTGGTCAACGCATTGACCGGACGATACGTCGTTCAATCGTTCAGCATGGAACCGACCCTTCATGAGGGACAATATCTGCTGGTGAGCCGGGTCGCCTATCGTCTCCATCCGCCTCAGCGCGGCGACATCGTGGTGTTGGATCCCCCGCGACATGTGAGTGCTGTCCCCTATGTCAAGCGTATCGTGGGGCTGCCAGGTGAGCACATCCGGATTCATGGTGGACGGGTGTGGGTGGATAGCGTTGTGCTCAACGAACCTTATGTCAGTGGCCCTGCACTCTATGAGTTGGACCTCACGTTGGGTGTGGGAGAGTATCTTGTGCTGGGGGATAACCGAAACAACTCCAGTGACTCCCATGTCTGGGGGGTGTTACCCGAGGATCACATCATAGGCAAGGCGATCTTCCGCTACTGGCCCTTGAGCAAATTGGGTGTGCTGCCCCATTATGCGTTCCCCGAGGTGGCCTCGGGACCGTAGCCCTGGGGTTGCAGCTTAAGGGAGAATCGACGCAGGGAAGGCCGCCGGGCCGTAAGTGTTTTGGGGGGGATACAGGCTGCGGCGGGCTCTGGGTTCGGTATCGCCATGGAGGCTGACGGGGTAAGGCCTGGCGTCCTGTGCGGGGTGGGGCTGTGTAAAGCATATACCTGGGGGGGGAGGGGAAGAGCAATGAAAACCATCCATGAAGACAAATCTCTCGTGCTTGTGATTGGCGCTGGCCCGGCGGGTCTTTTCACGGCGGATGAGCTGGCCAAGCAGGACCATCACGTTATCCTCTTGAACCGGGACATTCGGCCCGGCGGCCTTGCGGAATACGGTATCTATTTCGCCAAGCATCAGGTCAAGGCTTCGCTGCGCAATCAGTTCCTCAAGACCCTGCGGTCACCTAACGTCACGTATTACGGCAACGTGGAAGTCGGCGAGGGGAAAGATCTGCCCCTGGACGCGTTGCGTGCCATGGGCTTCGATGCGATCGTAGTGGCCGTCGGCGCGCAGGGGACCAAGTGGCTGGGACTACCCGGGGAGCACCTTCGCGGGGTCTATCATGCCAAGGATCTGATCTATTATTACAATGGCCTCCCGCCCTACAGCGAGCGGACGTATACGATTGGGCAGCGGGTGGCTTTGATCGGTGTAGGCAATGTCATGGCTGATATCGCGCGCTGGTTGGCGAGGGATCTCAAGGTTGCTGAGGTGGTGGCCGTGGCCCGGCGCGGCCCTGCAGAGGTGAAGTTCTCGCCGCGGGAGCTGGCCTACGTGGGACGCAATCTGGATCTCGCCGCGTTGGACGAGGAGATCGAGCGTGTTCGCTCTCGCATGCTGGCCGTGGGGCAGGACCCAGAGGCCGCCAAAGCCTACATCCTCTCGGCCCTGCGGCATAGCCCAGAGCCTGTGTCGGATACGCGGATCACCTTCCGTTTCCTCTCTGCGCCGGTGGAGATTCTCGACGACGGTTCGGGGGCTGTTGGCGGCCTGCGGGTGGAGGACACGGCCCTGACACTGGAAGAGGGGGGACGGACCCGGCCCAAGCGCTTGGGGACCTATCACATCTTGCCGGTTGACACGGTGATCTTCTGCATCGGGGATCGTGTCAGCGAGGATTTCGGTCTGCCCGTGGCATGGTCCTCGTTTGTGAAGCATCCGCACCCCCGCTACCCGGTGGATGGGGTTTCCTTTGAGGCGTATGACCCTGAGGCTGGGGCGCCGATCGAGGGGGTGTTCCTGGTGGGGTGGGCGCGAGAGGCCAGCAAGGGGCAGGTGGGGCTGGCCCGCAAGGATGCCCGGATGTGCAGCCGGGCTGTCGCGGCCTATCTGGAAGACGCTGGCAGGGATGTGTCCAGGGCGGCCGAGGCGCGTGAGGCATTGAAGATGGCCCTTTCGCGGTTGGATAAGCCCGTCATCCCCAAACAGGACGTGTTCAGGCTGGTGGAGATCGAGGCGCGGAAGGCCAAGGAATGCGATGAGCCGGGATTCCGCTACATCAGCAACCGGGAGATGCTGGAAGCCCTGGGGATCTGTTGACCCTGAAGGCGTCCCGTCCACCGCCTTGTCTAAGGTGAGGTAGCTGGGCTTTGGCAGGCTCAACTTGTTGAGCCGCTCAGCCCTCGGTCTGTGGAGTTCGAGCCTACCCGGACCCTGAGCTTTGCTCTGAGCTTGCCGAAGGGGTATCGAAGGGGTACCGAAGGGTGCGCAAGGGGGGCATTGGGACAGGCTCGTCTTCCGGGGCGCGAAGCCTGTCCTACCGCCAAGGTGACTGTCACTTCCGGCGGTACTGGCGTGATTAATCGTGGGGCGGTTGGCGAGGTATCAGCAGATCATCGCCACATCCAAAGTGACAGTCACCTTTTAGTCACCCGCTGGGGGGCACCTTTCAGGGTCAGTCTGGTGCTTGACAAAATGATAACTTTCGTTAGAATGTCTGCGTCACGCCGAGATAGCTCAGTCTGGTAGAGCAGTGGACTGAAAATCCATGTGTCCCCAGTTCGATTCTGGGTCTCGGCACAGCAAAGGAGCCCGACTACGACAGCGGGCTCCTTTGCATTTGTCGGTAACTTGCCTTAGCGCCTATATCTCGATCTCCGCGACGGAATTGACGATCCGTGTAGGTCGATAGGGATAGAGGTCCACGTCCTCTCGCTTTGTCACGCCGGTCAGGACGAGAATCGTCTCCATGCCGCTTTCTACGCCTGCGACGATGTCCGTGTCCATGCGGTCCCCGATCATGATGGTGTCCTCGGAGTGGACGCCCAGGTAGTTCAGCGCCATACGCATCATCAGAGGGTTGGGCTTACCCACGAAAAAGGGGGCTTTGCCGCTGGCCTTCTCGATCAGGGCGGCCATCGCGCCGCAGGCGGGCACGATGCCCTGTTCGGAGGGGCCTGCCGGATCGGGGTGGGTGGCGATGAAGCGCGCCCCCGCGATGATCAGGCGGATGGCCTTGGTGATATGGGTGATGTTGTAGGTGTGTGTCTCGCCCAGCACCACGTACTCCGGATTGATGTCGGTGATGATATAGCCGACCTCATGGATCGGCTCGGTCAGCCCGCTTTCTCCGATGACGTAGGCTGTGCCATTAGGGCGCTGGCTCTGGAGGAAATGCGCCGTAGCCATGGCGGAGGTGAAGATGCGCTCGGGCGGGATCTCCAGCCCGATGCTGCGCAGGCGGTGTGCCAGGTCCCGCGGGGTGTAGAGGGGGTTGTTGGTCAGGACCAGGTACTCGATGTGGTTGGCTTTGAGGCGCTGGATGAACTCCGGAGCTCCGGGGACGACCGTGTCTCCCCTCACCAAAACGCCGTCCATGTCGGTAATGCAATGTTTCTTCGAGGCCATGATATTCTCTCCTGTGATAGCGGCCATCGCTTGGGGCGCGAGTGCTCTACCGGCGCTCCACCAGTCTGCTGTACAGGTCAGGCCTTCGGTCGCCCACCGTATCGAGCTCGAACTCTCCGGGGCGCAGCACGATCCGCTTTTGCCGCGCGGCCAGGGGATCGATCTCCGCGTAGCAGATCGTCTCTGAGTCCTCGGCCTCGGCCAGGACATGTCCTCCTGGATCCAGGATCTGACTGTGGCCGAAGAACCAGAAGCCAGATTCCTCGCCGCAGCGGTTGCATGCCAGGACGAAGACGCGGTTCTCCAGGGCACGGGTGCGCGTTAGAAACTGGGGGGCGTTCTGGGAGCCGTCGGGCCAGTTGGTGGGCAACGCGATGATATCTGCCCCCGACAGGGCCAGGACGCGCAGGGCCTCTGGAAATCGGAGGTCGTAGCAGATGGCTATGCCGATCCTGCCGATTGCGGTCTCCCACACC
>CAYLRT010000073.1:0-2825 GCA_964385885.1 uncultured Anaerolineales bacterium | reverse complement strand
GGGACGGTTTCAGCCACAGCTCGCGCTGCGCCCAGTGTGGGGAAGCCATAGCCGGTGGTCGCACACTCGGGGAACGCGGTGAGCTGAGCGCCCTGTTCCGTGGCCTGGATCAGCAGATCCTCGATGCGGCGCAGGTTGTGGTCGCGTTCGCCTAACTGCGGGTCCATCTGGGCCACGGCACACTTGATCTTGGTCATACCATCACCTCCTGACAAACGCGCGATTTGGCTTGGGCGACCAGCTCACAGGCGAGGAACGTGATGGTTCCTCCCTACCTCCCAACCCGGATCATGGCCGACACGGTAGCGTTGCGACCCCGATGTGACACGCGAGCCAGACTTTCAGGCATGAGCCGGTGCCCCTGTAAGTCCTTGCCCCGAGGCTGAACCGTTGGTGAGGAACACCCCCTTGTTAGCGCCCTCGCGGGTTTATCCCCAGTTCCCGTAGGATCCCCAGGACGAGGCCCTGTAGCTGTTCCTGGACGACGTCGATGGGTGCGGTGGCATCCACCAGGCGCCAACGCGCGGGCTCCTCTCGCATCAACGCCTGGTATCCAGCACGCACCCGTCGATGGAACGCGAGGGCCTCGCGATCCAGGCGATTCAGCGTCTCGCCACTTTGGGCCCGCCGCTGCAGTCCAAGCTCCGGCGGCACGTCCAGGTATAACGTCAGGTCGGGGGTGAGCCCACGAGTCGCAAATGCGGTGATCATGCGCAGTGTATCCATCGGCAGGCCCCGGCCATATCCCTGGTAGGCGTAAGTGCTGTCGTAGAATCGATCGCATATGACGATGGTGCCTGCCTGGAGCGCCGGTTGGATGACCTCAGCCACGTGCTGCGCCCGGGCTGCCGAGTAGAGGAGAATCTCCGTCTCTGCGGTCATGGCGCGGTTGGCGCAGTCGTGGAGCACCGTTCGAATCTGCTCCCCGATGGGGGTCCCGCCTGGCTCCCGCGTTAGCAGGACGGGGAAGCTCTGGCTTTCCAGCCACTGTGCGAGCAGACGGGCCTGGGTTGTCTTACCGCAACCCTCTGGCCCTTCCAGTGTGATGAAGCAACCACGCGTCCCGGAAGTTGGGGGAGCGATGTCCACGCATTGCTCCTTTGTATGTGAGGTCACGGGCCCCTGACGGGCAGGCGCCTAGCGACCGCGGTAGATCTGTACGCCGCGGTACGGCTCTTTGCCAAACGAGCGCGAGCCGAGCTTGGCTTTGTGCGCCATCTCGTGCTGATAACGGCGAATGAAGGCGTTCTGCGGGGAGAGCCTCACGGATTCCTCCCCTTCCAACACCCGCCGGATGGCGTCCTCGGCCTCTCCCATGGCGAGCGTGAAGGCATCGGCTTTGCCCTCTTTCAGGTCGAACGTGTCATTCAGGAAGATCTCCAACTGGGCGGTGGTGTTGGCCCGCAGGACATAGATGGGTACCCCTCGACGCTCGGCATCGGTGACCACTCGGGGGCGTTTGCGGTAGTATTGCTTGGTGGTCACAAAGATATGAGCGTCCCTCAGGTTGTCCACCACCCGCACGGGCACATGGAGCACCTGTGCCGCCCGTAGCAGCCGATTGCGTGCCACGCCAAATGGGTAGATGCGTTTCTCAGCGAGCTGCCGCTGGTCCTGCGAGGGCTCCTCTATCCGGACTGGTGTGCCCTCCTCGCGCTTCTCTTCCATCTCCTCTTCGTAGTACGCGGAGCGGATTTCCTCCGTCTTGACCTCGCCCTGCTCGTCCCGATAGCGGAGTTCGGCGCTCAGCGTGCGGCCTCGCAGGAGGGCATCGACGGCCTGGGCTACGTCCCGGTGGACGAGGAGTCGCTGTCGGTCCTGGATCTCGACCAGGATGTCGAAGGTAGGAGGCGCCCTGCGCTCCAGGACGGTCTTCTGCGTGCCACGCCGGCGGGCCTCCTCATCGGACAGGGTGACGCTCTCGATCCCGCCGACGAGGTCCGACAGCGTGGGGTTGAGGAGAAGGTTGTCCAGCGTGTTGCCATGGGCTGTGGCAATGAGCTGGACGCCCCGCTCGGCGATCGTGCGTGCGGCCAGAGCTTCCATCTCCCGCCCGATCTCGTCAATGACGATGACCTCGGGGTTGTGGTTCTCCACAGCCTCGATCATGACCTCATGCTGCAGGCTTGGTGTCGCTACCTGCATGCGCCGCGCACGCCCAATGGCAGGGTGTGGGATGTCACCGTCCCCAGCGATCTCGTTCGAGGTGTCGACGATCACGACCCGCTTGCTCTCCGCCAATACCCGGGCGGCTTCCCGCAGCATCGTCGTCTTGCCGACGCCCGGGCGTCCCAGCAGAAGCACGCTCTTGCCCGATAGGATCAGGTCCTGGATGATGGCGATGGTCCCAAAAACCGCCCGTCCAACCCGACAGGTCAGGCCCACCACCTGGCCGTTGCGGTTTCGAATAGCCGCGATGCGATGCAGTGTACGGGCTATGCCCGCGCGATTGTCGGCGTCGAAGACGCCCACACGATCGACCACCCAATCGATGTCCTCACGCGTAACCTCGCGCTCCAGGAGTACAATCTCCCGGTTCGTGTATCGGGCCGTGGGCACCCGACCCAGGTCCAAAATCACCTCCAGGAGATCGTCCCGCCGGCCGATCTCGTTCACCGACTCCCGGATGGCAGGAGGAAGGACCTGCATCAGGGCATCCAGGTTGTCAACAATGGATTCTGTCATACTTGTGTCAATTTGGCTCAGTGCAGTCATAGTGTATTTCAGCTTGTTTTCTTTGTCTATATTGTACCACGTCGCATGAGGCGGAGTAGCCCGGGGCTGATCATAGTGTTCGGCGCTGCGAGTATGCCGTCCACCAGACC
>CAYLRT010000072.1:9615-14649 GCA_964385885.1 uncultured Anaerolineales bacterium | reverse complement strand
GGTGGACGGGGTGGGCCTTCGGCATTAATATAGGGCTCTGATATGCTGGAGGTGTTACGCAGACGGAATTGTGATTCCAGGGAGTAGAGAGCCATGCCTTTGACAAAGATCGTGTGTACGCTGGGGCCGGCCACGGAGAGGCCCGCGGTGATCCGCGCGATGCTCCATGCCGGTATGACGGTGGCCCGGCTGAATTTCTCACATAGCACGGCCGAGGAGGCTGAGCGGTGTGCCACGATGGTCCGGCGGTTGGCCCAGGAGGAGGGACGCTACGTGGCCCTGATGGGCGACCTGCAAGGGCCGAAGATCCGCGTGGGGGAGCTGCCAGCCGAGGGGCTGGAGCTCAGGACGGGCCAGGAGGTGGTGCTCGCAACTGAGCCGTGCCCGGATGTGAAAGGGCCAGTTATCCCCTTCCCTCACCCGGAGGTCATCGAGGACATCCAGCCTGGGGATCATCTTTTCCTTGATGATGGCGCGCTGGAGCTGGAAGTGATCGACCGTGTGCCCTCGTCCTCTCGTCTGAGGTGTCGCGTGCTGGTGGGTGGAGTGCTCACGTCCCATAAAGGCGTGAACCTGCCGGGGACCAAGCTGCACATTCCGGCGCTGACCGACAAGGACAGGCAGGATGCGTTGGTGGCGCTGAGGCTGGGGCTTGACTACCTGGCGCTCTCTTTCGTGCGACGGGCAGCCGATATCCTGGAACTGCGTGAGCATCTGATAGCGCATTGTCCGGTGCCTCTGGTGCGGCATGTGGGAGAGGATCCCCACAAGATACCAGGGATCGTGGCCAAGATTGAGAAACCAGAAGCGCTGGATGATCTGGAGGCGATTGTCCGTGCTGCCGATGCGGTGATGGTTGCCCGGGGTGATCTGGGTGTGGAGTTGCCTCCAGAACGAGTTCCCCTGATTCAGAAGCGGGTCATCCACCTGTGCAATCGCCTCGGGAAACCAGTCATCACAGCGACGCAAATGCTGCAGTCCATGATCGAACAACCGCGCCCCACCCGCGCTGAGGCATCGGATGTCGCCAATGCCATTCTCGATGGCAGTGATGCCGTGATGCTGTCGGGGGAGACCTCGGTGGGCAAATATCCCGTTGAGGCGGTACGGATGATGGCGAGAATCGCCGAGTCTGTGGAGCGCTCGGAGACTTTCCCCTACAATCAGCTTCTTGATATCCCGTTGGACAAAGAGCAGTCCAACGAGGCGTTGATCACCAGTGCGATCAGCCAGGTGACGGTGGCGCTCTCCCGGGCGGCGCGTGTGGATGCGATTGTCACCTCGACGGAGTCAGGGCGTACAGCGCGGATGGTCGCACGACACCGGCCTGCGGTTACGCTGGTGGGGGTAACGCCCTTCGTCTCGACCGCCCGTCGTATGCAGTTGATGTGGGGTGTGGTGCCGGTCGTGGTGACACCGTTCGAGACGACTGATGAGATGCTACACAGTATGATCCAGGCGGCGTGTCAGCGAGGGTATCTCTCTGTCGGGGCCAATGTGGTCCTCACAGCGGGGATCCCTCTGGAGGTGCACGGCGTCACGAATATGGTGAAGCTCCACACGGTGCGTCCGGAGGATGTCGCGTCGTGAGAGCCGAGAGGGCTCACGAGAGGGAGTTCGGACGTGAGAGCTTGCCCTGGATCAGGCAGGGGCCTCGGGAGCCACAGTGGGGGCCTGGTCGAGCACGGGTTCCACCACGGGGCTGGCCTGGGGCGCACCACAATACGGACAGATGCTCCAATCCAGCTCCAGGAGGGCATCACAGGAGGGACACCGCTTCTTGAGTTGGGTGTGACAATATGGACAGAACGCGAAGGTCTCCTGCACCCTGGCGCCGCAACTGGGGCATACCTCGGGCTCCTCAATGGCCTGCAGGAGCGCTTCTTGCTCCAGGGCATGTTCGTAGGCCTCGGCAAGCGTCTCGTGCGGGCGAATCAGGAAATAGACGATGAGTCCGGGTAGGGTCAATACGGCGACCATCAGGGTCGCCAGAAACTGCACCACAATGTCCCGTGTGCGCGAGCGTATATCGCGGAACGTCCAGAGGACCATGCCCAGCCACAGGCTGGTCACGAATACTGCGACGGCCAGCGTCAGGTACGTTACGACCTGGGGTAGGATCTCCAGGAGCTGATCGATCATGCTATGGAACTCCTTTAAGCATTCACCGCCGCGCCACCTCGGGCGGGACGTTGCTGTTGGCTATTGCCCCACATACAGCCTGCGTGTGGGGCTGGTGTGTCAGCGCGAGCATTATACCATCGGCCATATCGGAGGCAAGCTATGAGCTATGTCACGGTCAAGGAGATGCCCACCGACGAGCGCCCCCGCGAGAGACTGGCGCGTATGGGAGCACAGGCGCTCTCAACCGCGGAGCTGCTGGCGATCATCCTGCGTACCGGCGTGGGGGGTGAGAACGTCCTGGCTATGGCAGGCCGTATTCTGTCTCAGTTTAACGGCCTCGCCGGATTGGCACGGGCTGATTTCTCCGAGTTGGCCGCTGTGCATGGGCTGGGTCCAGCAAAGTCGGCCCAGGTGATGGCTGCGCTGGAGTTGGGGCGCCGCTTGATGGCGGAGGCGCCCGAGGAGCGTTGGCAGATTCGCAGCCCTGGTGATGCAGCCAGGGTTCTGATGCCCGCTTTGGGCTATCTGGAGCAGGAGCAATTTGCGGTCCTCTATCTGGACACCCGCAACCGCGTCATGGCCCAGGAGATGCTCTACAAGGGCAGCCTCAACACATCGCTGGTGCGTATCGCCGAGGTCTTTCGCGGCGCGGTGCGCCGCAACTGCGCCGCGCTGATCGTCGCCCATAACCACCCCTCTGGCGATCCAAGCCCCTCACCGGAGGATGTGGCCCTCACGCGACGCTTGATCGAGGCTGGAAAGCTGCTGGAGATCGATGTTCTGGACCATCTGGTGATAGGGCAGAACCGGTACGTCAGCCTGCGAGAGCGGGCTTTGGGTTTTGAGTCGGCCTAGCCTAGCGCCCACGGTCCCCAGGCTGCGTGATTAAGGACCTGCAGATAGCGTACGTAAAAGGATCGGGGCGTCTTTCTTGACCTGGTTGGTTCGTCATGATTGCCCTGTGCTAGAGCTATCCCCTTCGACGAACAGTGCCGGATGGGTGTCCTGCAGGTCACGGAGCATGTCGCCGAAGATGGTTGGGGCGAACGGCACCACTAGCCTCAGCATCTCGATCCCCAATCGACGGATCTCCCATTGTGCCTCGGGAGTGATCCGGAGGCGGAAGAAGTGAAGGAGCTCGCGGAAGTTCATCGTGACCACGATGCGTGTCGCCGTGGCGTTGGGCAGTACGAAGCGGGCATCCTCCTTCCGCACCCCCAGGCTTCTGAGCGCCCGGTAAGCCTCCTGCACCCGGGTCATGTGCGCATCCCAGATGGCCCGTGCCTCCGGGTCCTCGGCGATGCTGTCGGGGCATACCAGCTCTGGGCTGGACATGTCCACATAGCGCTGGCTCTCCTGGCTGTAGGAGGCCAACCTGTGTCGGACAAGCTGATGGGAGCAGGCGCGGCTGATGCCTGAGATCTCGAACGTCGCGCTGGCATGTTCCACAATGCTCTCATGCCCCTGACGTAGACGGGCTCGGAGGAAGGCGGCTGGGTCTCCACGGCTTGCGCTGCGATAGCAGACCCGCCCGGCATGTTCGATCAGGGCCTCCGGTCCCCCTTCCCCGGCCAGGTACTGGGTCACTGCGATCAGTTTCACGTCCATGGATAAGTCCCCCTCTCGTCTGGTCTTGTGTGTCTCCCGGTGTTATCCTGCGGAGCCGCCGTGGCTCAGGGCGGTAGCGCGTTTCGTCAACTCAGCGTGCAGGCGTGCAGCATCCCGGGGGTAGGCCCAGTAGAAGCCGGAGTAGAGGATCGCGCAGATGACCCAGGGGAAGGGGATCGTCCATACCATGGCCTGCGTGAACCCCAGAGTGTCCGCCAGACTGCCGGCGATGTAGGCCGCGATGGCGGCAAATCCGCTCTCGATGAAGGTCGTCATAGCGTACGCCGTGGCACGCAACTCCGGAGGGACAGCGCCCTGCATCATGGGTTCCTTGGCCCCTTTGCCCGCCCAACTGATGAGGAGCGCGGTGACGAAGCACAGTGCAAATAGCGACCAGAAACTCCAATCCTGTGTGCGTGTGAAGAGGACGTAACTGAGTGGGATGCCGCTGATGACGGAGACCTGCCCCACGATCGTGCGTCCATAGCGGGGGCTCTTCTTAGCGGCCCAGTCCCCCAGGACGCCTCCCAGGATATTGCTCAGGGCGGTCCCCACAACGATACCAGCGAAAGTCAGAGTGGCGCTGCCGACTGGATGGTCGAAGCGGATAGCCTCGGTCATGCCGCGGACGTCGACCAGCCAGGAAATGAGGTAGAGGCCCATGACAACCCAGGGCATGCTGCCCGCCAGTCCCTGGAGGATCGCCACCCAGACGGTGGGGATCGCCAGCACACGCGGGACGTCGGACAGCCGCACCTGGTAGCGGGCCGCGTCCTCGGCGGTGATCCGTCCCTGCAGCTCAGGCTCGGCGCTTCCGCGGATGGGTTCCCTCACCAACAAGGCCACCAGGATGCCTGAAAGCACGCTGGAAGCGCCCAGGGCGAAGAACCCCCAGCGCCACAGGGTGGGCGTCGCCAGCATGCCAAGGCCCAGAGTGCCGATGATAATCCCCAGGACGCCTATTGACTCCAGGAGGCCTAACGCACGGCCCCGACGCTCCGGTGGGAAGAGATCGGCCATGAGGGAGAAGGTCGCCGGCATGAGACAACCGAGCCCGATGCCGGAGATGGCCCGGATGATGAGCAGTTGGCCGAAGTTCCCCGCCAGTCCGCAGAGAAGCGTCCAGATGCCCCAGAGACCTGTGCCGAAGATGATCACATGTTTGCGGGGGAATCGGTCGGCGATGTAGCCCCAGAAGGGGGCACTGATAGACTGAAGGATGTTGCGGATGGTGCCGATCGTGCCCAGGGCGGTGTAGTCGAGGGCCCAGAGGGTGCGGATGGTGGGGAAGAGGACGGACAT
>CAYLRT010000072.1:0-9515 GCA_964385885.1 uncultured Anaerolineales bacterium | reverse complement strand
GTCTCCTACTTGACGACGATGCTGACCAGACGGCGGCGCGGCACGATGATCTTGACGATCTGCTTGCCCGCCAGGTGCCGCTGGACGTTGGGATCCTCCAGCGCCTTGGCCTTGATGGCCTCCTCATCTGCGTCGGCTGAGATGGTGATCCGCCCGCGCACCTTGCCGTTGACCTGGACAGGGATCTCAACGGTTTCCTCCACCAGCATGTTCTCGTCCCAGGTCGGCCAGGCCTGTTGGTGGATGCTATAGGGTTTGCCCAACCGCGCCCAGAGTTCCTCGGATATGTGCGGCGCCACCGGCGCCAGCAGCAGGAGCAGCGTGGTGACGACCTCGTCCCAGAGCTCGCTGCCCCAGAAGGCCGGTTTGGCCTTGCTCAAGGCGTTGGTCAGCTCCATCAGGCGGGCGACAGCGGTGTTGAAGCTGAAGTCCTCCATGTCCCTGGTCACGCTCTTGATGGCGTAATGCATCGCGCGTTGCAGTTGACGGGCCTGCTGCGGATCGGCTTTCTCCTGGGTCTCGGGAGGCGTCAGTACGATGGTCCAGACCCGGTTGAGCCAGCGGTGTACTCCCTCGATGCCCTGGCTGTTCCACGGGCCGCCAAGCTCCCAGCGCCACCCAAACATCAGATAGGCGCGGACGGTATCGGCGCCATAGCGCGCGACCAACTCGTCTGGGGCAACGACGTTCTTCTTGCTCTTGGACATCTTTTCGACATCCAGGTGATAGAGGATGTCGGCGACGGTACCCATGGTCTGCCTGCCGGGGATCTCGATGGGCATCTCCGGGTCCACCAGGACTACCGTGAGTGCGCCCTCCTCGGAAGTACGTACCTTCAGACTCACGTCGTCGCGATCCATGACCTCACCGCATACTCGCGTCTCCTCTCGCGCTGGTGCGGGCCACTTATCCTGGTCCTGGAAACTGAACACCTTGATGCGCTCCGCCCTGAACGCCGCTCCCTCCCAGGAGCCGATGACCTCGACGCAGTCCCCTGAGCGTGGTTCTCCCAGGATGGTGCCCTGGTTGCGTAGCTGGAGCATGGGTTCATCGAAGTCGACAAGGCCAGCGTCACGCAGGGCCTTGGTGAAGAACCGCGTGTAGAGGAGGTGCATCACGGCGTGCTCGGCGCCTCCGGTGTAGGTGTCCACAGGGGCCCAGTAATCGAGTTCCTCCGGCTCCCATGGTGTGTCGTCCCCCGTCACGGGCTCGCCCTCGCGGTAATAGGGGCTCAGGTAGGCATATTGGTACCACGAGGAGCAGACAAATGTATCCATGGTGTCGGTCTCGCGTCGCGCGGGCCTGCCGCACTTGGGGCAGGTGGTGTTGAGGAAGCCCTCGTGGTACTGCAGTGGGCTTTCGCCAGTGGGCATGAAGTCCACGTCGTCTGGCAGCAGTACTGGCAGGTCCTCATAGGGCACAGGCACGATGCCACAGTGATCGCAGTAGATGATGGGGATTGGGGCCCCCCAGTAGCGCTGGCGGCTGATCAGCCAGTCGCGCAGGCGATAGTTGACGGCATACTTGCCCATCCCGTGTTCCTCAAGCCAGGCCGTGACCTTCTCGACGGCCGGATGGGGAGCCGGGGTGCCATCGAAGGGGCCTGAGTTGATCATCTGCCCCTCTCCGGGGTAGGCCCGGGGCAGTGGCAGCGGTCGTCCCTCCTCAATCCACTCCGTGGTCTCGATCACCACCGGAACCGGCAGATCGTATCTTCGGGCAAACTCAAAGTCACGCTCGTCATGGGCTGGCACGCCCATAATCGCGCCCGTGCCGTAGCCCATCATCACGTAATCTGCCACCCAGATGGGGATCCGGGTTCCGTTGACAGGATTGATCGCATAGGCGCCGGTGAAGACGCCGGTCTTATCCTTTTCGGTACTCAGGCGCTCGATCTCGCTCTGGCGAGCAGCTTGATGCTGGTAAGCGCGTACTGTCTCCTGGTGCTCAGGCTTGGTGATCACGTTGACCAGAGGGTGCTCCGGGGCCAGGACCATGAAGGTGGCACCCCACAGGGTGTCTGGTCGTGTGGTGAACACGACCAGGTCGCCATCAGAACCAGGCGGGAGATCCTCAGGGGCCACCTTGAAGGTGACCTCTGCTCCCTCGCTGCGCCCAATCCAGTTCGTCTGTTGCAGCTTGATCCGCTCGGGCCAGTCGATCTTCGAGAAATCCAGCAGCTCATCGGCGTAGTCCGTGATGCGCCAGAACCACTGTTCAAGCTCTCTCTTGACCACCGGGGTACCACAGCGCTCGCAGATACGCTCTTCACCGATGACCTGCTCGCGAGCCAGAGTGGTCTTACATGAGGGGCAGTAGTCGACCGGCGCCTTCTTGCGATAGGCTAGCCCCATCTCATAGAACTTCAGGAAGAACCACTCGGTCCAGCGGTAATAGCCAGGCAGACATGAGATGGCCTCCCGGTCCCAGTCGAACATCGCGCCCATAGAGCGGAGTTGTTTCCTCTCGCGCTCGATGTTGGCGAGGGTCCATTCCTTGGGGTGGATACCCTGTTTGATCGCCGCGTTCTCCGCCGGCAACCCAAAGGCGTCGAAACCCATGGGGAAGAGGACGTTGTGGCCCTGCATGCGCTTGAAGCGAGCCCGGGCATCGCTGGGGGCCATGGCGTACCAGTGGCCGATATGGATGTCACCGCTCGGATAGGGAAGCATGGTAAGGGCATAGAACTTGGGACGTGAATGATCGATGACTGCCTTGTAGAGTTTGTCCGCCTCCCACTTCTGCTGCCACTTCGGCTCAATCTCCTGCGGCTTATAGGCTTCGGCCATAGTTCTCTTTTCCTCCGCTACCGTACTTCACAGATATCATAAACATTGTACTGCATGCAGCAGAAAGCGCCACTGGTGGATGAACGCAATGCCATGCACCCTAGAAGCCCAGGAACGGCAAGAAAAGATGTGGCTCCTTTCTCCCAAGAGCTGTTCGGGCCCGGGCTAGCTCACCTTTGCTCGGGAAACTCGATGAACTCCGGCGGGATGAACTCACTCAGAAAGATGTCCGTCTCCGGATTGTAGAAACGGACCCCGTGGGCGTGAGCTTCCAGCGCATTCACACGCAGGATGATGGGGCTGGAGGTGCGGCGCAGGCCAATGTGGCGGGCAAGCTCGACCGTTGCTGCAAGATGCACGTATTGAAGGCCCATCGGTCGCAGGCCATCTGAGCGTATGGCGCCTACGACGTCCGGTGTGGTCCCGTGATAGAGCGCTGGCGGAGGTGTGACCGGCTCGTAGGTGGGGCACACGATAGAGTGTCCGTAGAGGGCGCGGATACGCCGCTTCCCGTGGGGCCCCTGGATGATCTCGAAGCGTCGCCGCTTTGCGCCCTCGACAATTTCCTCGATGTCGGACACGGTGGCCCAGCGGAAGTTCGGAAGGCCATGTAAGATCCGCATCACGTCACTCAGGTCCGCGTACCCCTGGTCGTCCAGCTTCAATGGGAACCGCGCTGGCCTGTGACGGAGGAGCAGAGACAGGAACCGACTGAGCTTTTGCAGTTGCCGCTGCTGTGACCGAGCCTTATCCATGGTCGCTCCCATTACTCTCGGCTAGACGGGCGCGAGCGGCACGCCACAGATTGGCCTTAATCTGGCGCAACTCCTTGTCTGGGAAAGTGGATAGGAACTGTGCGATGTGGGCCCGACGGGTGGAGTTCGAGCGTGGACACGTCAGTTCTGGAGGAAAGGTCCATCCGCGAGCCCGCGCGTAACGCCTGATCTCCGATTCGTCGACCAGGATGAGGGGGCGGATGACCGTGAAGCGCCCGCCGAAGAACGAGAGGCTAGGCGCCAGGGTCTCGAGATGCCCCTTATACATCAGGCTCATCAGGGTGGTCACGGCAGCATCGTCAGCATGATGGGCGAAGGCGACCTTGTTGCACGAGAGATGATCCGCCGCCAGGAAAAGGGCTTTGCGCCGGTTCCACGAGCAACGGAAGCAGTTCAGCGGCAGCTTTTCTCCCGCCGGGATCTCGAGGGGGATGCAGGTGTAAGGCACATCGAGTGCCCGGATCCAGGGCTCCAACGAGGGCTTCTGATCTGGCAATCCTACGGAGCTCCCGTCGATATGAATGGCGACTACTTCGTACGAGCCAGGGACATCCACGCCGCGCAGGAGAAGCTCCAGCAGCGTTCGACTGTCCTTGCCGCCTGAGAGGCCCACAGCGATGCGATCGCCATCACGAATAAGATTGAACTCGCGCACCGCACGATTGACGCGCTTGAGGAGATAGCGCGCGAGAGTTGCTGCATCTGCCATTATCCCTTGCCCATTGTGACGACCTGCTCACGATGATCGCAGCCGATGTCCATATTGCTCAGCATAATAAGCTCGATAAAGCTCCCCGCTCTTGATAGGCCGCCACCACCATTCATTGGCCTGATACCAACGGACCGTCTCCTCAACTGCCTGGGCGCACGTGTACCGGCTCTCCCAGCCCAGGTCCCGCAATTTGCTCACATCCAGCGCATAGCGCCGATCGTGGCCCGGTCGATCGGCCACGTGCTGGATCAGGCTGCGGGGTTTGCCCAGGGTTTTCAGGACAATCTCGGTCATCTCCAGGTTTGTCAGCTCGGCGCCGGTCCCTACATTGTAGATCTCGCCGATCTCACCCTTGTGGAGGACCAGGTCGATGGCCGTGCAATGGTCAAACACATGCTGGTAGTCGCGCATTTGCTTGCCATCGCCGTAGAGAGGCAGGGGTTGGTCGTCGATCGCGTTGGTAGCAAAGAGGGGAACGACCTTCTCCGGATACTGGTAGGGTCCCACGTTGTTGGATCCACGGGTGATAGTGACGGGGACCCCCCAGGACTCATGGTAGGCCAGCACCATCAGATCGGCCCCTGCTTTGCTGGCGGCGTACGGGCTGCGCGGCGCCAGCGGATCGGTCTCTTTGGAGCGCCCCTCCAGGACCTGACCGTAGACCTCGTCGGTGCTGATCTGATGGTAGCGCTCCAGCTCGAACTTGCGGGTCGTCTCCAGCAGCACATAGGTGCCATAGACATCCGTTTGGATGAACGAGCCTGGCTCCATCAGTGAGCGATCGACGTGGGTCTCCGCCGCGAAGTTCACGATCGTGTCGATGGCATACTCCTTGACCGTGGCCTCCACCTGTGCGATGTCACAGATATCACCCCGTACAAAGGCGTAGCGGTCGCCAAAGGCCTTGGCGACATCCTGCAAGTTCTCCAGTCGACCGGCATAGGTCAGTTTGTCGTAGACAACGATGGTGTAGTCAGGGTGAGCCTGGAGCATGTAGCGTACGAAGTTGGAGCCGATGAAGCCCGCGCCCCCCGTAACCATAATCCGTTGCATCTCGTCTCACCTCCTGTACCTGGAGCCGCTGCTCTGTGATGAAAGCGTTTCAGCTAGAGAGTGCGGCGTGTGCAGCTTTGAGCTGCTCGCGGATGGCGATGTGCTGTGGACACTTCTCCTCGCAGGCGCCACATTCGATGCAGGCGTCGGCCTGCTTACCGCCTAGCCAGGGCTGATCGGGGAAGTTGGCGTAGTTCTCACGCGCTACACTCCACAGCCCGTAGATCTTACCCAGATTATACATTTCGAAGATGTAGGGGATATTGACCTCCTGCGGGCAGGGCTGACAGTATTTGCATCCCG
This sequence comes from uncultured Anaerolineales bacterium, assembly GCA_964385885.1. Lineage (GTDB taxonomy): Bacteria > Chloroflexota > Anaerolineae > B4-G1 > SLSP01 > PWVB01. The sequence continues at coordinate 3,882 of CAYLRT010000072.1, read as the reverse complement.
TGCAATAGAGGTCCGACATCTTGGTCAGCCGCTCTACGTGTTCTTCGATCGCTGCGCGTTCCTCTGGGGTGAGGCTAATCTCGTCAGAGGCGACGGCCGCGTTCTCCTCCACCATTTGCATGGTGCTCATGCCCGACAGAGCCACGGTCACGTTGGGGTTCGAGAGCACAAAGCGAAGCGCAAGTTCGGGGATGCGCTCAATGCCCGGAATGATCCCGCTCAACACGTCCGAGGGGCCGGCCAGACGGCCTCCAGCCACTGGCCCCATCACCACCACCCCCACGTTGTGTGCCTTGGCGTAGGCGATGCCTTCCTCTAGATCGCGGTAGAGCAAATTGTACTGAAGGGTGATGGATTCCACGTAGCCGGTATCCACCAGCTTCATCAGGGCTTCGTTGCTGTCATGGAAGGAGGTGCAGATGTGCTTGATCAGCCCTTGCTCCTTGGCTTTCAGCATCCAACGGCTGATGCGGGGCTCTACGTCGTGCTCGTAGCGCTCCCAGTTGATGCCGTGGTGGTTGTAGATGTCGATGTAGTCCACGTCGAGCCGTTGCAGGCTGTTCTCCAGATGGGTCCACCATTGCTTCTCGTCTTCACCGTAGTAGTGGTTCTTGGTGGAGACCACGATCTTGTCGCGCCATCCTTTGAGGGCTTCGCCTACGGCACGCTGGCTGTCCTCGTTGCAGTACCCCACAGCCGTATCGATGTAGTTAACTCCCAACTCAAACGCACGATGGATCATGGGGGTCGCCAGATCCCGATCCACGACTTGCTTGCCATTGACCTCTGTCATGGGCAGGCGCATGGCGCCAAAGCCAAGTTGCGATACTTTCAGTCCTGTACGTCCCAAGGTGCGGTAAATCATCCCTTTCCCTCCAGTATTAGGTGATCCTGCGCCTGTTTGCGGGCGTAGGTGGTGAACAGGTCACCCAGATTGATGCGCAGTGGAAGCCCATCGAGCCCCGTTTTGGAGACCAGCCACTCGAGCGCGTGCCCCAGCCTGGGGAACAGCGCCGCTATCCGGCTGGCCAGATACCCGCTCTGCAGGTAACGGCCCTGGGATCCCATCCACGAGACGGTGAACCCTGCTTTCTCAAGCATCATGCGCAGCGTGGTGCGGGTGAAATAGGTGAGATGCATCTCCATGAACCACGGCCAGCGTTGTCCCATGAGACGGGCAAAGGGACTATCCAGGTCCATGGTGTGCACGATCAGATAGCCGCCTGGCTCTAACACCCTGCACGCCGCCTGCAGGGTTCCCAGGGGATCGGCGACATGCTCGATGACATCCCACATGGTCACGACGCTGGCGCTTTCCGGAGGAAACCCGGCGTCCTCAAGGGTCCCCTGGACCATTTGAAGCCCCTGGGCGCGGGCCTCCTCGACGGCCCATGCGCTGGGTTCGATGCCCCAGGCGTCCCAGCCATGGCGAGCGGCAATCTGAACGAACACCCCCGTATAGGCCCCCACATCGAGCAAACGCCGACCCTGTGCGGGACCGGTGAACCGTTCCATGGGTTTCAGGTGGTGCTCAAAAGTCAGGATACGCCCGGCGCGCTCAGCCACGTACAGCGGGTCCTGGACCGCGCTGTAGATGTTCAAGACCTCGTCGTTATCGGGTTGGGGATCGGCAAACACCAACCCGCAATGCGTGCACTGCACGATCGGCCCATGGCGGCCATAGCCACTGCTGGTGCAGGCGTAAGCCTGCCAGGTTCCCTGCTGGACCTGCCCCAGGGTGGAGGGGATGAGCTCTACAGCCTCCCGCCCTCCACACAGGTTGCAGGGCTTGTGGGTCTTGCGGGTTGACCTGCGGCGCGCATGGGACATCCGGCTCATGGTGCTTTGGTGAAGGGACGAGTGATACGGCCGACGAAGAGGCGCATCACCGTGTAGAGAGCTTTGTAGACTTCGTGGCGCGAGATCTTCGACACGCCCTGGCGCCGGTTGTGGAACACGATGGGCACTTCCCCGACTCGCCAGCCGTGGCGTTGGATCTTGTAGAGCATCTCGATGAGGAAAGAATACCCATCGGAGAAGATCTGATCCAGATCTATCGACTGCAGCGCCTCGCGGCGGTAGCAGCGGAAGCCGGCCGTGGTATCGTGGGCCTTCAACCCCAGCAGCGTACGGGCAAAGGCGTTGGCCCCCCAGCTAAGCATCCGACGGGCCAGCGTGCACTCCACTGCCTGCCCACCTGGCACGTAGCGGCTGCCGATGACTAGGTCATAGCCCTGCTGGGCCTTGGCGACCATGGCGGGGATCCTCTCAGGTGGATGGGAGAAATCGGCGTCCATGGTGATGATGAAGTCCGCCTTTTCGTCCAAGGCGTGGCGAAAGCCGGCGATATAGGCCGTGCCCAGCCCCAGTTTGCCCGGCCGATGAATGACGCTGACGCGCCCTGGATAGTCGGCGGTGAGTTGATCGGCCAACTCACCTGTGGCATCAGGGGAATTGTCGTCCACGACGATGACCCCAACCGGGATGGGAAGCTCCAGGATTTGGGGAACAAGCTGGACGATATTTTCCCTTTCGTTATAGGTCGGAACGATAACGCGTACGATGGGTTCGGTTTTTTCGCTCATGTGATATCGGTTCTGCTGCTTCCAGGCCGCTGTGTGCGGCTTCTTGCCAGCTTCAAGGCTGCCTCAGGCACTATACCACAATCTGGTCGGTATGCAGGGATGGAGGTGCCGGAATTAGAGGATCATGTATTCCGGCGGGATTGGGTTGCTGCTGCCGAGCGGAAGGCCTTTGTGATGCTGGGGATGCTTTGCTCCACCGAGAAACACTGTACCGCTCGCCGGCGAGCTTCCATAGCCAGACGGTCTCGCAGGTCGGGTTCCAGGAGCAGTCTGACAATCATCCGGGCCAAGGCTTCTTCATTTCCCGGCTCCGCTAGCAACCCTGTCTCCCCATGGATCACGATTTCCGGTAGGGCGCCATGGGAGAAAGCCACCACGGGTTTGCCCATGGCCATGGCCTCGATGTTCACCAGGCCGAAGGGCTCTGGATCACCGGGGTGCACAAACACGTCCATGGCCGCCAGCGCAGGGCGCACATCGTCCAGATGACCTGTGAAGACCACGCACTCACTCAGGTGCAGATCATCTGCCAGGCGACGAAGCTGCAGCGGGTATGCGCTTTTCACGCCGAATGGCGTGCCGCCCACGATCACGCCCTGGGCCTGGGGTACCGTCTCACGCACCCTCGCCAAAGCCCGGAGGAAGCGGTCCTGCCCCTTCCAGGGACGCAGCCGCCCGACGGTTCCAACCAAGGGAGCATCCAGCGGGATGTTGTATCGCTGACGGAAGGGGTTACCGTCTGTCCTCGGATCGTACCGTTCTACTTCAATGCCGTTGTGGATGACGGTGACTTGGCCATGGCAGGGCAGATGGGCGGCGGTGGCGTGGGAGTTGGCGATCACCCGGGCGGCGGTGGCGCAGAGCAACTGTTTGCCTATTCGATCCACCCAGAGATGGCGAGGCTGCGATTCTGAGAGCCACAAATCCCGCATGTGCCAGACGAAGGGGCGACGGGCCAGGTGGGCGGCAGGAGCGGTGTAGAGGGCGGCGCGGACGGTATTGGCAACAAGCAGGGCCGCATTGACCTGTCGCGCCAGGCTGGCGATGGTGTGGGCCGCGCGGAGCCAATGCAGTGGCGCATAGAGGGATCGGCGCAACCGGGGCATGGGCACGATGTGGGTGGAAACACCCAGATCCTTGGCGGCCTGAGCCAGCAGGCCTTCCTGGCAGACCAGATGGGGCTGCCACTGGTCACGGTCCAGGTGCTTGAGGAGCAGCAGCAGGCTCCGCTCCGCGCCCCCCAGGGCGGGGGCGTGGTCGAGGAAGAGAATGGTCAAGGGGCTCATCGAAGCACCAG
>CAYLRT010000071.1:8167-14690 GCA_964385885.1 uncultured Anaerolineales bacterium | reverse complement strand
TGGCCCGGGTAGGGCACCTCCACCAGCACCGTGTCAATGGGCGGGATGTCCAGCGCCGTCGGCAGGCGGTAGTCCAGGAAGGTGGGATTGCGCATCTGGCCCTGGTCGTCGTAGTCGTAGCCCTCGAAGAGCGCCCAACCGATGCCCTGCACGGCGCCACCCTGCAACTGTCCCTCCACCTGGACGGGATTGATCGCCTTCCCCACGTCCTGTACCACCGTGTAGCGCAACAGCGTGACCTCTCCGGTCTCCGGATCGACCTCCACATCCGCAATGTGCGTGCCGAAGGAGCTGCCCCACTCGCGTGCATCGACGTTCGCCACACCGGTCACCGTGTTGCCAGTCTCCGGCAGCAGGGCCGCTAACTCCTTGAAGGTCATCGTCTTTTGCGGATCACCCGGCACGCGGAAGACGCCCTCCTCGAAGGTCACCTCCGTCGGCGCCACCCCCCACAGGCCGGCCACACGCTCCCGCATCTGGGCGATCACCGACTTCGCAGCCTGCACCGCCGCCTGGCCTGTCGCAAAGGTGGTGCGGCTTCCGGCACTGACATCGGAATACCCTATGGAGTCGGTGTCCCCCATCACGACGTGGAAGTCGTCCAGGGTCAGGCCCAGCACCTCAGCGGCCTGCATGGCTGTGCTGGTGCGCGTGCCCGTGATATCCACCGAGCCAGTGACCATGGAGACGGTGCCATCGGGGTTCACGGTGATGGCGACGCTGGAGCGCGCCCCCCAGTTCCCCCAGAAGCCATGGGCCACCCCGCGTCCGCGATTGGGTCCCTCCAGCGGCGCCGTGTAGTGCGGATGCGCCCAGGCGGCCTCCAACACCTGCACCGCGCCGATGTCATGATGGACCGTCCCATCGATGGTCTCGGTGCCCTCCACGGCGCTGTTACGCAGGCGAAACTCCAGCGGGTCCATGTCCAGCTTGTGGGCCAGTTCGTTGATCACCTGCTCGGCCGCAAAGCACGCCGGGGTCGCCCCTGGAGCCCGGTAGGATTCTACCTTGGGCTTATTGACCACCACGTCGTAGCCCACGATCCGCCCATGAGGGATGTCATAGGGGGCAAACATGATATGCGCCCCGGAGCCCACCGGCCCTCCGGGATAGGCTCCCGCCTCGTAGACCAGGGTGGCCTCGGCGGCCGTGATGCGCCCATCGCGCGTGGCCCCCATCTTGATCTTGATCACCGTCCCCGAGGAGGGACCGGTCGCCAGGAACGTCTCCTGGCGCGACATCACCACCTTGACCGGGCGCCGAGCCTTGCGGGCCAACAGCGCAGCCAAACCATCCACGTAGCTGGTGTTCTTGCCACCAAAGGCACCACCCACCTCCATGGGTATCACGCGGATCCTGGACATAGGCAGGCGCAGGAGGCGCGCCAGATGGTCTCGCACCGCAAAGACGCCCTGCGTGGTGGCGTAGACCGTTACATGACCGTCGTCGCTCCACACAGCGGTGCTGGCGTGCGGTTCCAGGTAGCCCTGATGGACCATCGTCGTGCGGAACTCCCGCTCGACAATCACGTCCGCCTCGGCAAATCCCTGCTCAGGGTCGCCCTTCTCATGCACGAAGTGCGACGCCACATTGGTCGGTGCATCATCGCTGGCCCCGAGCGAACGCGTGCGCAGGTGGGGATGCAAAATAGGCGCTCCAGGCTTCATAGCCTCCAACACATCTACCACCGGACTCAGCACCTCGTACCTCACCTTGATCAGTGCCAGGGCCTGTTCCGCAATCGTCGCTGACCGAGCCGCCACCGCCGCAATGGGGTGGCCCACATGCAGGACCTTGTCGCTGGCCAGCACGTGGTCGCGGAACATCTTCTCCGCATCGTCCAGGTCCACGTCCGGCAGATCAGCCGCCGTGATGACGGCGTAGACACCCTCCAGGGCCTCAGCCGCCCGCGTGTCGATGGACAGGATCTTCGCATGCGCATGTGGGCTGCGCAGGACCTTGCCCACGGCCATCCCCGGCAACGACACATCGACCCCGTAGCGCGCGCGACCGACCACCTTCTCGGCCGCGTCTACGCGCTTCAGGCTTGATCCCACCACCGTCCAGGTCTCCATCCCTTGTTCCACGTTATGACCCATCTCATCCTCCCACACACTCAACACGTAAGTCGTGTCACACTGACTCTTGATCGGCCATCATGGCTTCGGCAGCCGTGCGCACCGCCCGCACAATCTTGTCGTAGCCCGTACAACGGCACAGATTGCCCGCCAGCCAGGTGCGGATCTCCTCCTCGGTGGGATTTGGGATGCGATCGAGCAGCGCCTTCGCGGCGATCAACATCCCCGGCGTGCAAAAGCCACATTGCAGACCATCCTGCTCGATAAAGGCCCTCTGCAGTGGATGCAGGCCGTCCCAGGAAGCCAGACCCTCCGCCGTCGTGATCTCATGGCCCTCTACCTCAACCGCCAGCACCAGGCACGACTTGACCAACCGGCCATCGAGCAACACACTGCAGGTCCCACAGTTTCCGTCATTGCACCCCTCTTTGACCCCGGTCAGCCCCACGACGTCGCGCAGCACCTCCAACAGGCTTTGATGAGGCTCACAGAGGAACGTCCTCGGTTCGCCGTTAATCGTCGCCGTTACTTTCACCTCACCAGCCATCGCTCCAACCTCCCCTTACACGCTTTGATGGGCCCGCGCCGCGGCACGCTGTAGCGTGCGCCGCACCAACACGCCCACCAGGTGCCGCCGCTGAGCAGCGGTGCCGCGAGTGTCGCTGATAGGCCGAGCCACCTGCTGAGCCAGCCGGGCAGCTTCCATGAAGGCCGCCTCGTCATCAGACGCACAGCCAATGAGGGCCGCTGAGGCCTCATCGGCCACCAGGGGCGTCGGCCCCACGGCGCCCAGTGCAATGCGCGCTTCCTCGATGCGCGCCAGATCCTCGCTCAGACGCAGCCATGCCCCCACACCCACCACGGCGATGTCCATCTCCTTGCGGGTCGTAAAACGCTGGTAGGCCGCCCCACTGCGCGGCGCGGGGGACGGTACGTGCAGCGCTACGAGCAACTCCTCCGGTGCCAGCACCGTCGCACCCGGCCCGGTGCAGAACTCCCGCACCGCCACCCGGCGCGTTCCCTGCGGGCCTGTCACCTCAGCCCAGGCGTCCAGGACCATCAGGGCGGGAATGGAGTCCGCACTGGGTGCCGCATTGCACAGATTGCCCCCCACGGTGGCCCGCTGCTGAATGGCCGCACCGCCGATCAGCGAAACCGCTTCGACCAGACCAGGGTAGTGCTGCACGACGGTCGGGTTTGCGCACAGCTCGGCACAGGTGACAGCGGCTCCCAGCCGCAGGCCGTCCTGGGGGTCATAGCCAAGCTCTCTCAGATCTGGGATGCGCTTGATATCGACCACCAGATCCACATCACGGCGTCCCTGGCGCAGTTGCACCAACAGGTCCGTGCCGCCTGCGAAAGCCCTTGCCACCCTGCCCTCATCGGCCAGGAGCGCGATCGCCTCCGCCACCGATCGTGGCGCCACGTAGTCAAACGGCTTCATCGGTCACCTCCTCAACCACGGTATCTCCTCATCCTTAAATAGCATCCAGCTTAATAGTATCCAGCGGAGCGCAGACTCATCCGGCCGCGCCCTGCTCCAACAAGCTCCGCCGCACGGCCTCACGCCACGCCGAATCCTTGGGGAAGTCCGCAAAGCTGCGCATGGCCACCAATCGGGGATCATCCCTTGGCACACCCAGAGTCTGCAAGAGTTGATAGTCCTGCAGGCTGGCCGCAAAGACCTCCCAGCGGATAGAGTCCACCGGCCCTTCGGGCCCGGGATAGACCTGGAAAGGATCACCGTAGGCCCACCCACGGGCCCAGTACTCGGCATCCTGCACCGTGTAGGGATCGATCAGCGTGCGCGTCTGCGATCTGTACCAGTAATTGTATCCCCAGTGGAGGAACCCCTGGAAAGGCCAGCGATAGAAAAGCATCCCATGCATGGCGATCTTGGGCAGGGGCGTGTCCAGCAGCCGGTTCAGGTAAGGCCCCCGTGGGCCGCCGCAGTAGTAGCACCAACAGGGGACGCCCTCCGCCACGAACTCCAATGCCGTCTTGATGCTGGGAATCGGGATATCGGGCACACCCTGCCGTGCGAACTCAACATCGCTCAGGGCATCCATGACCTTCATCCAGGGCGCCAACTCCTTCAACATGGCGCGGGCCGCATGATACTGCGGCAGATGCTCAGCGTGCGGCTCGTCCGAGACATGGAAGAAGGAACTGTCCAGGATCGACTCCTGCTGCAGGAACCGATAGAGCTGCGGGAGGAACTGGGCCAGGAAGTCACGATAGATCTCGGAGGTGGCGCCAGTGTCCGGCGGCCACAGCAGCCGCTCCCCCTGCCCCTGCCCCTCATAGATGCGGATGGCATGCCGAACGCCCCACTGGGTGAAGAAGTGCGTCCACTCAAAAGCGCGAAAGCCCAAAGCCTTGCCCAGATCAACGTAGCGTTTCACATCGCGCCAGTTGAAGCGATAGGTGCCATCGGCCCGGCGGGTCACGTGAAGCAACTGACTGGGCCGCTTGACCCCATCGGTGGGCGGCGTGAACACCGGCACGTAGAGGGTGTCGGTACCGTGGGCTATCAGATCGCGGATATAGCTCGCCACGATCGTCCAGAAGCGCGACTCGAACGGTTCCAGCCGATACCAGTCGAGTAGCGCGTCGATGTAAAACCAGTGGGTGATATGAAAGTCCCGCCGGGGTTGCAGCGCGATGTCATACAGGCGGACATTGACCTGCCGTGTCACCTCGGCCCCCGACTCCGGCAGCACCCGGACACTCAGGCGATGCGTCCCCGGCGTCGCCTGGACACCGGGCTGCAGCGTCACCCAGAAGGCATGCGTCTCCTGAGCCGGTAACAACAACGTGTCCTCATCGAACAACGGATCGGGGACATAGCCGGGGATCTGCTCCAGGCCATCGGTGTCCTCGTCGATGGGCGTGTTGTGGTGCGCCACCGGCACATAGCCCACACGCCGGACCCGGATGCTCCAGCCCTCAGGACCCGTGACCTCAAGCCGCACCGTTTGGCGTGGTTCATCCTCCAACCGCAGTACGACCTGGAAGGCCATCCGTTCATTCAGCGCGCCCGCCAGATCAAGCGAGTCCGTTGGGAGCGGCTTTGTCTGCGGATAGTACCTCGTCACACTTGAGCCTAATCCAACCTGCAGTGGCATCCCATCACCTCCGTACATAGATATTCATCTCGCCTCATACACACTAACGGTGTACCCCACAGGTCGCCGCCGGGGAAAACGCGAGCAAGCTCCCGCCCACCGCCGATGCCGCTGGGCCCTCCCAGGCTCAGGCCGCTGGCCCTGGTGGCGGTGGCGAACCGCCGTAAGCCACAGCGAACATCGCCAGGGCATTCTCCAGCCGCACATCCCAGTGCAGTTCCGTCGTCGAGCCCAGGAAGTAGCCCCGTCCACCGGCCTCCTCGATCGTCTGACGGCAGACAGCCTGTACCTCTTCAGGGGTGCCGTAGGGCAGGAGCTGGCTCACATCGATGCCCCCCGCCAGGAAGAGATGCGGATAGCGCTCGCGCACCGCCTTCACCGACATCCCCGCCAGCACCTCCAACGGGTTCAGACCATCGATGCCAGCGGCCACCAGGTCGTCCAGGATCGCCCACAGATTGCCATCGGAGTGAAACAAGCACAAGGTATCACGGCTATGCCAGGCATCCACAAGCTGCGCCAGGCGCGGCACCCATACCCGACGCAGCCAGCGCGGGGAGAAGAGCAGACCCGTCTTATAGGCCAGGTCATCGTACGTCAGAGCGATGGGGATGAGATCTGGGTCAGCGATCGCCGCCACACGACGCAACTCGGCCTGAAGACGGGCCTCGAGCCAGGCCTCCACCAGATCAGGCTGATCGGCCATCAGATAGGAGAAAAGCTCCATCCCGGCCGCCCAGTACATCTCCGTCAAACCCACCCCGCTCTCCAACACCAACACCGTGGGATCGCCTCGACCGGTGGGGTCCCCACGGGCAAAGAGCGCCAGCAGCTCACGGATCTCGCGGTGGACGCGCTCCGCATAGCCCTCATCAAAACGCTGCGCATCGGTCCGCTCGATCTCCCCCTCCACCCAGTGCGCCAGCTCCGCCACAGTGTGAAAGGGTCGCTCCACGATCCATTGCGTCCAGCGCTCCTGCTGGACGACCAGGCCGTCCTCCCGTCGATAGCGCCGTGGCTCCCAGGGTCCGTAGGGCATGCGCGTCATGTCGAGCACGCGACCGATAGCAAACCCCTTGACGCGGCGTCCGTTCTCTGGGGTAAGGCGCTCGCCGGCGAAGTACTCGATGATGGCATCGTTCTCCAGAATATCATAGCACGGTATGCGATCTGTCTCCTCGAGACGCGCTGTGCGCAGCACCCGCTCCCGCTTGGTCAGTTGCGCCATATCCCCTCCCATGTTCCCTATTTGGGTCTCTGCGGCAGATCCCGACCGCGGAACGTGCTGAGATCGCAAGATTTCTCCCTGGTCTCCGC
>CAYLRT010000071.1:0-8067 GCA_964385885.1 uncultured Anaerolineales bacterium | reverse complement strand
GCAGATCCCGACCGCGGAACGTGCTGAGATCGCAAGATTTCTCCCTGGTCTCCGCGTCTCTCTGTCTCCCCATCCCCGCGCCTTTTGCGGTAGTCTCGACCGTGGTGAGCTCAGGGGCCGCAAGGTTTCTCCCTGGTCTCCGCATCTCTCTGTCTCCCCATCTCCCGTCTCTGCGCCCCTTACTCCCTCGGCGGTAAATCCTCGATCATGGAAGATCGACCCGCATAGAATGGAGGTCAGAAGCCCACCGCCTGACCATCCTTGCGCCAGTCGGTCCCAGCGCAGTACCCCGTCCCGAGCCGATAGATCAACTGAGCCCCACCAAAGCGTCCGGGCGGTTGGGCCTCATGCACCACGTGCCCACGCCGCCGCAGTTCTGCAATCACGGTGGGCTCGAATCCCGGCTCCAACCAGAGTTCGAAGGCCTCATCCACGAACCAACGCGGCCCGTCCGAGGCCGCCTGCGGGTTCTGACCGTAGTCGAAGATGCGCACCATCATCTGCACATGGCCCTGCGGCTGCATGGGGCCGCCCATCACACCGAAGCTCATCACCGGCTGCCCGTCACGGGTGACAAAGCCCGGGATGATCGTGTGGTAGGGGCGCTTTCCACCGGCGACCTGGTTGGGATGACCCGCCTCCAGGCGGAAGCCGGCGCCGCGGTTCTGGAGCGCGATCCCTGTCCCTGGCACCACGATACCCGAGCCGAACCCCATGTAGTTGGATTGAATGTAGGAGACCATCATCCCCTCTCCATCCGCAGCGGTGAGATAGACAGTACCGTGATCCGTCGGCAACGCCGAGGTCGGATGGCCCGCCTGCGCCAGGTCGATCTCCTGCGCGCGTTGGGCCAGGAAATCGGGGGCCAGCAGCGCCTGCGGCGGCACCTCCATCCACGCCGGATCGGCGATGTGGCGGTAGGCCTCCGCGAAGGCCAGCTTCATGGCCTCCACCTGCAGGTGCACCGAGTCGGCCGAATCCACCGGATAGCGTGCCAGGTCGAAGTGCTGCAGGATCCCCAACGCAATCAGCGCCGCCAGTCCCTGCCCGTTGGGCGGGATCTCATGCAGGTGGTAACCCCGGTAGTCCTGTGCCAGCGGCTCCACCCACAGCGGCGCGTGAGCGGCCATATCCTCCTCCGTCAGCAGCCCCCCCGTCTCACGGGCATAGGCCGCGATACGCGCTGCCAGCTCGCCACGGTAGAATGCCTCCCCCTCCGTCTTGGCGATCAGGGCCAGGGTATCGGCCTGCGCCGGACAGCGGAAGCGTTCACCGGGCCGCGGCGCCCGTCCATCGGGCAGGAATGCCTCAGCGAAGGACGGGAACTGGGCATAACGCTGCTCAGCATGACGCCAGGCGCGTGCCGTAATCGGCGACACCAGGAACCCATCGCGTGCGTAGTGAATAGCGGCCTCAAAGAGCGCCGCAAACGGCATCCGCCCGAACCTGCGCCAGAGTTCCACCCAGGCGCTCACCGCGCCTGGCACCGTCACCGGGTCCCAGCCCACCGTCGGCATCTGATCCATGCCCGCGAAACGCTCGGGGCTCAGGGCCTTGGGCGACCGCCCCGAGGCATTCAGCCCCCACAGCCGCTGGCCGTCCCAGACGATGGCAAACGCGTCGCTGCCGATGCCGTTGCTGGTGGGTTCGACCACCGTGAGGGTGATCGCCGTGGCCAGCGCCGCATCGACCGCATTGCCCCCAGCACGTAACACATGCAGCCCGGCCTCAGCCGCCAGCGGTTGCGACGTCGCCACCACGTTTTCGGCCAGGATCGGCATCCTCTGCGATGGATAGGGAAAATCCCAGGTGAAATGCATACGCTTTACCCCCTGATAGAGCGATCTCTCAGCTTAAAGATAACGCACCTCTCACAGCTTACCCGTCAGCGTCACGGCCCGACCTGGCGCTCACTGGATCAGCTCATACACCCGTACGTAGTCGATCAGATACTCCTGAGGGAAGATCGTGTCGTCCACACCGTACTGACCACCCCACGTGCCGCCGATCGCCGCGTTTAGAATCAGGTAGAGCGGCTGATCGAACGGCCACACAGCCTCACCCGTCCCCTCGTTCTCATAGGTGAAGACCCGCCGGTCGTCCACAAAGAAGTCAATGCGATCGGAGAACCACTCGATGGCATACACGTGGAAGTCAGCGTAGGGCTCTCGCAGATAGAGCGAAGTCCCCTTGTTAGTCCCCAGGACATGGTTGTAGGCCTCGGTATGCACGTTGACGTGAATACGGTGGGGATCGAACCCCACATTCTCCATGATGTCGATCTCGCCACACCTGGGCCAGCCCACCTGATCGATGTTGGTCCCCAACATCCAGATCGCGGGCCACATCCCTACTCCCGTGGGTAGTTTGGCGCTCACCTCGAATCGTCCGTAGATCCAGCTTGCCTTGCCCTTGGTATGCAGGCTGGCGGACGTGTACCGATGTCCCTGGTAGTCGTCCTGCCGCGCTGTGATTACCAGATGGCCATCCGCCACATGTGCGTTCTCCTCTCGTGCCCGGGTGTAGTACTGAAGCTCCTGATTGCGGATGTACCCCACCTCATAATCCCAACGATCTGGATCAGGCAGGCCCCGATAATCGAACTCATCGCCCCACACCCAGCGCCAGGAGTGCCCGGAGACGCTGGTGATCTGGCGGGGGGCAGTCGTGCTGGCCGCACAGGCTGCCAGTCCAGCGGTCACCATGGCGAGCGCCACCACAGCTCCTACCCGACTCAGAGCCCCCCATGCCTGCATCGTGGCCCTCCTATTCGCTCAACAGCACCTCGGCGATGGGTGTGAGTTCACCCTGCGCATCTACGATGCCGAAGCTGCCCTTGTAGTCCCAGTTTGCCCAGGCGATATCCAGCTCCTCGAAGACCGAGAGGATATCCCGATACCAGGCCAGCCGTAACTCAGTGGGCGTGCGGCTATAGCACCCGAACTCGCCACAGTAGAGCGGCAACCCCGTCTCCTCCCGCACCGCCAGAGGCTGCGCCAGGTCCTCCACGATCGTCTGCCGGCTGAAGGGACGGTTCAGCCCCTCCCGCTCGATCAACGCTCGCAGGGACGGGTCCATCCGCGCCAGGTCCTCGTCCGCGATAGGACGGCCCGGGTAATGGATGGGGCCGTGATAGCTTCCTCCGCCCTCCCACCAGGGTGCGGTGTAGTGGGTGATGAACATGGGTTTGTAGTAGTGGAAAGTCAGGATCAGGTCGTCGTCCTCCGGCACGTCCAACTGCGCGAAGGTCTGAACCTGATTGAACCAGTTCGAGCCCAGCACGATCACCCGCCCGGGCTCACGGGCCCGCAGCACATGGTAGACCGCATGGGCCACCCGATTCCAGTCATCGGAGTCACGCGCCACCGGCTCGTTGAGCAGCTCATAGGCCACCTGATCGGCCGGACGCTCCTCCAGGCGATCGGAAAGCTGCTCCCACAGGTCGATGAAGTGCGCCAGTGCGTCGGGGTCCGTGAAGAGCGGTGGCGTCTCCCTGTCGAGGAAATGGTGCGAGCGCAGCAGGTGCAGATCCACCACCACCCGCAGACCGGCCGCCTCACACCAATCCAGTGCCGCCTCCAGCAGCCCAAACGCCTCCGGGTCCGGGTCGCCGTTCTCATCCCACAACTGCTCCTCATCGACAGGCAGCCGGATGTGATCGAGCCGTCCCCCTCCCAGACGGGCGATCCGCTCCACATCCTGCTGGGTGAAGAAGGCCCGCCGCTCAGCCCCGCGCCGGTCGCTCTGACTGAGCCAGTGCGAGATGTTGGTCCCCCGATATATCGTAAATGCCATCGACTACACCTCCATCCCATTGAATCTCAGACCACCACCGGCCGGATCCCCAGGAGCCGATGGCCCTCAAGGATCGTGCTGACGTGGTGGATCAACTACCCTCATATCAGAGTGCGGTAGAGCCGATCGCGTCCGGCGACCTGGCTCTCAGCCGCCTAAAGCCCCAAGCCACGCAGGTAAGTCCGGCTGATCTCTGCGCTTTCCAGCGCGCTAGGTTTAGTGGTCCGATCGGTCTCCACGATCACCCAGCCCTGGTAACCTGCGTCTCGCAAGATGGCGAAGATCGCCGGGAAGTCAACACACCCCTCCCCCAGCTCGGCAAAGATGCCGGCGTCGGAGAACTGGCCATACGCCCAGCCCTCAGCCACGCCTCGGGCCAGAACCAGGGGGTTGATGTCCTTGATGTGCACCGATTGAATAGACTCCGCGTAGTCGCGACAGAACGATACCGGATCTATCCCGGCCCACACCAGATGGCCGATGTCCGGCCCCATGAAGACCACGTCGCGATCCACCAACTCAAAGAGACGATCGATCTCCTCCCGCGTCTCGATTACACTGCCCACGTGGTTATGGAAACAGCTCCGCACCCCAAAGGAGAGTGTGAGCTCTCCCACATGGGTTACCGCCTGCGCGAACTGCCGAAACTCCTCATCGGTCATGCCGTCCTCGGGGCCCACGTGCCCGGCGAGCTGGGCACGGGTCAGGCCTGAGGAGGTGACATAGCCCGCAAATCCTCCCGGCCCCAGATAGAGCTCGGAGCAGCCGACATCGCGCATGAACCGCGCGTATTCCGCCGCCCGCACCAGGATCTGGGGTTCCTCCTCGGCCTTCCAGTAATCGGCCGAGAGGTAACCTGGCGCCGGTTGGAGCCCAAACCGGTCGCACCAGGCCAGTGTCTCCTCTGCTGTTCCCATGTAGGGCCCCACCGGCACACCATCATAGCCCGCTTCTGCAATCTCAGCCCACACCTGCTCACGAGGCATCTCCCGTGGCCAGGTCAACGAGCCGCACCCAATCAGCCAGCGCGTCGTCATTACTATCCTCTCTTTTCCATCCATCCGTAGCCCATCCTCAAGGGCATGGGCCGGTTCTACTCAGCAAGGAACTCGCGCACCGCGGCCACGTAGGTGTCAAATGCCTCACGCCGGATGTTGTGCCCCACATCAGGAACGTGCACTACCTTGATCTTGGGGTTCAATGCCTGGGCCTCGGCCGCGATCTCGGGCGTCACGATGCCACCTTTCTCATTGTTCGCCGTGATGAGGAGTGTGGGCACACGGATCGCAGCGGCCACCTCACGCCACGGGCGCGGGGGCGTCTGCCAGCCGCTAAGCACATTGGGGCTCAACTGCTGCTTGGAGATCGCCCACGGGCCCAACTCAGCTTCCTGCCAGGTGGGCGACTGCTCACGGCACCGCGCAATCAGGGCCTCACGCGACAGCTTCTTCTGATTCAGGATCTCACGTCGCCGCTCCTCGAGCCAGGCCGCGCGCTCCGCGTCGGTCATCGACTCGCGACGGCTCTCTCGATCGAACCACGCGGGATCCTCCAGGAGCACCTTGCTGAAGAGATCGGGGTAGAGGGCTGCGGCCACAGCCGCCGTGGAGGCCCCCATGGAATGGCCCAGCACGGCGGGTTTCTTCAGCCCCAGGGCCTGGATCAGCCCGGCCAGGTCCGCCGCGCGATCCTCGTCCGTATAGCCTGTCGTGGGCGCATCGGAGAGCCCATGGCCACGGGCATCGTACATGATGATATCGTAGTCCTCCTCCAGGGCCCGCGCCAGGGGCGTCCAACACAGCCCGTTGTCACTGAAACCATGACAGAGCACCAGCGGGGGTTTGGTTCCATCACCGGTGCGCCAGTAGTGCAGCCGCACCCCGTTGGCGGTGACGTAGTCATCGGGCCAGGTGGTGATATCGCCCATGTTCAGCATGGTCAGGAAGGGGGAATCCTCGATAGTCAGCGGCAGATCCACTCGTCCCCGGCGGCGGCTCGACTCGTAGGTGGCAAAGATCAGCTCAGTGGCCTGCAACGCCTTGCGGGCCGCCAACTCTGGCTCGCGCCCGGTCTTCAGCGCATCGATCAGGTCCAGCACAGCCAGCTCGTGCAGGTGCGCCCCATGCAGTCCGCCCTTCTCCAGCGGCACCTCCTGCCACTTCCCGCCCGTCTCCTCATTGCGCAGTCGCAGCTCTGGGCCGTGATCCACCGCCACCTCGATGACCCCCTTGGAGCCAATCAGGCGGTTGCCGGTGCCGATGCTCCGCAGGGCCTCTCCCTGTTGGAAGAACTGCGAGGATCCCGTCACCATCAACCCGGCCACCCCGTTCCTGAACTTGAAGAAGGCCAACCCCTGACCCTCGACCACTACCCCGAAGATCGACTGTCCGCCCCGCGCCTCGATCTGACCGATCACCCACTCCACCGGCGTCTCATCGTTGTAGAAGAACAGCATGTCAAACCAATGCGTCCCCCAATCGTAGAGATTGGAGGTATAGGCCTCCAGGCGCTCCAACGTCCCAATCGCTCCCTCCTTCAACAACGCCCTGGCTTTCTGGAACGGAGCCCCGAACCGCCGCATGTGATTGAAGGTCAGCACCACGTCATGCGCCTGGCATGCGGCGACCATCTCCTTGGCCTCTCCATAGGTGACGGCCATCGGCTTCTCACAGTGGATCGCGCGCACCCCTGCCTCAGCGGCCTTGATCACCATGGGCGCGTGCAGATGGGGCCAGAGACAGATACTGACGATATCTAGCGCCTCGTTGGCCAGCATCTCGTCGGCGCTGGTGTAGCCCCGTGGCACCTGGTGTTCCCTGCAAAAGGCCTCCAGGTTGTCGGGGTTGATGTCGCAGGCGGCGACGATCTCCGCGTCGGGTGACGCCTCATACCCCCTTGCATGCATGTGCGCCATGCCGAACCCCGTCGCGCCCGTCTCACTCCGTGGACGCCCCGTCCCAATGATCCCAACCTTGAACTTCGTCATGCTCATGCCTCCTTGCATAGAAGACGTTACCTAAGAGAACGACAGCCTCCGCCGTCGCTCGATTTTGGCCTCATCCAGCACCAGGCCAAGTCCGGGCAGTTCCGGCAGGGCCACCGCCCCATGTTCCGGCGCGTAGACCACCTTGTGGAAGACCTGCTTGCGCGGCTGGTGGCGGACCAGGTACTCGACGTAGGGTACAGTAGCTGGCGACTGAGACCCGGCCACGTGGAGCGCCGCCAACAGCGAGTGGCCGTGCGCCACCACCTGCACCTCGAACGCGGAGGCCAGGGCACAGATCTTGACTAACTCCGTGATGCCACCCGTCCAGTCCGGATCGGTCTGAACGTAGCGGATCGCCCCCGCGCCGAGCAACTCCCGCACCTGCCAACGGGTGTAGACATGCTCACCCGTAGCCAGTGGGACGCGCGCCTCCTGGCTGAGGGCCCGAAAGGCTCCCACCCGCTCGGGAGGCAGCGGCTCCTCCACCCAGGTCACGTTGTAGGGCTCCAGCAATCGCACCATCTCAACGGCGTAGTTGCCGGTCCAGCCCATGAAGGCATCGAACATCAGCGGATAGTAGGGGCCCACAGCCTCACGCACCGCCTGCGCCAACGCCACATTACGTGCCTTGCCCGCCTCTCCATCGGCTGGCCCGTAACGGAAGAACCACTTCTGCGCCGGGTAACCCTCAGCCTTGAACGCGCGGGCCACCTCCGCTGCCGCCTTGGGCTCCACCGCATAGCCCAGCATGCTGGCGTATGCAGGCACGGTCGGCCGCGTGGGCCCACCCAGCAAGCGCCAGACAGGCTGCCCCCACGCCTTACCTTTCAGGTCCCATAGAGCGCAGTCCACAGGGCTGACCCCCGCCATGAACATCCCCGACCGACCGTGGCGGTGCAGGCGGATCATCTGGTCGTAGAGTAACTCTGTCGCCAGCGGGTCCCGGCCCACCAGAAAGGGGCGCAGGAACTCCTGGATGATGGCGGCCTGATAGTGCTCGATGGGTCCAAACAACCCGGAGATTCCCTCATCGGTTTGGATCTCCAGATAGATCTCTCGGACCACCCGTGGGCCCGAGTCGGCCTGGGCCCAGCTCCGCGCGTTGAACTCAGGATAGAGGTCCAAGGCCTGCACCTGACGGTTGCCCGCTGGCCATGCCGGTGGCTCCCAGGAGCCTTCCACCTGAAACACTACGACATCCGTGATCTTCATATCCCTTGTTCCTGCCTCAGTGCGTGTTCAATATACCGAAACGTCGCATCCGTCAGATCCAGCATAAAGATCTT
>CAYLRT010000070.1:8872-14851 GCA_964385885.1 uncultured Anaerolineales bacterium | reverse complement strand
TCGAGGCACGATATCGGGTGTCAGTATACAGCCGTGGGCTGTCCCGTCAATGGAAGTGTGGTATGCCAACCGATGACCGCAGACGAGAGCCCCGAGAGAGCTTGCCTGCGTTTGAGTGTACAGCAGATAGCTGAGCGGGGCAGGCTGGACACTTCTTCATTCCTCGCCTACACTTCACTTGCGGCGTTGACGACCATCATAATCGAGGACCTGGATCGTGCATACGGATGAGGATCGCTGGCAGGCTCTGGCGTTGGTTAGCTTGTGTCTGATTCTGGCTGGGGCTTTGCTTTTCCTGGTCGTGCAGATTGTTCGTCTGGCGCCGGCTTCGGGTGCGGCTCCTCTGGGCGTATCACGTACAGTCAGCCCGGCTGGAGAGGAGGCGCATCAGGCGCTCAGCCCTCTGGATCTAGGGGGGACTCCCATCCTGACACAGGAATCCCTGTCACCCTCTCCAGAACCCACGGGGCGGACGGACGAATCGTCTCCAAGTCCTCAAGCCCCTAACACGGTGACGATGCCGCCACCCGCGGCTACCTCTACGCCTCTTCCCGCGTCGACGCCCGTACCTCTTGGGCCGTGGGGCCACCTATCCTCGGCGCGCCCTACTGCAATGCCGGTGGATTTGGAGGCGACGCCGGTGCTTTCGAGCAGCTATCCGATCCCTACACCGGTCCCACGTCTCATCATCCCCGAGCAGGCGATCACGATTATCCTCTTGGGGAGTGATCGGCGTCCTGACTGGCAACACTGGAATACAGATGCCATTCAATATGTGATCATCTATCCCGAGACGTCCTCGGTCACCGTCGTCTCGATCCCACGGGATTTGTATGTCTATTTACCCGGGCTGGGGATGCGCCGTATCAACACAGCGGATATGTACGGTGAGTTGTATGGCTTCGATGAAGGCGGATTCGGCTACCTCAACCAGACACTTCTCTACAACCTGGGGATCACGGCGGATTACTACGCCAAGGTCAATTTCCAGGGACTGAAGGCGCTGGTAGATGCCCTGGGTGGCATTGACATGCCGGTTCATTGCCGTCTCGAGGATTACTGGCCCTACCCCGATGAGCAGGGTGAGTATCACAAGATTGCTCTGGATCCCGGTATACACCACATGGACGGTAAGCTAGCGCTGTGGTATGCGCGATCCCGTAAGACGACCAGTGTCTTCGACCGCGAAGCCCGGCAGCAGCAGGTGCTGGAAGCGATGTGGTGGAAGGCACGGGAGGAAGGCGTGCTCAACATGCTTCCCGCGTTGTACCAGCAGTATGGTGACTTGGTGGAGACCAATCTGGGCTGGGGAACGATGCTTAAGCTGGGCATACTGGCGGCGCGGCTCGAGCCGTCTCGTGTAAGGATGGTCAACATAGGGCGGGGGCAGGTCATCCCCTATGTCACAGACTTTGGGGGATATGTCTTCCTGCCTGTTTGGGAGGAGATTGACCCCATACTCGAGCGGGCCCTGCTGCCCCCGGCTCCCAGTCGGCTCCAGCGGGGATTCGTGCGGATCGAGATTATCAATGGCAGCTCCCACCCCCAGTGGGAGTTACTCGCGGCGGATCGTCTCTGGGATCTGGGCTTCACTCCCGTGGTGGGTGGGTCGGATGGACAGCGCTACGAGTATACGATGATCCAGGTCTTGGCCGATTATGCCAAGGGCACAGGCCTCTCGGCGGTTCAGGAGGCTTTTGGCCTTGACGAAAGCCGCGTAGTGTACATAGGAGATGATGGCTCGGGATTCAAACTGAGACTGATCCTTGGGCAGGACTATCAGCCATGTCCCAGAGCTCCTTGATCGTCGATGCCTGCGTGCGAGTCCCTAGTCTGCGGGCTGGCGTGGTTCCAGGTCGATGATTTCCCCTTCGCCCTGCTCCAGGCGCGTGGAATGGCCCCCCCGTTTCAACTCTTCGACGATGGCGGGGGGACAGAGCGCGATGAAGAGGCGGACCCCCAAAAGCAGCAGGGCCAGGTCGTCGACCTGCCCGGCACCTAGCACGGCATCAGGGACGAGGTCAAGGGGTGAGATCAAGTAGGCGAGCGTGAAAACTGGAACGAGTTTGGTCAGGAGGGGGACTCGCGAGTCCCAGAGTAACTGCCATGCGAGCCCAAACTGGGAGATGAATGCCCTGAGGGCCTCCAGAAGGTCATCGTAAGCCTGCTCACCGCTACGCCTGATAGATTGATTATTGCTCATGTTTCCTCCCTAGCTTAGATCCTCTTTCTACTGCTGTTCTCCAAGATCGCAACTAACTCCCACCATAACAAGTACGTCTCTGGCTTGGGGAAGTTGCAGATCGCGCGATGGAAGAGGAAAGAAAGGTGGTGCGGCGGCGCTGCGCCGCCGCACGGACCGACCCAGCGTCAAAGAGGGAAGTCAAGGATTCCTCAATTTGTAGTGCACATCGGGTAATTCGCACAGGCGCTGGGCAGCCTGCTCGGCAGTGAGATCACGTTGTGGCTCTGCCAACATCTCATACCCTACCATGAATTTCTTTACCGTGGCTGAGCGGAGAAGCGGCGGGTAGAAGTGGGCATGGAGTTGCCAGTGGGTGTAATCACCATCATCCGTAGGGGCGCCGTGCCATCCCATGGAGTAGGGGAAGGAGGTCTCGAAGAGGTTGTCATAGCGGACCAGGAGCGTCTTCATGGCGGAGGCTAACGCCTCCCGTTCCTCTGAGGTGAGTTCTGGCAGGCGCAGCACGTGGCGGCGTGGCAGGACCAGGGTCTCGAAAGGCCAGATTGCCCAGTACGGCACGACGATCAGCCAGTGCCGGTTGGATACCAGGACTCGTTCCCCAATGCCGAGCTCAAGGTCTGCGTAGTCTACTAGCAATGGGCTGCCCTTGGATTCGAAATACGCGCGCTGATGGGCATCCTCCTTGGCAGGCTCGTTGGGTAGGGCGTCACCCGCCCATACCTGGCCATGGGGATGGGGATTCGAACACCCCATGATCGTGCCCTTATTCTCGAAAACCTGCACCCAGCGGTACGTCTGGCCCAGGTCCTCCACCTGCTCTGCCCACACGTCAATGACGCGTCGGATGTCTGCTGGCTCCATCTCTGCTAACGTCAGGTCATGTCGTGGTGAGAAGCAGATCACGCGGCAGGTGCCCCGCTCGGTCTCGGCTAGCAGCAAGGGGTGCGGATGATGACGTACCGAGGGCGTGTCGGGCAACAGGGCTGCGAAGTCATTGGTGAATACAAAGGTGCTGGTGTACTGAGGGTTACGCGCGCCTCCGGCTCGTTCATTGCCCGGGCACAGATAGCAGTGTGGATCGTAGGCCGGGCGATTCTCTGTGGGGGGCTTCTCCACCTGCCCGCGCCAGGGACGCTTGGTGCGATGCGGCGACACTGTGATCCACTCTCCGGTCAAAGGGTTGTAGCGGCGATGGGGATGCTCAGTAGGTATAAACTCCGACATCTCTCTCCTCCTTCAATGGCCATGGCAGCAGGGGTGATCTGCTTTCCCTATTATATACCGTCAGGGCAATGCTTGCCGAGGTGTTGACCCGGGGTATGATTGCCTGTGAATGCTGGCGGAGGGGGACAAGATGCTTCCACTAGATTCGGTTGGACGGTGGCTCATTGCGATTGGTCTTATGATCGCCCTCACAGGTGTGCTTCTGTTTTTGCTGGGCAAGTTGCCTTTCCTGAACCGGTTGGGACATCTACCGGGCGATGTTTACTACGAGGACCCTGAGCGCGGCCTGACATGTGCGGTACCTATCGTCAGCTCCCTTCTCATCAGTGTGATCCTGACGATTGTCCTGAACCTCATTGCCTGGCTCCTCAGAAAATGAGCGTGTGCTTCCCTCACGGTTGGCGCGTACCTCTTGCACACCAATCCACCCTATGGCGTTGAGGAACTCGAAGAGGCCCTTCGTTATGTGCGCTCTGTGTCGTTGCTCACCGATCGTATACCCTCTTTGAGCGAAGGATAGCGCTGGCGGGGTGAGGGGATAACGGTGTCTGAGGGCTTGGGCGTCGTGTTGCCTCACGCTGGAACGTGACTAGACTGGAGACTTGCGACGCTTGCCGAGAGATGGAGAGGTGTGACCCATGAGCACGAAAACTCTTGACCCGCGAGAGATCAAGACACTGCAGCCAGCCTATGCCCTGTGGCAACGCTATCGGCCAGAAGAGGCTCCCTATCGGTTTACCGCCACCAATCCAGATGAGGCACGCATCTGGCAGGAGGAGGTGCGAAAGGCGTTGCGGGAGACCATCGGGTTCGCAGATCTTCCTCCTGCGCCTCTTGCGCCGCAGCGTATCGAGCAGGTCGACAAGGGTGATTACGTGCGTGAGAAGTGGTTGCTTCAGACTTCTGCGTGGACCTCTATGCCGGTCTACGTGCTTGTGCCCAAACAGGGGCAACCACCCTATCCGACCATGCTGGCCTTCCATGGGCACGGGTATGGGGTCAAGGACATCGTGGGGCTCTGGGAGGATGGCGAAGAACGCGATACGCCCGAGGGTTATCATAAAGACTTCGGTGTAGCCCTGTGCCGAAGGGGGTTCCTGGTGGCCGCTCCCGAGATCTCCTGCTTCGGTGAGCGTCAGACCGATTTCTCCTATCTCAATACGACGATTGGTCAGCCTGTGCCCACGACGTGTGCCCATACGGCTATGCTGGCCTTTCACCTGGGCGGATCTGTGGTTGGGCTGCGTGTGCATGATGGGTTGCGATTGGTCGATTACCTGGAGACGCGCCCCGATGCGGATGTGAGCCGACTGGGCGCTATGGGGATTTCTGGCGGGGGCATGCATACCTTCTTCTCGACCTGCATCGACACGCGCATCAAGGCTTGTGTCATCAGCGGCTATTACAGTACCTTTCAGGATAGCATTCTGGCTATGAACCATTGCGCCTGCAATTTCGTCCCTGGCCTGTGGCGATTTGGGGAGATGTACGATTTGGTAGGGCTGATTGCCCCCCGGCCTCTGCTGGTGGAGGCCGGGACCTATGACCCCATTTTCCCGCTGCCGGCGGTCCGCCGCAGTGTCGCCGTGGCCCGAGAGGTCTACGATGTCTTTGGCGCACGCGCCAACGTTGAACTGGATGTGTTCGAAGGACGGCACCGGATCCACGGGGAACGTGCCTACGATTTCCTGATGGAGAAGCTGGGTTTCACCGAGTTGTGATCGCACGGGCGGCCCGCCCGTCGCACCAATCTCTTATCACAGGAGCAATGCAGACATGGTTGAGATCAGCGAGCAGTATGTCAATCAGCACTCGCGTCCGTCGCAGTTGAAAATCACCGACATGCGCGTGGTGCACCTCAAAGGGATTCCCATGAATTGTGCCTTGATCCGGATCGATACCAATCAGGGTATCTCGGGTTACGGTGAGGTGCGAGATGGCGCTAGTAGCACCTATGCATTGATGCTCAAGAGCCGCATTCTTGGGGAGAACCCCTGCAACGTGGACAAGATCTTTCGCAAGATCAAGCAGTTTGGCCACCATGCGCGTCAGGCGGGGGGCGTATGTGCCATTGAGATGGCCCTGATGGATCTTGCAGGACGGGCCTATGGGGTGCCCGCCTACATGCTTGCGGGCGGTAAGTTCCGCGACAAGATCCTCATCTACAGCGACACGCATGCCGAACCTGACGGTAAGACAATGGGGAAGCGGCTGAAGGAACGCATGGATCAGGGTTTCAAGTTCCTCAAGATGGACCTGGGGATCTATCACCTGCGCGGTATCCCCGACACGATCATCGGTTTCCCTGACACATTGCACAGTCGCGATATCATGCATCCGTTCACCGGCATTCAGATCACTGAGAAGGGCATTGATTATCTTTGTCAGTACGTGGACGATGTCCGAAGCGTGATCGGCTATGAGATTCCGCTGGCCGTTGACCACTTTGGTCACATCGGTCTGGAGTCCTGCATTCGATTGGGGCAGGCTTTGGATCAGTTTACGCTGGCCTGGTATGAGGACATGCTGCCCTGGCAGTTTGTCGATCA
>CAYLRT010000070.1:2597-8772 GCA_964385885.1 uncultured Anaerolineales bacterium | reverse complement strand
ATCAGTTTACGCTGGCCTGGTATGAGGACATGCTGCCCTGGCAGTTTGTCGATCAATATGTCATCCTCTCTCGAGCCGTGCGTACACCTCTTTGCACTGGAGAGGATATCTATCTCAAGGAAAACTTCATGCCGCTGTTTGAGAAGCGTGCGGTCTCGGTGATCCATCCGGATCTGGCATCCTCGGGTGGCATCCTGGAGACCAAACGCATCGGGGATGCCGCTCAGGAGCACGGGATCGCTATGGCGATGCACATGGCGGGTTCGCCCGTCGCTGCTATGGCAAGCGTGCACTGTGCCGCCGCTACCGAGAACTTCCTGGTGTTGGAGAACCACTCCGTGGACCACCCCGAGTGGAATGAGATCGTGACTGGGCTGCCCAATCCCTTGATTCAGGACGGTTATATCCAGGTGCCCGAGAAGCCAGGGTTGGGTTTTGATGGCCTGAATGAGGAAGTGATCCGGGAGCACATCGACCCTGAGCATCCAGGCTACTTCGAACCCACAGATCAATGGGATACCGAACGGTCTCATGACCGTCTTTGGAGTTGAGTTAGCCTCTGTCGGACAGGCCGACGGTCTGCTGGGTGGAGTGTGTGGCGTGCGTCTGTATCTTGAGGTGAACGCCCAATGATAGCATGTCGTGGCTTGTCGTCTCAGGTGGGTAGGGAACCATGAGGAGGTCCACTCAATGAGCGCAGAACATGTGATCCATCTTTCTCCCGCGATGTTTGAGTCTCGTGAACGGAAGCTGTTCGAAGTGCGCGGCTGCCACCTGGAAGCCCGCACGTTCCGCTTTAACAGCGGTGTCTGTGGTCTGCGGCTGACGAGCGATGTGGGCGAGCTGGTGTTGCTTCCTTTCCAGGGGCAGCAGGTCTGGTCGGCGACCTTCAACGGGCGCAATCTCACCATGAAGTCCATGTTTCAGCAGCCATATCCTACGCGGGTCTTCCTGGAGACCTTTGGGGGCTTTTTGCAACACTGTGGGATCACGGGTGTGGGAGGACCTGGCCCCAAGGACACGCACCCTCTGCACGGCGAGCTTCCCAATGCACCCTATGAGCATGCCTACGTCGTAGCTGGTGAGGATGCCCAAGGCCCCTTTATCGGGCTGGGGGGACAATATCGTCACACGGTGGCCTTCGCCCATAACTACCTGGCGGAACCGTTGGTCAAGCTTCACGCTGGCAGCACCCTCTTTTCTGTCTCTATGACGATAACCAATCTCAAGCAGACTGACCAGGTGCTGCTCTATCTGGCCCACGTTAACTTCCGACCTGTGGATAACGGTCGTCTGGTCTACAGCGCCTTGCCCACCCCGGAGCATGTGCGGGTGCGCTCAAGTATTCCTTCCCATATCACCCCAGGGCCCGGCTATGTGGAGTTTATCCAGGAGCTAGGCCGCCACCCCGAGAAGCATCATGTGTTGACACCTGGTATGGCGTTTGATCCAGAGGCGGTCTTCTTCATCGATTACCTGGCTGACGAGGAGGGTTGGGCGCATTCGATGCAGATCCACCCCGACGGACAGGCCGATTACATAGGCCACCGGCCAGAGCAGTTGCCCAAGGCAACCCGTTGGATCTCGCGCACACCGGACCAGGACGCGATCGCGCTGGTCGAGGCTGGCACCTGCGAACCCGAGGGATTCCTGGCCGAGCAGGCCAAGGGGAACGTCAAATGGATCCCACCCGGCGGGACGTTCCATGCTGAGTTCCGCATTGGTGCCCTGTCGCCCACTGAAGCGGCACAGTTGGCCGAGAAGATCCAGACACTAATCTCTAAACGGGCTTAGACACGCCAGTTTGTCTTCCTGGGGAGCTCTCTATCCTGAGCCGCAGGGGGCTTTGCTGATGTTGGGTGTCTCAAGTGCATGGATAAGCCCGGCAGGCTGCACCTCGTGCATGTCTGCCGGGCATACCTGAGCCTTTCTCCTTCACCGCTGGGCGGTCGATGGAGTTGCAAATCGTGGCGTCACGAGATCTTGACTAGAGGGCATACGACATATTCATGATGGGTACAACTGATGTCGCGCTGGGGATTGATACGGGGGGGACTTACACTGATGCGGTGCTGATAGACCAGGTATCGGGACGTGTCCTGGCAGCAGCCAAGAGCCTTACAACGCACCATGACTTGAGCCTGGGTATTGGTGAGGCAATTCGGGCCATCTTCAAGCCGGAGGCGTTGGTGACAGAGTGCGGGGTGGAAAGCATCCAGCCCAGACAGGTCACGCTTGTGGGCCTTTCGACTACGCTGGCGACGAATGCTATCGTCGAAGGGCAAGGCAGCCCAATATGCCTGATCCTGATTGGCTACGATCGTGAGATGATCCACCGATATCGGTTTGAGGAGGCGTTGGTCGCACCCTACGTCGTCTACGTACAGGGCGGTCATACGCTCGACGGCGAAGAACGGGCTCCGTTGGATGAGAGTGCGGTGCGCGATGCCATCCTCACTCACCGGGACCGTGTGGCTGCCTTTGCGGTCTCCGGCTACTTCAGTGTGCGCAACCCGGCGCATGAGCTTCGCGTCAAGGCCATGATTGAGTCACTGACTGAGGACAGTCACGGCTTGCCTTTGCCCGTGACGTGTGGTCATGAGCTGACCACGCGGTTGGATGCGGTACGTCGTGCGACAACGGTGGCGCTCAATGCACAATTGATCCCTGCCCTGCGGGGGCTCATACTGGCCGTGCGTCGTATGCTCGACACTGAGGGTGTGCACGCACCCTTGATGGTCGTGAAGGGGGATGGTTCGCTTGTCAAAGCTGACTGGGCGTTGCAACGCCCCATCGAGACGATCCTTTCGGGCCCTGCAGCCAGTGTGGTGGGTGCCTGGCATCTGGCTGGACGTAAGGATGTGTGGGTAGTGGACGTGGGGGGGACAACGACCGACATTGCTGCGTTGGTGGACGGGCGTCCCCGCCTCAACCCTGAAGGGGCCCGTATCGATCGCTGGCGTACCATGGTGGAGGCTGTAGATGTTCACACGGTTGGCCTTGGAGGGGACAGCCATGTCTATCTCAGTCCCGATTCGACGGGGGTTCCCTATCCTGGCGCTTCTCATCCAATCAGGATTGGGCCGCAGCGTGTCTTGCCCCTGTGCCGGCTGGCTCAGGCGTATCCTCAGGTGTTGGAGGAATTACGGCGTCAGCGCACGTTAAAGAAACGCCCCTTGTTGCAGTGGGTGGGACAGTTCCTTATCGCGCGGCGTGTGCCAGAGGTTGGGCTTGAGGGCTGGGAACGGGCGCTGGTGGAGAGGTTCAAGTGCGGCCCTCTCTCTCTGGTGGCGTTGGCGGAGGATGCAGCCTTTCGTACGTTCCTCGCAGATCGGGTTCAGCGGTTGGTGGGACGACAGGTTGCCCTGCGGGCTGCATTTACCCCCACGGATGCTTTGCATGCCTTGGGGCGGTTGGATCTGTGGGATGGCGAGGCCGCCAGGATAGGAGCCGAGCTTCTAGCAGCGCAACTGCAGATGTCGATGGGGGACTTCTGCGAGATGGTCGTTGAGTCGGTCTCCCAGCGGGTGGTGACAGAGCTCACAAGGAAGGTGTTGAGTGACGAGGTGGCATCGTTGGATTGGGGTGAGGCACCTATCGCGGCTGGCTTGCTGAGGCGGGCCTTGAATCTGGTCCATGATACGGATCTCTTGTGTGAGCTGCGGCTCCGCCTGCCCGTGGTGGCTGTTGGTGCTCCGGTCGCGGCTTACATGCCGCGGGTGGCTGACTATCTTCATACGGATATGGTGGTGCCACCACAGGCAGATGTGGGCAATGCCGTGGGAGCTGTGGTGGGCAGCGTGGTTCAGCGGGTCCGAGTTCTGATACGCCCCATCGAATTTGGGGATAAGTTCCGCGCCTATCTGCCACCAGACCTTGATGGCCAGGGTCCGTTCAGAGACTTCGATAGCGTGGAAGCCTGTGTTGGGTACGCACAGCAGGTCATACCGCCATACGTCAGGAAGATGGCACAGGAGGCCGGGGCGGACCAGGTAGAGGTCCATTATGTCCGGGAAGATCGGACGGCTCCGGTCCGTGAGAAGATCGACGATTCACTCTATCTGGAAAGCGTGCTGGAGTTCACTGCTGTGGGTAGGCCCGCCAGCGCCAAATGAGATGGTGAAGGGCAGGCGTGGTGTGGCGGATGAGCCTTGTACGGGTGGTCCATAGGATCTTGAGAGGATGAAGCTATGTCAACTCCTGTTATCGTGCTGGTCGGGTTGGAAGTGGTCCTGATGATCGCGGTCCCGGCGCTGATGGTATACTGGCTGGGGCGGCGCTGGACATTACCCTGGCGTCTGGCTCTGGCCGGCGGTGTCACGTTTGTGGGGTCCCAGGTCTTGCATCTGCCGGCGAACAGCGTGCTTGGCATGACGCTCAACATGTCCTCCCAGCCCTTGCCGGTACAGGCGATCGTGCTAGGTCTGTCCGCCGGGATCTTCGAGGAGGTCGCCCGCTATGTAGTCTACCGATTCTGGCAGAAAGATGCGCGAAGTTGGGAGGAGGCGGTCTACTTTGGCCTTGGTCACGGCGGCATGGAGTCGGCATTGACTGGCCTGTTGGTGGCCTTGACCTTGGTCAACATGGTCGTGATTGCCCAGGCACCGGACCCCACCGCTTTGGGGCTGCCGGAAGGGGCGCTGGAGCAGATCACAGATTTCTGGGCCATGCCACTGTATATGCCGCTGCTGGCTGTAGCTGAGCGCCTGATGGCGTTGGTGCTCCATGTGGCGCTTTCGACGGTGGTTGCCCTCTGCTTTACACGGCAGCGGATCTGGCCTCTCCTGGTGGCTATCCTGTGGCACGCGGCCGTCGATAGTCTGGCCGTGTATGCCGGACAGACGTGGGGGCCTGCGGTTGTTGAAGGAGTGTTGGCTCTGCTAACTCTGCCCAACGTTGGGTTGATCGTGTTGATGCGGCGCGCCCTGGGGCGACGTAGCGTAGTCCCAGCGTAGTGCGCGTGACGCGGTGGTAGCACCGGGATGCAGTCAGTGACGCATTCAGATCCCTTGGATATGGAGGAGACTTGATGGGCGTTAACCTTCGGCACGTCCGGATTGATGAGTTTGATGAGTTCATGCGGCTGATAGAACGTGCGTTTGGCCATTCTCGAATGTTCTTTCAGCGTGTCTATCCGCATCTCTACCGGCCAACAGAGGAAGCGTTGTCATGGGCCTACGTCATAGAGGAGGACGGCCAGCTCGTCTCCCATGTGGGTCTGTATCCTATCGAGGCGGTGACGGCTGGCGTCCATTTGAACGTGGGCGGGATTGGTGCGGTCTCTACTGCGCCACAGGCGCGTGGCAAGGGCTACATGAGCCGGTTGCTCTTTCATATCGTGGACGAGATGCGTCGTCTGGGATATGCGGCGTCCTGGTTAGGGGGCGATCGGCAGCGATACAATACATTCGGATGGGAGCTGGCGTCGCCGATCTATGAACTCACCTTTTCGAAGCGTTCTTTCGGCTGGCACGAAGTTGAGCCAGTGGAGATCGACGAGGTGTTGCCCGATGAAGCCATGGCGACCATCCGCAAACTCTCGACCTTGCCTGCCTGCCATACGATCCGGCCTCATCTGGAGCATCAGATCCACAAGATGGGTGTCCGCATCTGGATCGCTGAGGATGGTTATGCCATCTTGGAAGAGCGGACTTATCGTGAACTCAGCGTATTGGAGTTAGTCTCTGCCAGCGGGAACGAAGCCGGGATGCTGCGCTCTATCATGGACTGGTGCTTCGCGGAGCGCATCAACTGGCCGCTGTCCATCTGGGATCGCGAGCGAGTGGGACGCCTGATGCCCTATAGCGCCTATTGGCGAGGGGGATGCAGCGGGATGTATCGGGTCAATGACCTGGCGGCCTTGCTCGTGTCCTCGCGACCTGTCTTGGAGTCACGTGCCGCTGCGTTGTGTAACTTCGCAGTGGCCCTGGGTGTCCGGGAGCACGATCGCACTACGGTGACGACGGTGACTGTCGAAGATGGAGAGGTGGGTGTCGAGGCAGGACGACATACCTCTCGTTATGTGGAGTTGCCCATCACTGAGGCGACACGGTTTGTGTTCGGGGGACCGCCTGTGACCTCAGATGCTCACTTGCCTGAGGGCCTGCAAGCGCTGTTCCCGATACCTTGTTACGTTTTGCCTTTTGACCACGTGTGAGCTGTGGGGGGCTTGTGG
>CAYLRT010000070.1:0-2497 GCA_964385885.1 uncultured Anaerolineales bacterium | reverse complement strand
TCGTGATGTATGGCGCAGCCTGGTGTCCTGATGTCGCCATGGCCCGTCGGTATCTGGATCGCCACCAGGTCAACTACCTCTACCTCGATATTGACCGTGACCCTGAGGCCAAAGAGGCGTTGCTCGAGCTGTGTGGTGATGACTGGGTGGTGCCGACGCTCATACTTCCTGATGGCACGACCTTGGCCAACCCCTCGATCCGTGAGTTGGCGACGAGGTTAGGACTCCGCGACCGTAGCCAAGCGTGATCCCCGGAAAGGTGGAAATGGGGGTCTGGCAGCGTCGCAATGTAGTGGGCCTGGCGCGGCAGGGGATTTGTGCCGGATGTGTGGCTGGGTGCCTCTAGCCCTGGTGGTAAGCGGGAGCCGGGGTGTCGGAACCAGGATGGGTTGTGAGTGCATGAGGTGTGGTGCGGTCTCGCAACGATCAAGGAGGAAGCAGTATGATAGGACCACGCGTTGTCGCGGACGTTGACTGTATGACGGGAGAAGGTCCCCTGTGGCATCCAGAAGAAAAGCGACTCTACTGGGTGGATATTCCCCGGGGTCGGCTCTACCGCTACGATCCGGCTACTGAGACTCACGAGCTCTGTTTTGAGGGGCGGCCCATCGGTGGATTCACGATTCAGGCCGATGGCAGTCTGCTGCTGTTCATGGATCGGGGGACAGTGGCCATCTGGCGCGAGGGATGCCCTTTGGAGGTGATCATTGATGAGATACCAGCCGAGCGGGAGACGCGTTTTAACGACGTGATTGCTGACCCGGCCGGACGGGTGTTCTGTGGGACGATGCCAGCGGGAGAGCGTCCGGCTCATCTATATCGCCTGGATGTCGATGGCACGTTGACCCTGCTCCTGGATGATGTGGGGCTTTCCAACGGCATGGGATTTACTCTCGACCGGAAGGGGATGTACTATACGGACACCCGAAGGCAGACGATTTACCTCTTCGATTACGACGAGAAGACAGGGGCACTTGCCCATCAACGCGTTTTCGTCCAGGTGCCGGATGAGCCCGGAGAGGGACACCCCGATGGGATGACAGTCGATGCTGAGGGGATGGTCTGGTCGGCTCGATGGGATGGGCACTGTCTGGTCCGGTACAGTCCTGCTGGGGAGGAGGTGATGCGCGTGAGTTTCCCGGTGCCCAAAGTCTCCTGTGTTACGTTTGGCGGCGATGACTATACGGACATGTATGTGACCACGGCAAGCGTGGCCCGTCGGGATGTTGAGGGCCCTCTTGCCGGGTCGCTCTTCCACCTGAATCTGGGGATAAAGGGCATACCTGAGTTTCGTTCTCGGATCGGCTTGGGCTAAGAGCAGAAGGGAGCATATCAGAGCTTATGTTCATCAAGACCATCGACGAAGGCCATCATCATAAGCGCGAACTCTGGTTGGATGACAAGACCAGGGTCGCTCATCTCTGGGTCATCGATCACACCATGCGGCTAGGCCACGTGACGGTGCGGATGGCCGGTATTGGTGGCGTGTACACCGAACGTGAACACCGCCGGAAGGGCTATATGCGACATCTCTTTCAGGACACGCTCAAATACATGACGGATAAGGGGTATGAGGTGTCCATGCTTTTCGGCATCGAGAACTTCTACAATAAGTTCGGATATGCTACGGCACTGCCTCAATATCGGTTCAGCTTGAAAACGCGTGATGCAGAGGACGCTGTTGCCGCGGACTCCGATCTGGTGTCGCATCCGGTGACCGCGAAGGATATGGTCGATGTCCTGGCCCTGTATGACCGGTGCAATGCCGAGCGCACTGGCTCTATTGTGCGCTCCCCGGATACCTTCAAGGCGTTCCGCAAGGGCACTAACTGGGATAGCCGGGTCGAATCCCGGCTTTGGCGAGATGGGACGGGTAAGCTGCTGGCCTATATGGTCTGGGATCAGGATCCCAAAGCGGTCAGGGTAGGGGAGCTACATGCGGCCGACGCAGCGATGTTCCCCACGCTGCTCCACAGCCTGGCTCAGCAGGCGATAGAGAAGCGCTGTGAGGACATCACATTCGTGATGCCGCCCGATCATGCCTTCGCGGAGTTTGCTCAACGCTACGGAACCAGGTGGACCATCGTCTATCCTCGCTACTCTGATGGTATGATGCGGATTCTCAACCAACAACCGCTGTTCGAAAAGCTCGCACCGGAGTTGAGCCGGCGGCTCGAACAGGCCGCTGCGGTGCGGGACTGGGTGGGTACACTTGGCTTGCGCACAGATCTTGGGACGACGGTGTTGGCTATAGACCACGGCACGGTGACGGTCGATAGCGATAGTGGGGATGAGGATAGGACCCACGACCTGGACCTATCGCTGCCGCAATGGGCGCTGATGCAGCTCGTCATGGGGTATCGTAGTGTACGGGACGTGGTTAATTCGCCAGGTGTTAAGCTTGTGGGTGAGGAGGATGAACTCCTGAACGCTCTTTTCCCGCGGCAGGCACCCTTCGTGTGGCCCGCGGACTACTTCTAGAGATCGCCAGGGATCA
>CAYLRT010000069.1:12683-14896 GCA_964385885.1 uncultured Anaerolineales bacterium | reverse complement strand
GCAGGGAGGATTGGGATGGGTGAGGAGAGACGACAGCCCTCGCGTGTCATCAACAGTGTGGCCCCCATTCGTATCTGCGACAACGGCGGTTGGACCGACACCTGGTTTGCCCGCCACGGAAAGATCTTCAACATCGGCGTCTATCCCTATGTCGAGGTGCAGATCGAGGTCTTCCCCTATGAAGCGGGGATGGAGCGGATCGTGCTCTACGCTGAGAACTACGGGGAGCGCTTCGTGGTCCATCCCGAGGCTCCAGGGTGGGACCATCACCCCCTGCTGGAGGCGTCCATCGAGCGCATGGGCGTGCCCGAGAGGTACGCCATCCAGGCGACGATCTACTCCGATGCCCCCAGCGGCTGCTCCACCGGCACCTCCGCGGCGGTGACGGTAGCCCTGATCGGCGCCCTGGACCGCCTGACGCCGGGTCAGCTCAGCCCGCATCAGGTGGCCTACACCGCCCACGCGGTGGAGGTCGAGATGCTCAAGCAGCAGTCGGGTATCCAGGATCAGCTCTGTTCGGCCTATGGGGGTATCAACTTCATTGAGATGTTCGAGTATCCCCACGCGGTGGTGTCGCAGATCCATGTCCCCAACGCCGTCTGGTGGGAGCTGGAGCGGCGGCTGGCGTTGATCTACCTGGGCAAGTCCCATGTCTCGTCGAAAGTGCACGAGAAAGTGATCGCTGAGTTGGAGGACGAAGGGCCGGAGTCGCCCCGCTTGCAGGCGCTGCGGGTGACTGCCGAGAAGTCGCGCGATGCTGTGTACGCCGGTGACTTCCGGGCCCTGGGACAGGCGATGATCGAGAACACCGAGGCCCAGGGGCGTCTGCATCCCGATCTGGTCAGCCACGACGCCCAGCGGGTGATCGAGATAGCCCGTGACTTCGGCGCAGTGGGCTGGAAGGTCAACGGTGCCGGCGGGGAGGGTGGCTCAGTGACGCTCCTCTGCCCCGAGCAGTCCTATGTCAAGCGCGAGATGATCCGGGCTATCGAGGCGGAGAACCCACACTATCGTCACATCCCGATCTACCTGAGCCGCTTTGGGCTGCGGATCTGGGAGCAGTACAGTGCGCAGGGGCGGGCAGTGTAAGAAGGTATGGGAGGCAAGCATGGATTTCCGTGTTGAGACCCAGATCCCCTTCGGTAACGCATGTGACCTCGAGCTGACGTCTCTGCGGGACACCCTGATGGTCGCCTTCGCGGCTGACCCCCACGGCGGGCCCGAGACGCTCTGGTTCTGCTTCCGGCTCGTAGCCCTCACCACGGCTGCCCAAACCAGCGTTCGGAGCATCCGGCTGGTGTTGAAGCATGCCTGCAACATGTTGGGGGGGCAGGACCCTCACAGCATCCGGCCGGTGGTGCGCTATGACGACGGGGCTTGGCGCCGCCTGGACGCCGGTGACCTGGTGCCCCTTCCGGACGGGCGCACCCACGTCACCTGGGAGGTGGATGCGCCGCAGCGCACCCTGGACGTTGCCTTCTGCTATCCCTACGGTATGGATGACGTCAGGGCATTGGTGGCCGAGACCGATGGGTACTGGCACATGGATACCATCGGCGTGAGTCAGCACGCCCGCCCCCTGGTGCGCCTGAGCAACGACTACGGCCATGAAGGGGATGATCGGCCCGGGCTTTACCTCATCGCGCGCCAGCACTCCGGCGAGACACCGGGATCATGGGTGCTGGATGGCTTCCTGCGCTACCTGGCGACCCTGGGGGATCAGGCCCCGCTGGTGTGGGCAGTACCTCTGGCTAACATCGACGGCGTGGAAGAGGGGGATTACGGGAAGGACAACTTCCCCTATGACCTCAATCGGGCCTGGGGCCGTCCGCCCATGCGTCACGAGATCTCTGTCTATCAGCGCGATATGGCGCGCTGGCGCAACCGCTGTCGCCCGGTGTTGGGCATCGATTTCCATGCCCCTGGCGCAACCGAGCGTTCGGGGGTCTATGCCTACCTGCCGGACCCCGGGACCGATCGAGCCGCCTACGATGCTGTGCTACCCTGGGCCGAGTGGACGAGCGCGGCGCTGAGCCCGCGCTTCGCGGCTACCGACTTCGCACGGGTTCCCCGCTATAGCTCGCGCTGGGAGACCCCCAGCTTCCGTCTCCATGGTTGGACGCGGTTGGGGATTGCCTGTATCACCTATGAGATGCCCTATGCCCTGGCGGGCGAGCTGGTCCTGACCCAGGAGCACTACCGCGAGATCGGAC
>CAYLRT010000069.1:0-12583 GCA_964385885.1 uncultured Anaerolineales bacterium | reverse complement strand
CTGTCGCCCCCTGGTGGTTGGGGATCGCCGCATCCTGGAGCGGGCCATGACGTGGCCGGGCGTGCCCACTCTCACCCTGGCTCCCCTGGCGGAGCATGAGGGTTGGGTGCGTCCGGAGCGTGGCCGCTATGAGCCAGGGTGCATCGACCTGTGGGACTTGAGAAACGCTGAACCTGCAGCCTGCCCTGTGGGACAGGTGCGGGCGGCCAGTGGACGGGCCGCCGTAGCCTACGTAGAGCGGGCCTGTGACCTCTGTCTGAAAGGGATGGCGGCGGCGATGGTGACGGCACCGCTGAACAAGGATGCCATGCACCGGGCTGGGGTTCCCTATGCCGGTCACACCGAACTGCTCAAGGCGCGCACCGGCGCGGAGCGAGTCACGATGCTGTTAGTGGGGCCGACGCTGCGCGTCGTCCACGTCAGTACCCACGTCTCGCTGGCCGAGGCCATTCGGAGGGTGCGGCGCGACCGCGTGTTAGAGGTGATCCGGCTGGCGCACGAGGGAGGTGTGGCCCTGGGGGTGGAGAAGCCGCGGATCGGGGTCGCGGGGCTGAACCCGCACGCCGGGGAGGGGGGGCTCTTTGGCGATCAGGAACTGCGTGAGATCACCCCAGCAGTGGAGGCCGCCCGGGCTGAGGGGTTGGATGTCTCTGACCCGCAGCCCCCGGACACAGTGTTCCTGCGTGCGGTGCGTGGCGCCTATGACGTCGTGGTGGCCATGTACCATGACCAGGGGCATATCCCCATGAAGCTGTTGGCCTTCGAAGAGGGTGTCAATGTCAGTCTGGGCCTGCCGATCATCCGCACCTCGGTGGATCACGGCACGGCGTTCGATATTGCGGGCACGGGCCGCGCCAGCGAGCGGAGCTTACTGGCAGCCATCCGCGTTGCGTTACAGATGGTCGCGGCTCGCCGGACGGCTTTGGGAGACTAGGCGCAAGTGGCACAGGGGGTGTTGATTGCCGATGACCTGAGCGGTGCCGCCGACAGCGGTGTGGCCTTTGCACGGCATGGCGCCCGTGTGGTGGTCTCGTGGGATCTGGGGGAGATGGCGGACGCGGAGGTGGTGGCTCTATCCACCGAGAGCCGGCACCGCACCCCAGAGGAGGCGCGGCAACGGGTCCTGCGGGCGCTGGACGGGCTGGCCGAACGTGACCCAGGCGGTGAGACGCGGTGGTTCTACAAGAAGATCGACTCGACCCTGCGCGGCCATCCGGGTTTGGAGTTGGCGACACTTCTGGAACGTGTAGGATACACCCGTGCGCTGGTGGCTCCGGCCTTTCCGGCACAGGGGCGGGTCACGCGTGAGGGGGTTCACTACGTGCATGGCCGTCCCCTGGCGGAGACAGTGTTCGGGTCGGAAGTGGGGGGATCACGCGTGGATGCCATACTGGCGCGTGGGCTTCCAGCGGCCTGGCTGCGGCATATTCCCCTGGCGCGCGTGCGGGAGGGCCCCGAGGCTGTCGCCGCGGTGCTGGGCCGGCGGTCCGAGGGGCGGCAGGTTTGGATCGGCGACGCCGAGACAGACGAGGATCTGAGATGCCTGGCGCAGGCCGCCTGCGGTGCGGGCCTGCGAGTGTTCTGTGGGGCTGGGGGGCTGGCGGCGGCCCTGGCGGAGGTGTTGGCGCCTGGGGAGGGCTGGTCGTCATCGTCCGTGGCTCCCCAATCCCTACGGCGGGGCGCTGGCGCGGTCTGGGTGGTGGTAGGAAGTCGCCATCCACGGAGCCGGCGGCAAGCGGAGGTCATACGGGCCACCGGGGTACCGGTCGTGACCCCATCGTTGGATGGGTGCCCCCTCATGAAGGGTGGCGAGACGGCCCACGTGGTCCTGCTCAGCGCGACGGACCTGCGCTATCGGCGTGGACACGAGGGGCAGATCGCCGGAGCACTGGCTGCGCATGTGCACCAGGCTTTCAAAGCAGGGTCGGTGGGTGCCCTGGTGGTGACAGGGGGGGAGACAGCCATGGCGGTCTATGGGGCTTTGGGCGCACGGGCGTTGCGGCTTGGCGGTGAGGTCGAGCCCGGCATCCCTTGGGGGGTGTTGATGGGGGGGATGGCGCATGGCCTGCCTGTGGTGACCAAAGCCGGTGGATTTGGAGATGAGGATGCGCTGGGGCGCGCAGCCCGCTTTCTCCTTTCCATCAGGGCTGCCTGGAGCCAAGGAGGGACGAGGGAGGTGGAGAATGAAGCTTCTAGGACGGACACAGCCGTTGGCGCATCTGCCCATAGAGCAGGCGCTTCAGCGTCTGCACAGGGTGGGCTTTGATGGGGTAGAGATCTGTCTGGAGCCTGAGGGCATGCAACCCGATCAGCTCACCCCCCAGAAGATCACCGCTGTGCGGGAGCAGGTCAGAACGCTGGGCCTGCACCCGGTCTCGGTCAGTTACCATGTGGACTATGTCTACGATGATTATCTTTTCCAACTGTCGCAAGAGGCGATCCGGCTGACGCCGGAGTTTGGGACCAACCTCTTTGTCTTCTCTGGTCCGCCGCAGCGCACCGGCACCCGCGAGGAATGGAGAGAGATGGTACAGCGTACCAAGGTGCTGGCCCGGCTGGCGGAGGTGTATAGGGTGGTTCTGGCGGAGGAGTTCGAGCCGGGGTTCGTGGTCGGCTCGACAGCGGCAACCCTGAGATTGATGCAGGAGGTCGCCTCACCGGCCTTGATGGTCAACCTCGATCTGGGACACGTCTTCCTCTGCGACCCAGATCCCCTGGCCGCCATCTACCGCATTGGGCATTTTGCCGTCCACTGTCACATCGAAAACATGGCGGCCGGTGTGCACGACCATCTCCTGCCTCAGGAGGGGGACATCGATCTGTTGAAGTACCTGGAGGCACTGGACGACGTGGGCTATGACGGACCTCTCTCCCTGGATCTGTACAAGTATGACTATGAGGCCGTCGCGCCCGCGGCGATCGCGTGTCTGCGTGGATGGCTCGATAAGATTGAGAGCAGGAGGATGTGATGCACGGTAGGGCAGCCTGTTACGAGGCGTTACGAGCGTATTGTGAGACGGTGCCGCTGGTCGACTGTCACGACCATTCGGGCACCTGCGGACCGAAGTACGAGGATCCTATCCAGGTGGTGATCGCCGGCTACTTCCACAGCGATATCCTGAGCGCCTCCTCCGATGAGGATATGGCGCTCCTGGAGGACAAAGAACGTCCGCTGGAGGAGCGCTGGCCGGTGCTGGAGCGGGCCTGGCGTCGCACCTGTCACACTGGCTATGCTCAGGTCACGCGCCGGGTGCTCCAGCACTTCTACGGCGAGTCGGAGCTGACGCTAGACGCGCTGCGCCGGATGAGTGAGCGGCTGCTGGATCTGAGCGACCAGGCGCGCTTCGAGCAGATCCTGGACGAGGCGCACATCGTGGGGCGGATATTGGACATCTGGCCCGACGTCCGCAAGGTGTTGGACGGTTCCCTGGAGCTGACGCCGCGCGGCTATCTGGCGATCTCCCTGCCCAGCTACCATAATATCCGCAGCTATGATGACGTGCAGCAGCGTGTAGCGCCTCTAGGCCGTCGGGTGACCTCATTGGACGAATATCTGGAGGCCTGTTGGGAGATCTTCAAGGGGCATAAGGCGTTTGGGGCCGTGACGTTCAAGGATCAGTCCGCCTACACGCGCACCCTGGAGTACGACAACCCCACCCGCGCGGAGGCGGAGGCCGTCTTCAACTGGTTCATGGCGGACCCCCGACGCTCGGCGGCCTATCCGGATGGGGTAAAGCCGCTGGACGATTACCTCTTCCATGCCTTCATGCGCATGGCGCGTGATCTGGAGCTGCCGGTGCAGATCCACACCGGGCACATGGCGGGCATCCGCAACGAGATCACTAAGACCAACGCTTTGGGGCTGACGCGCCTTATCGAGATGCATCGTGACGTGCGTTTCGATCTGTTTCACGCCAACTGGCCCTATGGCGGGGAGTTGCTCTTCCTGGGCAAGAACTACCCCAATGTCACGTTGGATTTCTGCTGGGCCAACATCATCGATCCCTTCTACTGCCAACAGCTCTTCAAGCAGGCTCTGACCTCGGTGCCCCACGGCAAGATCCACGGCTACGGCTCGGACTTCGGGGGGAGTGTGGACCGCGCCTGGGCACATGCGCAGATTGCGCGTGACAATATCGCCATCGCCCTCTCCGATATGGTCGAGATAGGGTACCTGGATCTGGACGAGGCCAAGGAGGTAGCTTATGCCTGGCTCTTTGGCAATGCAAACGCCTTCTTCGGGTTGGGCCTGTCCGATCCCGGCGGATCGTAGCCAGACTGTGCGGATGGGTGAGGCGTGATGCGCATCCTGATCGTGGACGACAGCGCCCTGTTCCGGCGGATGCTCCGCCGGCTTCTGGAGACGGTGGGCTACCAGGTCGTGGGCGAGGCGCAGGACGGCAATGAGGCGATCCAACTTGTGAGGGAGCAACAACCAGACGTGGTGCTGTTAGACGTGGAGATGCCAGATATGGATGGGATCGAGACGGCCCGCCAGATCCAGAAAGTGCGGCTGACGTGCGTGGTGTTTCTGACAGCGTATGACACGGAGGACCTGCTGGCGGGCGCCCGCGACACCGGGGTCATGGCCTATCTGGTGAAGCCGGTCGACGGGCAGACACTGCGGCGCACCCTCACGCTGGCGCGGGCGAGGTTCGAGGATTGGATTGCCCTGCGCAGGGCCAATAAAGAGCTGGCCCAACGCAACGCGGAATTGAAGGAGGCCCTTGAGACAATCCGGACCCTGCGGGGGCTGCTTCCGATCTGCGCCTGGTGTGGGCGCAAGATCCAGCAAGAGGATGGCACCTGGGTCGAGCTGGAATCCTATGTGGAGGCCCACACCGAGGTGGAGTTCACCCACGGTATCTGCCCAGACTGCCTCGCTCGACTGCACAGGCGTGAGGAGGACCCCACCAACCACTGAACGTGAGAGGTGATCCTCCGTTGCCCGGTGAGAGATGGGAGCGGATGCTGCACTTTCCCAACGGCCGGAGCCGGGCGGCCGGGGGACATCGCATTAGGGAAGTGATGGAGGATGGGTGAAAATCGTGTCTGATCATGAGGAGGAACTTTCATGCCAGTATCGTTAGCACAGGCGTTGTCCGAGTTTGAGCAGACCACGGGGATGGCAGAGGCACAACTGGCCGAGCGCCTGACCCGCATCCGGGCGGAGCTGCGTTTCGCCGCGCAACTGGTGGAGGCCCACCCACAGCAGCGCCAGGCGTGGCAGCCGCAGGTGATCGAGGCCACTCGTCTTCTGGCTGCGGGGCTCCAGCGCCCCGTCGTCGATGTGGAGGGCCTGACGGCCGAGGCGGAGGCCCTGTTGAGCCCTCTGGGAGAGGCGGCCAAGCGCTACAGCCTGCGCTGTGTCGCCCACGCTCACAGCGATATGAACTGGCAGTGGGCCTGGCCCGAGACGGTGGCCCTGCTGCAGGACACGTTTCAGACCATGCTGCGCCTGATGGAGGAGTTCCCCCAGTTCATCTTTTCCCAGAGTCAGGCGTCGGCCTACGCTGCGATGGAGAAGTACGATCCGGCCACCTTCGCTCAGATCCAGCAGCGGGTGGCGGAGGGGCGTTGGGAGGTCATGGCCAGCCAATGGGTGGAGGGGGACAAGAACCTGGCCAATGGGGAGAGCATCAGCCGTCATCTGCTCTACACCCGCGCCTATTTCGCCGACCGCTTTGGGCTGACCCCGGAGGATGTCCCCATCGACTTCGAGCCCGACACCTTCGGCCATCCTGCCACCCTGCCCACCATCCTGGCGCGGGGAGGGGTGAAGTACTACTATCACTGCCGCGGCAGCCGCGGCCCCCACCTCTACTGGTGGTTGGGGCGCGATGGCTCCCGTCTGTTGGTGCTGAACGATATCCAATGGTACATGCACTTCAACAGGGCATGGACCGCGGTGGAGGTGACGTCCGCAATCGCCGATCCGCTGCTGGACTTCTGTCAGGCCACCGGCCTGACCTGCATGCCGGTGCTTTACGGTGTGGGTGACCACGGGGGCGGGCCGACGCGCCGCGACATTCATCGGTTGCTGACGATGGCCACCTGGCCCATCTACCCGCGCATTGAGTTCTCCACCCTGCGGGCGTTCTTCGAGACGGCGGAGGCCCAGGCGCACGACCTGCCGGAGATCACCGGGGAGCGCAATTTCGTCTTCACCGGCTGCTATACCTCCCAGGCGCGCCAGAAGGAGGCCAACCGTCACGGCGAGAATCTGCTGATGACGGCGGAGGCCGCGGCGGTGCTGGGGGAGCAACTGGCCGAGGTGCCCTATCCCCAGGCCAACCTCAAGCAGGCGTGGCGCTACCTGCTCTTCAGTCAGTTCCATGACATTCTGCCTGGCTCAGGGGTGCGTGCCACCCGCCACTACACGTTGGGACAGGCCCAGGAGATGCAGGCCGCGGCCGGCGCTGCGCGCACCAACGCCCTGCGTGCTCTGGCCCGCCTGGTGGACACCGAGGCTCTGCGGCGCGGGTTTGAGCGGGATGATGCACTGCGGCGCTACAAGGATGAACAGGAGGCCAATCGCGCCATGGGCGCGGGAGTGGGCGCTGGGACGGGTCAGGGCGGCGAGTCTGCCTTTGGCGTGACGCGCGCCAGCGATCGTGCTTATCTGGTGTTCAACCCTTTGCCCTATGAGCGCCATGAGATCGTGCGGGCCAGGCTGTGGGACACACAGCTTGACCCCGCCCTGCTCGTGGTGAGCGGAGAGGGGATGGCCCCGCAGCCTGTGCAGGTGATGGGCACAGGGCATCACGCGGGACATCGGTATCTTGAGGTGGCCTTCCCGGTGACGGTGCCCGCGTTGGGCTATCGCGTGGTGTGCATCTCTGATCGCCGCCTGGAGTTTGGCCTTCCCTCCCCTGCGGAACGCAGCCTGTGGGACGGCGTGGGCGGGGCCGCACGCGTACAGCCGCGACGCGCTTACACCATGGCCAACGAGTTCCTGACGGTGACCCTGGAGCCAGCCTCGGGCAGCGTGGTGAGCCTGGTCGACAAGCGCACAGGACGGGAGTTGGTGCCGCGCGGGGCGCGGCTGGGGGTCCTGCAATACGCGCTGGAGGCCTTTGAGGGCATGTCAGCGTGGACCATCGGCCCCTTCAAGGAGCGCCGGGAGTTGGTGGAGGGGGGCACGTTGACCCAGGTGGCGGCAGGCCCCTACGTCCAGGCCTGGCGGTGGTCCCGCCAGCTTGGTCAAACGACGCTGCAGCTCGACATCATGGTGCAGGCAGGCAAGCCCCAGATCGACTTCAGGCTGCGGGTGGACTGGCGGGAGATGGGGGACCGTCAGCGCGGGATCCCCAACCTCAGCGTGCGCTTCCCGCTGGCGATCGAGGCGCCGCGTGCTCTCTACGAGATCCCCTACGGTGCCCTGGAGCGCGATCTCTACCAGGGTGAGGAGGTGCCGGCGCAGCGCTGGGCTGATCTCTCGGATCGCAGTGGCTATGGCGCGACCCTGGTCAACACGTCCAAGTACGGCTTCAGCGTTGAGGGCACCACGCTCCAGATGACCCTGCTGCGGGCCAGCCTGGACCCCGACCCCCTGCCCGATCTGGGGGAGCATGAGATCGCCTACGCCCTGGTGCCCCACGGTCCAGAGTGGCGCATCGGTGACATGATGCGCGCCGGCGAGGAGGCAAACCTCCCGCTGGTGGTGACCAGTTGCGACTTCCACAGGGGGCCATTGCCTACGGTGCAGGCCTTCGTCTCGCTGTCACCCGGCAATGTGCGTCTGGGCTCGCTCAAGCGTGCCGAGTCCGGTGAGGGCTTCGTGCTGCGCCTGGTGGAGACCGAGGGCCTGGGCGCGGAGGCCGTGGTAGAC
Organism: uncultured Anaerolineales bacterium; assembly: GCA_964385885.1. GTDB lineage: Bacteria > Chloroflexota > Anaerolineae > B4-G1 > SLSP01 > PWVB01. The sequence goes on along the minus strand of CAYLRT010000069.1, from coordinate 4,752 downwards.
CTGGCCCCGGCTCTGGTGGGTGAGGGGGCCACGGCGGTGGCGGTGGATACCCTGGAGCGACCGCTGTCCGATGGCCTGGTGAAGCTCGAGGGTCGGCGGCTGACGGTTGCGATGCGCCCCTATGCCATTCAGTCTGTGTGGGTGCGTCCATGACGGCACGGGCTGCCTGGACTTCGCTGACTTAGGTGCTGGAAATGAGTAACACCATCCAGACTACAGATGGTGACCGGCACGATCGGTCGCTGCGCAACGTATTGGCCCTGCTGGGCGATTTCATCTTCTTCTCGCTGGGGTTTGCCTTCTATGACCCGCTGATCGTAGTGCCGGCTTTCGTCAACGAAGCGACCGGCTCGCAGGTCCTGGTGGGGGCCCTGGCCACGATCCGCGCCCTGATGACCACCCTGCCGCAGGTTTGGGTGGCCAGCGTGCTGGAGACACGTTCCCGCATGAAGCCGGTGCTCATCGCCGCCAGCCTGATGGGCCGGCTCCCGATCCTGCTGCTGGTGGGTGCGGTGCTGTGGTGGGCGGAGAGCCATCCCATGCTGACGATGGCGACGCTGGCGCTATCGGTGATGCTCTTCTTCGCCTCCGAGGGGCTGAACGGGGTGACCTGGCCCGTCCTGGTGGGGAAGGTGGTGCCGGAGGGCTTCCGAGGGCGTTTCTTCGGGCTGGGGCAGTTGCTCTCCAGCGGGGGCGCAATGGCGGCGGGCTATGCGGTCAACTACCTCCTGAACCTGCAGGGGGTGACCTGGGCGGTGCGATGGGCGCTGGTCTTCTCTGCCGCCTTTTTCTGGTTGATGATGTCCGTGCTGAGCATGCTCATCATCCGTGAGGCTCCCCAGCCGCCGGTGGCCGAGCGCGTGGATATCAGGCGCAGCCTGCGGGCTATGCGAGAGTATCTGCGCGAGGACCCGCGGCTGCGGCGCCTGATCCTGGTGCAGGTAGTGACCTTCACGGCCTCGGCGCCGTTCACCTTCGTGGTCGTGCGGGCCGGGCAGGTGTTGGCGGAGAGCCAGGCCCGGGTGGGCACCTTCCTGGTGTTGCAGAGCGTGGGTAGTGCGGTGGCTGCCATGTTGGGCGGCTTCCTGGTAGACCACGTGGGAAGCTGGGCGGCGCTGCGCGTCGCCTCGGCCCTGGAGGTGGTGGCGCTTGCGACGGTGACGCTGGCCGGGATAGGGATCTATCCCCTGGTGGGCTATGGCCTGGCCTTCTTCCTGATCGGCTACATCAACAGCAGCCTGTGGTGGAGCTTCAGCGTCTACCTGCTGGAGATCGCGCCGGAGGCGCGACGCCCCGCCTATCTGGCGGCCACTGGCATCCTGGTGAGCGTCACGGCGTTCAACTCGCTCATCGTCGGCGCTCTGCTCTCCCACCTGGCGGCCGAGGCTATCTTCGCCGGGGCTACCCTGCTGGCCCTCGTGGGTCTCAGGTTAGCCTGGGGGCTGCGTGTTGACTCGTCGCACCTGCCGCGTGGCTCCGCTGCCACATGAGCGCGCGTAGGATGGCTTTCGAGAGACACTATGACGTGGTTGTGGTCGGCGCCGGGGTGGCGGGTGTCGCGGCGGCGCTCCAGTGTGCCCGCAGTGGGCTGCACACGGCGCTGGTGGAGAAGACCATCCTCCTGGGTGGGCTGGCGACGACCGGCCTGGTCAATGTCTTCCTGCCGTTGTGCGATGGTCTGGGTCACCAGGTGATCTTTGGGATCGCTGAGGAGTTGCTGTGGGCCAGCCTCCGCTACGGCCCGGGGGCAGTGCCCGCGATCTGGACCGGGGATGCGCCGCGCCCTGAGATCGGGCAGCCGATGCCACGTCTCCAGGCGGCTTTCTCACCCGCAGCCTTCGCCCTGGCGTTGGACGAGGTGGTGCTGGAGGCCGGGGTCGAGCCCTGGTTGGACACGCTGGTGACCCATCCGCTGCTGGAGGGGGACCGGGTCGTGGGTCTGCAGGTGGAGAACAAGAGCGGTCGGGGCGTTCTGTACGCCACGTGCGTGGTGGACGCGACGGGGGATGCTGATGTCGCGGCGCGTGCTGGCGCGCCCTGCGTCACAGGCCACAACTGGCTGTCATTGTGGGCGCTGGAGCATGCCCACGGAGCGGGGTTGAACATGGTGCGGCTGGGAGCCGATGCCATGGGGCGCGGACATCCCGACAACCACCCCATCTATCATGGCGTGGACGGCCGCCAGGTCACGGACTTCGTGCTGGCTGGCCGGGCGTTGCTGCGTGCACGCTATCGAGCACAGTTGGCAGAGGATCCCGAGGCCCGGGCACACAGCTTCCCGGTCACGCTGCCCACTATGGCGCAGTTCCGCACCACGCGACGCGTCGAGGGACGCGAGACCCTGCAGGCCGATGCAGTGAACTTGCCGCATCCCCATGCGGTGGGGGTGATGCCGGACTGGCGGCGGGCAGGTCCGCTGCGGGAGGTGCCGTATGGGGCGCTTGTGCCCCGCCAGGTGCGCGGCCTGCTTGTTGCAGGGCGCTGTATCGCGGCCGAGGGCGATGCCTGGGAGGTGGCCCGCGTCATTCCCACGGCAGCTTCAACGGGACAGTTGGCCGGGATCGCGGCCAGCCTGGCCGTGAGGCGGGGCTGCACCCCCGATGCCTTGTCCATCGCGTCCGTGCAGGAAGCCGTGCGAGAGCATGGGTTACCCTGTGGCATGGCGGACCTGGGATTTGACGCGACATAGACATAGACATAGGACAGAGCACGCGTATACTTGAGCGGCATCTGCTAATGCGCGGCACGCCATGTGCCGCGCATATTGTGACAGTCGGAGGTTCAGGCATGGATCGTGAGTTGAGGGGGGAGGCATCCCGTCGCCGCCTGGTTGCGAGCTACATCGCCGCGGCATTTCTCTTCATGGCGTCCCTCTACGTCTATGTGCCGACGTTGTCGGTCTACGTGGCAAGCAAGACAGGCGATCTGGCCGTCGTGGGGATCGTGCTCTCCATGTATGGTCTGTGGCAGGCGGTGATACGTCTACCGTTGGGCATTGTAGCCGACCGGGTGGGGCGACGAAAGCCTTTCATCATTGGCGGGTTCCTCTTCTCGGCGCTCGGGGCTCTGACCATGGGGTTGGCCCATGACACGGCGGGCCTGGCACTGGGACGGGCCTTCACCGGATTCGCGGCCGGAGCCTGGGTGCTGTTGGTGGTGGGACTCAGCAGTCTCTTCCCACCGGAGGAGGCCGTGCGCGCGTCGGCCATTGTCTCTGCGGTGAGCGCCATTGCGCGGGTGATCGCGACCAGTGTGACAGGCACGCTCAACACGGTCGGGGGCTATACGCTCCCCTTCATGGTGGCGATCGGGATCGCCCTGTTGGGGCTGGGCGTGATGCTCTCGGTGCAGGAGAGAAGCGTCGCCTCCCGATCCCGCTCCCTGAGGGAGGTCGGTGCGCTGATCACGCGGCGCGAGGTGCTGCTGCCCGCGTTGCTGGGGACGATCCTGCTCTATGCCGTATGGTCGTCAACCTTTGGCTTCACACCCAACCTGGCCAACGAGCTGGGCGCCAGTGACGTGGTTCTCAGCATGCTCACCAGTCTGAACGTGGCCGTGGTGATGGCAGCCAACCTGGCGACAACGGTGTTGGCGCGGCGCATGGACGAGCGTACGCTGGTGAGGGCGGGCTTCATCTGTATGGGGCTGGGTATGGCGGTGCTGGCGCTGGCTCGCAGTGTCCACCATGTGTTCGTGGGGCAGGTGCTGATGGGGCTGGCGGCCGGCACCGGCTACCCGGTGCTGATGGGCCTGAGTATCCGCTATGTGGAAGAGGAACAGCGCGCGACGGCTATGGGGCTCTTCCAGGCGGTCTATGCTGTTGGGATGTTCACCGGCCCCTGGCTGAGCGGCATCCTGGCCGACGGGATAGGCATCCAGCCGATGTTCGCGGTGACGGGCACCGTGTGCCTTGTGCTGGGGCTGATTGGGGCCAGAATGTTAGGGGTGCGTGTGGAGTCACAACAGGAGGTGAGCTATGCGGATTAAGCAATCGGTGTGCTACCCTATGATGAAGCCCCCAGACGTGCCGCTGGAGACGTTCTTCGCCCGGGTGGCTGAGCTGGGGTTCGCGGCCATTGAGCTGTGGAAACGTGACGAGACCTTCCCCCAGGTCGTAGAGCTGGCGAAGCGCTATGGCCTGGCGATCGCTACCATGAGCGGACATGACAGTCTGGCGGTGGGTCTGAACGACCCCACCCAGCACGCGCGCATCGAGCGAGAGCTGCGCGAGTCCATCGACATCGCCGCTGAGGTGGGGATCCCCGGCCTGATCTGTTTCAGCGGCAATCGACGGCCAGGCGTGAGTGAGGAGGAGGCCATCACATACACGGTGCAGGGGCTAGAGCGCATCGCCCCCTACGCCGAGGCCAAAGGGGTGAACCTGAACATGGAGCTTCTGAACTCGAAGGTAGACCACCCCGGCTATCAGTGTGATCATAGCGCCTGGGGGCTGGAGGTATGCCGCCGCGTCAGCAGCCCCAATGTGAAGCTGCTCTACGATATCTACCACATGCAGATCATGGAAGGCGACATCATCCGCACCATCCGTGAGAACATCCAGTGGATCGGGCATTTCCACACGGCGGGGGTGCCCGGCCGCCACGACTTCGACGACACCCAGGAGCTCAACTACGCCGGCATCTGCCGGGCCATCGCCGAGACCGATTATGCCTTCTATGTGGGGCACGAGTTCAGACCCAAGGGCGAGGTCTATGAGGCCCTGGCCCGGGCTTTCGCGATCTGTGATCAGGG
>CAYLRT010000068.1:0-15071 GCA_964385885.1 uncultured Anaerolineales bacterium | reverse complement strand
GAAAGGCCCTTCTGGGCAACCCTTGCCCCTGCCAGTATAATGGCAAGAGAGGGCTCTGAGTGAGACGTGGAATCGTCAGAGGTGTGACATGGTACAGCGTGTCTCTGGCCTGGATGTCTCTCGCTGGCAGGGCGAGATCAACTGGCCGAAGGTGGCTGCAGAGGGCCATCGGTTTGTCTTCATCCGTGCCTCGATCGGAGACACGTATGTCGATCCGTACTTCGCTCAGAACTGGGCCGGGGCCAGGGGGGCTGGCCTGCTGGTGTCAGCCTACCATGTGATGCGCTTTGACCAGGACCCCCGGGCGCAGGTGGACCATTTCCTGGCGGTGTTGGATGCACGGGTCCCGGACCTTCCCCTGGTGTTGGATCTGGAGCGCACCGACCATGCCAGCAGCGATACGATAACCACCTCCATCGGCGTGGCTCTGGAGCGGCTGGAGTCGTTGGTGGACAGGAGGCCGTTGATCTACACGGCGCGTTGGTGGTGGCATCGTTATGTCCGATCCAGCGCACGCTGGGCCGACTACGACTTGTGGATCGCCAGCTATACTCAGGAGCCATACCTGCCGCGAGAGTGGACCCAATGGCAGTTCTGGCAGTACACGGCGAAGGGTAGGGTGGCGGGCATCACCGGGCGCACCGTGGACCTCAACTGGTTCAACGGGCAGGAGTCAGACCTGGTCGCCTATGCCTATGGGCAGTCGCCGGCGCTGGAGAGGCGGCGCCCGCTTGGTCGGGCGCGGGTGCTGGTGCGCAAGCTCAACGTGCGCCGGGGACCCGGCAGGCAGTATGAGGACCTGGGCGACCTCCACGAGGGAGATGTGATCGACGTGCTGACCCTGGGGGGGCAGGATGTCTGGGTGGAGTTCGAGCCGGGGAAGTGGGCCGCATTTGCACTTGGTGGGCAGACGTATATGATGTGGGTGGAACGTCCCGAAGGTCAGGATTAGAGCCGTGGAGAGTCTGTGGAGGTTGTCACAAGAGCGGTGGCTCGCGGCAAAGGCCGTGACAGAGGTGACAGTCACCCCACACGCTCAAAGCAGGAGACCGGCCACATATCCTTGCAATTCTGTAATGTTTTATGTATAATGATAGTAACTAATGATTTGATTTGAGGAAGACTATGCAACACCGAATTGGGTGGCCTCGCGTCTCGAGTGTGATATGGATCGTCGCACTGACTGTTGTGCTCGGTCTGGTGGTGCCGCAGCCGCTGTTGGCCCGCTATCCTGGAGGTGATCCTCCCCCGTCTCAGGAGCGACGTTTCTTCCAGGAGACGGGTTTCTGGGTTAGTGGGGCCTTCCTCTCGTATTTCGACACCCATGGTGGTCTGGAGGTCTTTGGTTATCCGATCTCCGCTCCCTACAACAACCACGGGATTTTGGTCCAGTACTTCCAAAAGGCTCGCATGGAGTGGCATCCCTTCAACCCTGACCCGTACAAAGTGCAGTTGGGGCTGCTCGGGGAGGAGATGGGCTTTCGACGTCCGCCAGTGGCCTCACCGCGCGTCTCCATTGGGCGTGTCTACTACCCCGAGACGGGACACAGTGTGGCTCATATGTTCTTGCGTTACTTCGCCAGCCATGGGGGCGTGGATCTCTTCGGCTACCCCATCAGTGAGCTGCTCATCGAGAACCAGCGGATCGTGCAGTACTTCCAGCGGCTGAAGCTGGTGTGGGATCCAGGGACCTCATGGATGAGTGTGGGTAACCTGGGTGAGCTCTACGTGAGCCTGCACCGCGACAGTTTGCCGCCGGATGCCTTGATGCGTGGGTCCTATCGCGTCGCAGGGCGGGGGCCGGTCAGTTGGCGCATCCTGGTGGGGATGGGCCGCTCAGTGGTTGGCCTGGAGCGCATGCAGGAGGTCCGTATTCTGCTGACAGACGATCGGGGGGATCCGGTGGCCGATGCGCAGGTGAGGGTGACGGTGCGCCCTCAGGATGGCGAGATTATCGAGGAACTCACGCATATTGTGGCCACCGATGATCAGGGGCGGGTGACCCTGTCCCTGCCCGTGGCCGACCTGCGGCCGGGCACATGGGCCGTGCTGACGGTCGAGGCCACAGACGGCGTGGTCACGGGGCGTGCCCAGGAGCTTTTCCTCGTCTGGTATTAGGTATCAGGGCTGTAGCGTAGTAGTTCGATCTGGGCGCGAACCCTCACACCCTCCGCGCAGACTCACGCCACAAATCACTCCCCTCACTGGTTTCTGTGGGACAGAGAGGCGCTGGGAGGAATTGCGGCTCCTCATCCCGCTTGATCGGGATCGTCCTGCGGCTCCTGCCTTCTCAGGCGCTGGATCACCCGCTCGAGCCAGGAGCGACGCTGCCCCCGTGCATGATGTGCGGCCTTGAGGTGGCGCAGGCGGTCCAGCACGCGCCGCATCCGGTGGGTGTTCTTGGGGAGTCCCTGGGGCGTTCTGGCCTGGTTCATGGTTCAGGCCTCGCCCTCAGGTTCGGCGACGAATATATAGCCCACGCCGCGTACGTTGAGGATGTGTTGCGGGTCCTCCGGTGTCGGCTCGAGCTTCCGTCGCAGGCGTCGAATGTGGACGCGGATGATGGAGCGTGCTCCCCAGGCGTCGGTCTCGTATCCCTGTGCACATTTGACCAGCTCCTGAGGAGAGCAGACCTCTCCCGCGCGAGTGATGAGACATTCCAGCAGTCGAAACTCGGTGGGCGTAAGCTCGACCGGCTTCCCCTCATGGGTGACCATGTGGCGTGCGCGGTCGAGTTTGATGTCGCCGGCCACGATGACATCCTCGTTGTGAGCTGTGAGTTGGACGGCAGGTTCAAGTTCGTCCACGCTATCTGTCTTGATCAACTCCTGCAGGGTGCTCTGAAGCTGCTGTACCAGCGCCCGGCGATGACGGCCAGCCTGTACCTCGTTCAGGGCCCGGCGCACGGCACGGAGCACCTCGTCCACCGGGCAAGGCTTGAGCAGGAAATCATAGGCCCCCTTGCGCAGAGCACGGATGGCCGTCTCCAACGTCCCATACCCGGTGATCAGGATGACGATGGTCTCGTCGGACAATTGACGGATATGATCCAGCACCTGCAGCCCGTCGATCCCTGGCAGGCGCAGATCCAGCACCACGATGTCGAAGGGCGGGGTGGTCTCCTGGACCAGGGCCAGCGCTTCCTCCCCCGAGGCTGCCAGCTTGACCTGATATCCCTCCAGCCTTAAGACCTCTCCCAACGTGATGCGCTCCGGGGCTTCGTCATCTACCACGAGGATATGTGCCTGTTTGTCCATAACCGCTATCCCTCCGGTTCTTTGTGTACCGGTAGCCGGATGATGAAGGTCGTCCCGCCACCTGGCGGGCTTTCCACCTCGATCGTGCCGTTGTGCCGCTCGATGATGCCATAACTGATCGCCAACCCCAGCCCGGTGCCGGTGGGCTTCGAGGTGTGGAAAGGCTCGAAGAGATGGTCCCTGATCTCGGCGGGGATCCCGGGGCCACTGTCGCGGAAGGCGATGACCACCTGTTTCGCCCGTGCGTGGTGGGCGGTTCCCACCCACAGGGTGCCGCCGTCGGGCATGGCCTCGATGGCATTGATCACGATATTCAGGAAAACCTGAGTCAATTGATTGGCGATCCCCTGCACCGGCGGGAGATCGGCCGCCAGCCGCGTCTCCACGTGAATACGGGTCTGTTGAAGCCGTTTTCCGGCGATGGCCAGGGCATCCTCGACGGGGCGGTTGATGTTGAGCACCTGCATCGCCGAGGAAGGGCGGTAGAAGTCGAGCATGCGGTGGACAATCTGGATCAGACGGTTCACCTCAGTCTGTGCCATCTCCAGAAACCGCTGACGCTGCTCGGGGGCCAGCCCCGGATGGGCTGCCAGGTGCAGGCTGTTCTGGATGGCCTGCAGGGGGTTGTTGATCTCATGGGCCAGGGAGGCTGTCAACCGACCGACCGCTGCCATCTTCTCAGCCTGGATGAGCTGGTCTTGGGAGCGTTCGATCTCGTCAGCAAAAGCCTCAAGGTCGTGGAAGAGCCAGGCTTTCTCCACCGCCACGATGACGGTTGCTGCCACATGGTTCACCAGGGTGATGTCCTGCTCGCGCAGCATACCTGGACCAGCCATGGCCACCAGGGCACCCATTGGGTCTCCGCCCTTCACCAGGGGCACGCACAGGACGTCCAGGGTGGGGCGTTGGAGCAGTGTGACCCAGAAGCCGGTGGAGAGGCCACGGGCCAGGACGGGCTCCAGTGTGGCTAGAGCGTGCAAAAGCGGATCCTCATCGGTGGGCACTACCCGCCCTTCGAGCCACACACCCCTGGGACTGCGTGCCGCGCGAATGATCCAGTCTGGGGAGCCTTCCTCGTTCAGGATGATGACGGATGCCTCAGCGGCCAGGAGGCGGTCCAGGCCGTTGAGGGCTGCCAGCAAGACATCCTCCAGGTTCAGGCTGGACGAGATGGCGCGGTTGATTTCGTCCAGCGCGGCCAGCTCCTGGTTCCGCTGGCGCAGGGTCCGCTCTGTGTTGCGGATACGCAGGACGACTCGGACGCGGGCCAGCAACTCCTGAGGATCGAACGGCTTGGTGATGTAGTCGTCCGCTCCCATCTCCAGTCCCCGTGCCTTTGCGCTGGCCGAGTCGAGGCCGGTGATGAGAATGACAGGGATCGGGCGCAAGTCTGGGTCGGCCTTGAGCTTTTGCAGCGTGCGGAAGCCATCCTCCCCGGGCATCATGATATCGAGGAGCACCGCGTCCACGGTATGCCCTGCCCTGATCTGGCGGCGGAGTCTCTGCAGCGCCCCCTCACCGTCATTCTCGACCAACACCTCACAGCCGGGCAGAAGATCCAACACCTCCCGGATGAGATCCACCATGCGTGGCTCATCATCGACCACCAGGATCCTGGCCTGGCCAGGCTCCCCCGATTCCAGTAGGGGGGGCTTGGAGATGTGATCTGCGATCAGAGATTGGAGAGACATGGCATCACCCTAAGGTTGGTCCATCCGGAGCGCGGCATAGACCGCTGACTGCAACGTCTCAAAGTAGGTCTCACTGATGTTCAGGACGCCGATGCGGGGCTCGTCGGTGAGTCCCGCGAAGACGCGTCGCCACTGCGCGTGGGTGCCTGTGAGAGGCACCCAGAAGTTCCTGGCTTTGGGGAACATGTGGCGTGTGTGGACCTGGACCGGCGTGTTGTAGTGCACTTCCAGCAGCATCCCCTGACTGCGGTAGTCCTCCAGGCTCTCTTCGGACATCCCGACGCCGCTCTCATAGCCGGACCAATGGGCTACGGCATCAGCAAAGGCCGCCATGATCTGGTCATAACCTGGGTCCCCGGGCAGGAACAGGGTGGCCTGCCCGTCGTGGTAAACGGTGATCCAATCTGCTTCGGCATTGAAGGAACGCAGGAACCAGAGTGGGTCTTCGTTGGCAAGGGAGCTCACCAACCAGAAGACCACGCCTCCGATGATGAGCATGATCCAAATCGCGCTGAGAAGGCTCGGTTGTCTTTCTCTCATCTGAGTTCTCCATTTTCGATTATAGTGGGTATTGGAAAGTTTGTGAAATGGGGGTTTGGGAGATGAGTACTCCCATGGCCGACGGGAAATGCCGCCGGCGAATACCGTCGTGGGAGAGTGAGAGAGCCACGACAGGAGACGGTACACGGCCAGCTACTCTCCCCTTGTCCTGAGGGTCGACGGCTACCCTGGGGGAGCAACACGACGGGGCGATGAGAGAGATATCATCGCCCCGTGAAGGTTCTGTTGGTGATATGGTTATTTGTTCCAGCCGGCTTCCTTCTCTACCCGCCAACATGCCACGAAGTGTCCGTTCCCGTAGTCCTTGAACTCAGGCTCCTCTTTGTCGCACAGCCCCGGTATGGCGTAGCGACACCGCGGATGGAAACGGCATCCAGGCGGCGGGTTGATAGGACTGGGGACGTCGCCCTCCAGGATGATGCGGGCCCGCGATCCGGCTTTGCGTGGGTCGGGGATGGGGATCGCTGACATCAAGGCCTGGGTGTAGGGGTGTAGCGGCTCTTCGAAGATGGTCATGCGATCGGCTAACTCGGCCATCTTGCCCAGGTACATCACCGCCACACGGGAGCTGATGTGCTCCACGACGCTCAAGTTGTGGGCGATGAAGAGGTACGTGAGGCCGAGCTGTTCCTGCAGGTCCATCAAGATGTTGAGGACCTGCGCCTGAACCGAGACGTCCAACGCCGAGACCGGCTCGTCGGCGACGATGAACTTGGGATCCAGGGCAAGCGCACGGGCGATCCCGATACGCTGGCGCTGACCTCCTGAGAACTCGTGGGGGTAGCGCTTGGCGTGGAAATCCTCCAGGTTCACCCTGCGCAGGAGCTCAATCACGCGCTCCCAGCGCTCCTGGGGGGTGCCAATGCGATGGACGACCAGCCCCTCCATGATGCTCTCACCGACGGGCATGCGGGGGTCCAGCGATGAGAAAGGGTCCTGGAAGACGATCTGCATCTCCTTGCGCATTTCTTTGAGCTCGCGAGGACGCAGGGAGAAGACATCGCGTCCATCGAAGAGGACTTGTCCGCTCGTGTGGGGGATCAAGCGCAAGATGGTGCGACCGACGGTCGTCTTTCCACAGCCAGATTCCCCCACCAGGCCCAGCGTCTCGCCGCGCTTGATGGTGAAGCTCACGCCGTCGACCGCCTTGACCTGGGCGGTGACGCGCTGGAAGAAACCACTGCGGATGGGGAAGTACTTCACCAAATCCTTGACGACAATCAGATCATCGTTTGTGTGTGTGTTTGTCTTTACCTCGGCCATCTTATGCGTCCCCCTCCCTGTGGTCTTGGTAGAGCCAGCAACGGACCTTGTGGCCCGGCTCGAGCTCGATGAGATCCGGCTCTTTCTCTGTGCAGATGTGGAGGTTATGCTGAATGCGCGCCTGGCAACGCGGCGCGAACTTGCAGCCTGGTGGCAGGTCGATCAGGTTGGGGACCGAGCCTGGGATGGTGTCCAGACGCTCCTTGACCGTGCCCATGATCGGCACCGAGGCCAGCAACCCGCGTGTATAGGGGTGGTAGGGTTCGTCGAAGAGGGTGTTGACCTCAGCCTGTTCGACGACCCGGCCAGCGTACATCACCGAGACCCGCGCGGCCATCTCGGCCACCACACCCATGTCATGGGTGATGAGGATAATGGAGGTGCCGAGCTTAGACTGCAGCCCCCGCATCAGATCCAGGATTTGGGCCTGAATTGTCACGTCCAGGGCTGTGGTTGGCTCATCGGCAATGAGCAGCTCGGGTTCACAGGCCAGGGCCATAGCGATCATCACGCGCTGGGCCATGCCCCCTGAGAGCTCATGGGGGAAGGCGCTGACTCGTTTCTCCGGTTCAGGGATGCCCACCGTCCGCAGCAGTTCGACCGCCCGCTCCCAGCCTTCTTTCTTGTCCATGCCACGGTGAATCTGGAGGACCTCCGAGATCTGATCCCCTACCCGGAACACAGGGTTGAGGCAGGAGGTGGGCTGCTGGAAGATCATCGCCATGCGGTCGCCCCGCAGTTGCCGTACTTCGTTCTCGGGCATTTTGAGCAGGTCGCGCCCGTTGAACAGGACTTCCCCATCCACAATCTTGCCGGGAATGCCGACCAACTGCATGATCGAGAACGAGGTCACGCTCTTACCGCAGCCTGACTCGCCGACGAGCGCGACGATCTCACCACGCCGCACATCGAAATCGACTCCGTCCACTGCCTTGACTACGCCGTCCTCGGTGTAGAAATAAGTCCTGAGGTGATTTACCTCAAGGATGAGATCGTGTTCGTGTTGACTCTCCATGTTGTTCCCCCTTTGTCTCAGAGCTTCAAGCGTGGGTCAAGAGCGTCACGGAGACCGTCGCCGACGTAGTTGAACGCCAGGGACGTAAGGAAGATTGCCAGACCCGGATAGAAAACCTTGGCTGGTTGTCCAAGCAGCCCTGCCTGAGCAGCCTGCAGCATATTACCCCAGGTGGGCACCGGTGGCTGTACGCCGAAGCCCAGGAAACTTAACGCGGACTCCAGGACGATGACGCCCCCCAGGCCCAATGTGGCGTGGACGATGATCGGCGCCATGGCGTTGGGGATCATATGCCGCACGATGATGCGACCATCCGACATGCCCAGGGCGCGTGCAGCCTCTGTGAAGTCCAGGGATCGCAGGCTCAGAACCATGCCCCGCACCAGTCGGCAGGTACCCATCCATCCAAAGGCGATGAGGATGAAGGAAATGACGATGACACTGGTGTATTGCTTAGGTATCAGTGGGAGCTCAATGCCCCGCAGGATCGATGAGAAGGCCAACAGGAGAGGGAGCAGCGGGATCGTGAGCAGGAAATCCACGATACGCTGTATCAGGCTGTCGACCCAGCCGCCGAAGTACCCAGAGACGCCGCCAATCAGCGCCCCTGCGACCTCGCTTAACAGGGTTACGACAAAGGCCACCGTCAGCGAGATACGCGCCGCGTAGAGCAGGCGGCTGAAGACATCTCGGCCAATCTCATCGGTACCCAACAAGTGCTCGGGCGACGGTGGGGCGTTCTTGTTATAGGGGTCCTGGTCCTCGATGGGGTCATAGGGCGCCAGCAGCGGGGCGAAGATGCCCATCAGGATGAAGATGATGAGCACGAACATACCGGCGACGGCGAGACGATGCCGTCGAAACCGCCGCCAGACGACGAGAAAGCGGTTTTCTTTTTCGGGCGTGAGCATGCCCTCGGCGTCTAATCGTGTGACGTTATCTTGAACAGCCATACTTGTCTCTATCCTCTTCTCGTTCATTCATAACGGATCCTGGGATCCACGATGGTGTACAAAATGTCACCCACCAGGGTGGCAATGACGGTCAGGACTGCGCTGATGTAAAGGAAGACCATGACGACGGGCCAGTCATCAGCGCCCAGGGCATCATAGTAGAGCCGTCCCATCCCCTGCCAGGAGAAGATTGTCTCCGTGATGGTTGCCCCACTGAAGATACCGGGGATGGTGAAAACCACGATGGTCACCAATGGGATCAAGGCATTGCGCATGGCGTGTTTGATGATCACCAGACGCTCTGAGAGACCTTTGGCCCGCGCGGTGCGCACATAGTCCTGTCGCAATACGTCCAACATGGATGCCCGCATGTAGCGGCTCCATCCTGCCATATATAGCAGGCTCAACGTCACGGTGGGCATGATGAGGTGGAAGAGTCGATCGAGAAAGCCGCCGGGCTCAGCGTTGATGGCACGCAAGAGGCTTCCCTGGGGCGGCGTGCGCACCGAGGCGATGCCACCAGCCGGGAGATAAGGGATGCCCCAGTCCCGGAACTTCACCGAGAAGATCAGGATCAACATGATGCCCAGCCAAAACACCGGCATCGCGGTGCCGAAGAAGGTGAAGGTGGTGACGATGTAGTCCAGCTTTGAGTACTGTTTGACTGCCGAGTACATGCCGATGGGGACAGCCACGATCAACGAGAGGACAGTGGACGTGGTCATCAGCGTGATCGTGTTGCGCAAGCGGCTCTTCATCATTTTGGCGATGGGTTGGCCTCGGGCCACCGACCACGAGGTGCCAAAGTCAAAGCGCAAGACCCCGTGACTGTCACCATGGAAGTGGGCGTATTTGCCCAACAGGCCGTAAGGGCCGAAGAGCCAGGACACGTTGACCCAATGTCCCTCGGGCCACTTGGGCGCATCGGGCACCACCCATTCTGTCTCGGGGGAGACCTGGATGTAAACATCGACCACGTCGGCGGTTACGTCGGCCTTGATCATAGTGCCTTCGACTTTGATGATCTTGGCATCGATGACATCATCTGGTTTCTCCTCCCCTTTGGGGCGGATCCAGACTTCGTGGGCCTGATAGAGTGGGAGATCATCCTCCCCAGTGGTGCCCACCTGTTCCCCCTGGACCCAGATGGGGTACCCGCCCTGAGCATAGGCGATGCCTGGCGCAGCCCAGAATCGCATGTCGTCGGGCGGCTTCAGCCCCACGTACATGTAGTCGGCCCCTAGCCAGTCATCTCCGACCAGCCAGACCAGGTAGCGCAGCACCAGAGGCTTGTCTAGCCCCAGGTAAGCAGCGAGGCGGGCCTTGTCAGCTTCGCTGTAGCGCTGCCTGCGGTCACCGATCTGGTTGAGCCCAGACATGGGCCCACCGGGGGCCAGATTGAGCAGGCCGTAGATCGCTACTGTGGCCACCAGGACCACGATGGCCATCTGAATCACACGACGTATGAGATATCCAGTCATTCACCGACTCCTTAGTCAAGAGTTGATGGTCTTCCCTCAATTGGATGCAGGCCGAACCAAGGAGTGTGCAGTGGGACCGTCACATCCTGTAGACGGGTCGACATGCATTTCATCAATTACCCGTGGGTGGTCGTAAAGGTTCGATGGCGGGTTCCTTTTTCAAGAAAGCTCGTGACAGCATCACGAGCTTTCTTGAAAAAGGATCTCCAAAAGGGGTGGTGGCAGCACCCGGTGCTGCCACCACCGCACTATTGAGACTCCTGACTACATCTCCAAGTCGAGGGTCTCGATGTTCCACATCTCCGAGTTCTCGGTTGGGTCCATCACGAAGCCCTTGACCTCAGGCCGATGGGCGGCCAGCTTGATGCGCAGGAAGAGCGGGACGACGGGGAGTTGCTCAGAGAAGATACGCTGAGCCTCCTTGTGTCCCTCGATGTAATCCTCAGAGCCAGGCAGCGCTGTGAGCGCGCGCAGGCAGGCCGCGTCGAACTCCTCGTTCATGAAGCCGGGATCGTTCTGACCACCCCAGTTGTTCTCCTCGGACGGGATGTTGGTATCCAGGCCCAGGTAGAGGTCACAGGGCGGCTCGACGCTGGTCAGCCACGCAAAGGAGCCCAGGTCGAAGTGTCGACCGAAGAGCGGGCCCTCGGGGCCGTCGGCGAAGTACTCAGCAGCGGGCAGGTTCTCCAGGTTGACCTTGATGCCACACTCGGCCAGGTTCTGCTGGAAGATCTGCATGTACTGCACACGCATGGAGGCTGTCGTGGACTGCCACTTGACCTCGAAGGGGGTCCCGTCGGGGACGCCCTCGACGCCGTAGGCCTCGCGGACGCCATCGCCATCCTTGTCGATCCAGCCGACTTCCTCAAGCAGGGCCATACCCTTCTCAGGGTCGTAGTCGTAGTGAGCCACGCGGTCAGCCGCATAGAGCGGGTGTTCCGGCGGGATGTAGGAGTCGATCACGATGGAGCGGCCGTAGAGGATGGTGTCCACCACGCTCTGGCGATCCAGACAGTAGGCGATGGCCTGGCGGGTGCGGACATCCTCAAAGAAGTCCGGCCGGTCGTAGCTCGGGACAGGGTTGATCCCGAAGTCCAGGTGCTCCCAGACGGTGCCGGTGACGAAGACGGGCTGAACCACGCCCTCCTGCTCCAGCTTGATGAGCAGCTCGGCCTGGTCGTCCAGCGAAGCGTCCTGCGTGACGATGTCGCACTCACCCGAGATGAGCTGCGCCACCGCGGCGTTGGAGTCGGGCACGAAGCGGAAGACGACCGTATCGACGTAGGGCAGGCCCTCGTCGGCGCGGAAGTAGTTGGGGTTCTTCTCGACGGTGATGTGATCACCGGCAGCCCACTCCTTGATGACGAAAGCACCCCAGCCCATGGGCATGCGGGAGCTTTCCTCAGCCTCGATCAGGTCGGCCGCGCTGTAGCCCAGCTCCTCCTGCCACAGCTTGCGGGGGAAGGGCTGCCAGAAGTTGGTGAAGTAGACGCTGTCGATGTAGCCGGGCAGGCCCGTCCACACCGTGGTGATGTCGTCGGTGGCCTCGTAGGATGTGGTGCGCTCACCCAGGTAGCGACTGGTTGGCGTGTCGGGGTCCATGTAGATCTCGTAGGTGTAGACCGAGTCATCGGCGGTCAGGGGATCGCC
Source organism: uncultured Anaerolineales bacterium (assembly GCA_964385885.1). Classification (GTDB taxonomy): domain Bacteria; phylum Chloroflexota; class Anaerolineae; order B4-G1; family SLSP01; genus PWVB01. The sequence continues at coordinate 3,200 of CAYLRT010000068.1, read as the reverse complement.
GTTGGACCACTTCAGGCCCTCCAGGAGCTTGAAGGTGACGACCATCTGATCCATCTCGATGGGGTCGCCCGTGAACTCGACCGCGCAGTCCGAGCTGCGGCAGCCCGCGGGGCGGACCTTGACGCCCTCGGCCAGCTCCACCACGTCCCCATTGTCATCGACGACCATGTCGCCGGCCTGGACCGTCACTGTGTTGATCACGGCATCCCCGTCGTCAAAACTGGGGAGCTTCTGCAGGATGACGGGCTGGTAGGCGTAGGTGCGGTTGTCGATGGGGCCATCGTAGACAGCCTCCTGGATGTGACGTGCTGCCAACATGTCACCACCGTAGTAGTAGAGGGTGTCGGGCTCCTGCCCCATGCAGACGACCAGCGTCTTGGGGCCGGCAGGCTTCTCTGGCTCAGGCGTCGGCGTGACCTCTTTCACGACCTCGACGGTCTTCTCGACCTCAACGGTCTTTTCTACGACAACGGTTTTCTCAACGACCTCGGGTGTGGGCGTCGCGCACGCGCTGAGCAGCATACTGAACACCACCAGTGCCCCGAGAACAACCATTGCTCTCTTAACCATATCAATCTCCTCCTTCAACTAAAAGGATTGAAACAAAACGACTTGGATCCAAGCATACGTGTTATCAGTGGTTCGTTGGTGAGATAGCTCTCTATCTGGGCACCACCTCCTCTCACGCGTTGCACGATATGCGGGCCCTAAGAACACGGGTGAGCCCAAGATACTAACACAATTTTATGGACAAAAAGCCAAATGTCAAGCATGCTGCGGTATTGAGCAATCCCGAACAATCGCGTGGCGGTCGTTCTCTTAAGAATGGCTCCCCCTCTCTGCTCCCTGGTCAGTACATCGCGCCCGGAGAGGGAGCGTTCTACCCGGCATTGCCTCTCGGGGGACAGGCATGAGTCCTGTCTCCGTCATTCGATACACTGTGCGCATGGTGCGTAACGCCGCTGCCTGTCTGCTAGCGACCACCAGGGTCGTAGAGGCGGAAGTTGTCGCGCCGAGGATCTGGAGGATCTCGTCCCAGGCCTCAGGGATGATGGACTGGAAGATGTCATCGATGAGCAGAATGTCAGGAGGGCGTTGTTGGAGATGGACCAGGGCCACCCGGATGCGCTGAACCCCGGAGAGCGCCTGGAGGTCAAAGTCAGCCACCGCGGAGGGCATGCCCCCGGCACGCAGTTCCTCATCGGTTGCCCCCCCGCGGCGACTGAACAGGAGGTCGCGGGCGGACAATTGCCCGCCAAAGAGCACATAGGGGTTGCGCCACACCAGGCGCACATGTCGCCGTAACTGGTTCACGCGGCGCAGCCTCTTGCCTCGCCACATGAGATGACCGGCCAATGGCGCCCTCAGCCCAGCCAATACCTGCAGGAAGGCGCTCAGGTGGGCTTCGTCGTTCCCCAGCAGGCCGATCCGATCACCGGCATTCAGGGCCAGCGAGATTGGATGGGGCGCGTCAACGCTATATCTGAGCCCCGTCACTGTGAGTAGCGGCTGACGTGCCATTTTCTAGCGCGCCTCTCAAGATGCTACACGCAGGTTAAGGATCTGGCTCAGCGCCAGGCCGACCATCGGCGGTGGTGTGTAGACATGAGGCGAGGCCACGCGGACCAGTTGGGAGAGGGAGGGGTGGGGGTCCAATCCCGAGTGTCGGCAAAGCCAGGCGCTCAGGCTGCTCAAACCCCAATGGGCTCCTCTGGGGCACCCGATGCGTGCGGTGATTCCGCGCCAGATCCTGCCACGCCGTGGTCTGGCAGTCCGGTAAGGATCCAACGCTTCCCTGAATAGCTCGTCGATCATGGCTTCCTGTTCATGTCAACTCGTACAGCATCGCCGGCAACATCACCTGCCGCTGTGTGAGCAGCACGCGCAGTCGCTGCCGTGCGTAATGCAGACGGGACTTGACTGTCCCCACCGGGATGTCGAGGACCTGGGCAATCTCGTCCAGCGAAAGGTCCTCCAGATAGTGGAGGACGATGACCGCCCGGTGGGAGAGTGGCAATTCAGCGATAGCTTCACGCACCACCTGTACCATCTCTTGCCTCTCGACCTCCTTATCCGGCGACGGAAATACCTCGCCCCGCCCCCCCAGCCATTCCAGGATATCATCCAGTGGCTGCCAACGGTGGCCCGATGCCCAATCGTGGGCCAGGTTCACCGTGACCCGATAGAGCCAGGGTCGGAGCGGCCGTGCTGGATCCACCGAGCTTGCATAGCGATAGAGCCGCACGAAACACTCCTGCACGATATCCTCGGCTGCCCGCTCATCGCGGGTGAGCGCCAGCGCTGTGCGGTAGACCCGCTGGTGGTAGACCTGGAAGAGATCTCCCAGTGCGTCGAGGTCACCGGCCTGTAAACGTTCCACACGAGCAGCCTCCCAGCGTCGGATCTCCTCAGCGTCTGGTTCCTGCCCCGCGGCCTCGTATATCAATACCCTATTATGTTTCATAAGGTTCAGTCCTTTGGGAGGTAAGGGACTTCAGAAAGGCCTGATCTTCAGGAGATAGGGGGGCACGCTTCAGCAGATCGGGACGGCGCTCGAGGGTGCGCTGCAGCGCCATGCGCCGCCGCCAGCGGGCGATGGCGGCGTGGTCCCCAGACCGGAGGACGTCGGGCACTGACCACCCTTCGAAATCAGGCGGGCGGGTGTAGTGCGGGCCCTCCAGCAGCCCAGAGGCGAAGGAGTCCTCGGTGGCACTCTCCTGGGCCCCCAGCACCCCGGGCACGAGGCGGGCCACAGCGTCTATGACGACCAGCGCGGCCAGCTCCCCGCCCGTGAGTACATAATCGCCGATGGAGAGCTCGTCGGTCACCAGGTGCCGACGCACGCGCTCGTCCACGCCCTCGTAGTGGCCGCAGATCAGGACCAGTCGAGGTTGCTGTGCCAGCTCCTGAGCGATGGCCTGGGTGAACGGTCGTCCCTGGGGAGTGAGGAGAATAACGGGGGCCTGTTCCTGCCCCAGGATGGCACGCACGGCACGGAAGATAGGCTCGGGTTTCATGACCATCCCCTGCCCGCCCCCGTAGGGGGTGTCGTCCGTCATCTGATGGCGATCCAGGGCGTAGTCTCGGATCTGGTGCAGGTAGATCGTCAGCAGGCCCCGCTGCAGGGCCCGCTTGAGGATGCTCTCCTGCAGCGGACTCAGGAACACACCAGGGAAAAGGCTCAATACATCGATTCGCAT